>NZ_CP070614.1:0-300000 GCF_017068395.1 Rhodococcus pseudokoreensis | reverse complement strand
GTTTAGGTTGCTTTGGCAAGGCCGCGCCGGAAACTACTCGATGAAAGGGGTGCAGGTGACCACCCGACCACACTTGCCCAGGCCTCCCTAGGCCCACCAGAGGTGTTCTACGAGACGGACTTTCACCAAAGAAGGTGTGGTCGGCGAGGTTGAACCGCCCTGGTTTTCGAGAGCATTTCCATTCGCCAATTTGAATTCGAAGACAGTTGGCAGAACACACGCCAACGATGCGGGGCACCGTTGCGGTTGATGCCTCGCCGTGCGGTCGCTGAACTGGGCCTTAATCTCTGAAGGGCCGGTTCCACGCTATCCCGGTCAGTTGGCCAGGAAGTTCACCATTTCGATGTTCACCGTGTCCGGTTGCTCGAGGTAGCCGTAATGCCCGGCGTCGGGGATCTCGATGTATCGGGCGCCGGGTATGAGACGTGCGAGTTCGGCGGCGGATGACGATGGGATCATGCGGTCGTCGGCAAAGCCGATAGACAGGCACGGCGCAGCGATCTGTCGATACGCCGCCCTGCGATCGAAGTCGGGAGCAATTCGCTTCTGCGCGAGTACACCACGACTGTTGTTTGGAAGCGAGTACTCGAAGACGTCGAGCCTCATCCGTGCGCTGCTGTCGTCTTCTAGTGTTGTAGGTGACAGGTTCAACGCGGCGGTGACGGCGGCATGGTATTTCGGGGACATGGTCATCTGCCGGTTGGCATTCTCGAGTTCGCCCTCGACAAGGGTTCTCTGCAGTTCGTCGTACCGCGCATGACCGGCGAGGAAGACGGCCTTCTCGACCAGGTCCGGTCGAGCCAGTGCGAGTTCCTGGGCAATGCGTGCGCCCAGCGAGGTCCCGACGACGAAAGCTCGCGAAGTACTGGTATCCCGGATGTGTTCGATCAATGCCGCAGTGTCCGCAACCAGTTCGTCGATGGTGATGACATCGAAGTTGGCGCTGCTCGGTTCGATTCCTCGGTTATCAAAGATACAGACCTTAAACCCTGCAGAGACCAGCGCCGGCACTTGGTGCAGCTTCCAGACCCTGCCAGGGCTGCCGGTCCCCATGATCAACACCACGAGCGGACCTTCGCCGCTGACCTCGTAGTTGAGTTGAATTTCGTTGATTGTCGCGATTGGCATTCCCAATGCTTTCAGTTTGATCCCGTTATCGGCGTACCACAAAGCGCACAGGCTATCTGCGCGGAGCCGTACGACAGCGTTTTTAAGAGAGTAACCAGGAGCGAGAGTTCCTTTAAGCAGTCGAATTCCCCGTCTGCGGGTCGGCATTCTGCGGTTCTGCCAGTTCGTCACGATCGACTAGCAGGGCCAAGGTTTCCCAATTTCGCTGAACCGCCGCCGCCGCCCCGTCCGCATCACCGCTGCGGCAGAGCTTGACGATCTGCTTGTGCTGAGCGATGGACTCGCGCCCCGAGAGAGACGAGAACCGTAGGCGTTCAATCCGCCTGAGGACAGGGGTCACGTGCTCGAGTACTGTGGGGATGACCTGATTCTGGCTCGCCGTAACCGCTACGCCGTGGAACTCGTCGTCACTACGCAACGCCAGATCTACATCGCCCGCGGCGAACGCCGCCGCGAATTGCTTGTTCGCCTTCTCCATGGCATCGAATTCCCGCTTACCCATCAGCGGCACCGCGATCCGAACGGCGAGAGCATGCGTCGAGGCGGCCACGCTCTGCGCATCCAGAATCGCCTTGCGCTCGATCGTCGACACCACAGTGGACCGGCCTGGTTCGGTGTGCACGAGACCCGCCGACTCCAGCCGCGCGATCGCATCCCGGATCGGGGTGCGACTGATTCCGAGCCACTCCTCCAACTCGGCGTCACGCAGCTGTTCCCCGGGCGCGAAGGTACCGTTGACGATCGCGTCCCGGAGCGAGACGTAGGCGTTCTCGCGCAGCAATGACCTTTTGTGCCTACCGCGCTCTGATGGTATCGGCATGCAAAATATCGTATCTCACCTTTTCCTCGGGAACTGCATGTGGCAGGCGCGGAAGTCGTGTCGGGCAACGACCGATGGGGGCGGGAGATGCCCGGATGAGACGCCCGGATCTGACATCAGTCTGCGTTCCTCTGCCCCACCGTTCCCCTCTTGCCCGCGGGGATCACCAGCCGCGTTCGGCGAGCCGGTGCGGGACGGGGATGTCGTCGACGTTGATGCCGACCATGGCCTCGCCGAGCCCGCGGGACACCTTCGCCAGAACGTCCGGGTCGTCGAAGAACGTGGTGGCCTTGACGATCGCCGCGGCCCGCTCCGCCGGGTTGCCGGACTTGAAGATGCCGGAACCGACGAACACACCCTCCGCGCCGAGCTGCATCATCATCGCCGCATCCGCCGGGGTGGCGATACCACCGGCGGTGAACATGGTGACCGGCAACTTCCCGGCCTTGGCGACCTCGACGACCAGATCGTACGGGGCCTGCAACTCCTTCGCCGCCACATACAGCTCGTCCTCACTCAGCGAGGTCAACCGGCGGATCTCCCCACCGATCGTCCGCATGTGCGTGGTCGCGTTCGACACGTCACCGGTACCGGCCTCACCCTTGGACCGGATCATCGCCGCCCCCTCGGTGATCCGCCGCAGCGCCTCACCCAGATTGGTGGCACCACACACGAACGGGACGGTGAACTGCCACTTGTCGATGTGATTGGCGTAGTCGGCGGGGGTCAGCACCTCCGACTCGTCGACGTAGTCGACGCCGAGGGACTGCAGGATCTGCGCCTCCACGAAGTGCCCGATCCGGGCCTTGGCCATCACCGGGATCGACACTGCGGAGATGATGCCGTCGATCATGTCCGGATCACTCATCCGGGACACCCCACCCTGCGCCCGGATGTCCGCGGGCACCCGCTCGAGCGCCATCACCGCGACCGCACCGGCGTCCTCGGCGATCTTCGCCTGATCGGGGGTGACGACGTCCATGATGACCCCGCCCTTCAACATCTCGGCCATGCCACGCTTGACACGTGAGGTCCCGACGTTATGCGGCGCCTCTGAACAGGTCGAATCGCGTTCGATCATCATGTGGTTTCTCCAGGTCGCACTAGTGGTTGGCGGGTTCTTGTCCGTACACGGACTACGAGCGACTGGTTGACAAGCCGTCTCGACCCATGTGCAATATATTGCACGCTGCACGGCAAGGGAAGGGAAGCGCCTTCACCCTCCGCGTGTGAGCAGAGAACCCGACACGTCGGGACCGGACAAGGAAGACCTCCCCAACTCAAGGAGAAGCACGTGGCGATCGAAGACTTCAAGCGTTACCCCCTGACGTTCGGCCCCAGCCCCGTCCACCAGCTTGATCGGCTGAGCAAGCATCTCGGCGGTGCAAAGATCTGGGCCAAGCGTGAGGACGTGAATGCGGGTCTTGCCTACGGCGGCAACAAGACCCGTAAGCTCGAATACATCATCCCGGACGCGCTCGAACAGGGAGCAGACACACTGGTCTCCATCGGCGGTGTCCAGTCCAACCACACCCGGCAGGTCGCTGCGGTGGCCGCGAAACTCGGCCTGAAAGCCGTACTCGTTCAGGAGAAGTGGGTTGACTGGCCGGACTCGGTCAACGACAAAGTCGGCAACATCCTGCTCTCCCGCATCATGGGCGCCGACGTCCGGCTCGACCCCTCCGGATTCGGAATCGAATTCAAGGACAGTTGGCAGAACGCCATCGAGGACGTCAAGCGGCGGGGAGGTACTCCATACGCCATTCCCGCTGGCGGTTCCGATCACAAGCTCGGTGGCCTCGGATTCGCCAACTGGGCCTACGAGGTCCAGAAGCAGGAAGAAGAACTCGGGGTCTTCTTCGACACCATCGTGGTGTGCAGCGTGACCGGATCCACCCACGCCGGCATGATCGCCGGCTTCGCCGGCCAGGACCGCCCGCGCCGCGTGCTCGGAATCGACGCGTCGGCCAAAATCAAAGAGACTCGTGACCAGGTCGAACGAATCGCCCGGAACACCGCCGAGCTCATCGGCTTGGGCCGCGACCTCCGCGAGGACGAGATCACCGTACTCGAGGGGTGGGCCGGTGACCTCTACGGAATCCCCGTCGAGTCGACCATCGAGGCCATCAAGCTGACTGGCCGACTCGAGGGCGTCATCATCGACCCTGTTTACGAGGGCAAGTCGATGGCAGGCCTGATCGACCTCGTCAAGACCGGCGAAATCGACAAGAACTCCAATGTTCTCTACGCACACCTGGGCGGGCAGCCGGCATTGAACGCCTACAGCGGGATCTTCTGATCCTCAGAGGCTAGCTCCACACCACGCGCGATCGCCACCGAGCGTCGCATTGTTCGATGCGCCAACACACGGGCGTGACATGTCCACTACAGCAGCGGTGCCGGTCCCGGCGACGGAGGCGATCCCTCGCGTCGGGATGGCATGGTGGTCGCTGACGGGTTGCGGCACTGTTAACCCGGGCAGCGGTACTTCATTTTCAGCTGTCGGCAACGGCTCAGTGCGAGAACTATTTTCGAACGACCGATTCGCCAGAAGCACTGAGAGGAGCCGACTGTGGCGCCACAAGGACGCAAATTGCTCCGCCTCGAGATCCGAAATGCGGAGACCCCGATCGAACGCAAACCGAACTGGATCAAGACGAGAGCGAAGATGGGCCCGGAATACTCCGAGCTCAAGGGCCTCGTTAAGCGCGAGGGTTTGCACACCGTCTGCGAAGAAGCCGGCTGCCCCAACATCTACGAATGCTGGGAAGACCGCGAGGCAACGTTCCTCATTGGCGGTGAACAATGCACCCGCCGCTGCGACTTCTGCCAGATCGACACCGGCAAACCCGACGACCTCGACCGCGACGAACCCCGCCGCGTCGCCGAATCCGTCCAGGCGATGGGACTGCGGTACTCCACCATCACCGGCGTCGCCCGCGACGACCTCCCCGACGGCGGCGCCTGGCTGTACGCCGAAACCGTCCGCCTGATCCACCAGCTCAACCCCGGCACCGGCGTCGAACTGCTCATCCCCGACTTCAACGCCAAACCCGACCAGCTCGCCGAGGTGTTCGCCACCCGCCCCGAGGTGCTCGCGCACAACGTCGAAACCGTCCCGCGCATCTTCAAGCGGATCCGCCCCGCGTTCCGCTACCAGCGCAGCCTCGACGTGATCACCGCCGCCCGCGAAGACAACCTCGTCACCAAGTCCATCCTCGGGATGGGCGAAACCCCCGACGAGGTCACCCAGGCGTTGCACGACCTGCACGACGCCGGCTGCGACATCATCACCATCACCCAGTACCTGCGCCCCTCCCCCCGCCACCACCCCGTCGAACGGTGGGTCAAGCCCGAGGAGTTCGTCGAGCACTCCACGACCGCCGAGGAAATCGGCTTCGCCGGCGTCATGGCCGGACCCCTCGTCCGCTCCTCCTACCGCGCCGGGCGTCTCTACGCGCAGGCGATGGCCCACCACGGCCGCGAATTGCCTGCAGGACAGGCACATCTCACCGAAAGCGGCGATGCGTCGCAGGAGGCGAGTTCCCTCATGGCGCGGCTCGCCGAGTAACCGGGTTCTCTCAACATGCCCCTCCGAAGGAGATAGATATGCCCACGTGGACCGAAAAGCTCAGTTCCATGGCTCTTCACCTCCCACAGACCGCTGCGCCGCTCGCGGCGTATGTTCCGGCAAACTGTGTGGGGAACCTGGTCCAAACGTCCGGCCAGATACCGCTCGTTGAAGGCACACTCCCGATCCAAGGAAAAGTGGGGACCGATGTCGACGTCACCGCAGCCATCGAACTCGCACGTGTCTGCGCACTCAACGCGCTCGCAGCAGTAGACGACCTGGTCGGAATTGACTCGATCGTGCGAGTAGTCAAGGTTGTCGGATATGTAGCCTCCGCACCTGACTTCACGAATCAGCCTGCCGTAGTCAACGGGGCGTCCGAACTACTGGCAGAGGTGTTCGGCGACAACGCCGCACACATTCGGTCCGCGGTCGGAGTCGCGGTCCTTCCACTCGATGCCCCGGTGGAGATCGAACTCGTTGTCGAAGTGGTCACCGATCACCCGGGCACCATCTAGTCGCATCAGCAGCTCGACGGATAGACCGCCCCGTCGACGTCCTCTCAGGGCATTCTGCCAACCCAGCGTTCTTCGGGTTACCTCAAGAGTGCGCATTTTGATTAATGCGAACCGACAGTATTGCGCATAAGACCCCCTTCTGTTGGACTGAATGAGAGTCCTGCACAGCGGGAACACTCTACGGCCCAGGGATCCGATCCGATCCTCTCCCCTCAGGTCATCTCGAGTTCGATCGCACCCACAACGTTCGGTCGACCGACTGAACCACCTGTGTCCGAACCACGCGAACCTTCCGCTTCGCACAGCATTTGCATTTCAAGAAGGAGAAGATCGATGAATCACGCCCTGTCTGCCGATCAGACCGCGACCCTGCCTGTGCAGACCAGTATCTCCGGTGATCTCGACACGCTCGAAGCGATCCGGCAGCGGGTGTTGTGGCTTTCCACCTCGATGATCCATCACGCCAACCGCATCCGGCCCAATCCCACCGGCCTCAAGGTCGGCGGCCACCAAGCCTCCTGCGCGTCGATTGTCTCGATCATGACCTCACTCTGGTTCGAACAGCTCCAACCGGGCGACCGGGTGTCGGTCAAGCCGCACGCCTCCCCGGTCTTGCATGGCATCAACTACCTGCTCGGTGAACTCGACGAGAAGTACCTGACCACCCTGCGGGAATTCGGTGGTCTGCAGTCCTACCCCAGCCGGTCCAAGGACCCCGACACCGTCGACTACTCCACCGGCTCGGTGGGCATCGGCGCCACCGCGCCGATCTGGGGGGCCATGGCCCGCCGATACGTCGAAACCACCACCGGCGGCGCCGGCACAGGTCGCCAGTACTCGCTGGTCGGGGACGCCGAACTCGACGAGGGCGCGGTGTGGGAGGCTATCCTCGACCCGGGCATCGCCGACCTCGGCGAGGTCGTGTGGATCGTCGATTTGAACCGGCAGTCCCTGGACCGGGTGATTCCGAACATCGCCGCCAACCGGTTGGAGAAGATGTTCGACGCCGCCGGCTGGCAGGTGATCACCGTCAAGTTCGGCAAACTCCTCGAAGAACTGTTCACCCGCCCCGGCGGGCAGGCGCTGCGCACCCGCATCCTGGATATGCCCAACCCCGAATACCAGCGGTTGCTGCGGTGCAGCGCCGACGAGGTCCGTACCCGCCTGCCCGGGAACGGCCCCGGCAGCGCCGAGATCAGCGCGCTGATCGCCGGTCTCGACGACGCCACCCTGATCGCGGCCATCCGCAACCTCGGCGGCCACGACCTGACCGCGCTGACCGCGGCCTATCGGCAGATCGACGACACCCGGCCGACGGTGATCATCGCCTACACCATCAAGGGCTACGGGCTGCCCACACAGGGGCACCCGCAGAACCACTCGTCGCTGCTGTCGGTGGACGAATTCGCCTCGCTCGCGGCCGATCTGGGCATGGACCCGGCGTCGCCGTGGGGCCGGTTCGACGCCGACTCCCCAGCCGGGCGGCGGTGCGCGAGTAACGCGGAGCGGCTGCGCCGGAACCCTGTCCCGGCGCTGCCCGCGCTGACGATCCCGACCGACATCGGCCGCACCCCGAAGGGCACCGCCACCACCCAGGCGGCGCTGGGCCGGGTGCTGCTGGACCTGACCCGCGAGGCTCCCGAGGCCGCGAAACGGGTGGTCACGGTCAGCCCGGACGTGAGTTCGACGACGAACCTCGGTGGGTGGGTCAACAAGGTCGGCGTGTGGTCGGCGGCCGAGCGCCGCAACTGGTTCGAGGACGACCGCGAGACCATCATGCACTGGAATGAGCGGCCCACCGGGCAGCACATGGAACTGGGCATCGCCGAAACCAACCTGGTCGGACTGATGGGTGAGCTCGGCGCCACCTGGAGCCGGTGGGGGCAGCCGCTGTTCCCGATCGGGGTGATGTACGACCCGTTCGTCGAACGCGCCCTCGAGCCCTGGTCGTACGGCATCTACGCGGGCGGGCAGTCGATCCTGGTCGGCACCCCCTCCGGTGTCACCCTCGCCGCCGAAGGCGGTGCGCACCAGTCGATCAAGACCCCGTCCATCGGTCTCGAGCAGCCCGGGTGCATCAGCTACGAACCGGCGTTCGCGATCGACACCGAGTGGGCCTTGCTGGCCAGCATCGGCCGGCTCGGCCGCCCGGACGGCACCTCCGCCTACCTGCGGCTGTCCACCCGCCCGGTCGATCAGACCCTGGCCGCGGTGCCCACGGACCCGGCGGCCCGCGAGCGCCGTCGCCGTCAGGTGGTGGCCGGCGGCTACCCCCTCGTCCGCCGAGATGATGCGCAGGTCACCATCGTCGCGATCGGGGCAATGATGACCGAAGGCCTCGAGGCCGCCGATCGTCTCGCCGAGCAAGCCATCCCCGCCGACGTCGTCTGCATCACCAGCCCCGGGTTGCTGTTCGAGGCCATGCAGGCGCGGCAGGGCCGCGGACCCGGTGAGAGCTGGATCCTCGACCAACTGTTCCCCGCCGATCGCGCCACCCCGATCGTCACCGTCCTCGACGGGCACCCGCACACGCTGGCGTTCCTCGCCGGGATCAACCAGGTGCGCAGCACCTGCCTTGGGGTCAGCAAGTTCGGGCAGGTCGGCTCCCTCGACGAGGTGTACCGCTACCACGGCATCGACACCGACAGCATCGTGCGGGCGGCGCTCGACATCATCCCCTGATTTCACCGAGACCCGCACGCACACAGGCCAGGAGCAGGACACCACCATGACAACCGAACAACTCGCAGGCACCACGGTGCGGATGCCGGCCCTCGGGGAAAACGTCGACGAAGGCACCATCACCCGGTGGCTCAAACAACCCGGTGACCACGTCACCGCAGAGGAACCACTCCTCGAGGTCGCCACCGACAAGGTCGACACCGAGATCCCATCACCGGTCACCGGAATTCTCCACCGGCACCTCGCCGAGGAGAACGACGTCGTCGCCATCGACGCCGAACTGGCCATCATCACCGAAACCGGCGGCACGGCTGCGGCTCCCGCGGCCCCACCCATACCGGCACCGGCGGCGGAACCGGCACAGACCGCAGCAGCGGTGCCCCCGGCCCCGGCGGCGGTTCCCTCGCCGCCGCCGGAGCCGGACACGGCAGGCACCGTTGCGTCGCAGCCTGTGGCCGGCTCGACCACCGAAAAGCTGCCGCGCATCCGCCGCACGATTGCCCAGCGGATGGTCGAATCGCTGCAGACCGCCGCCCAGCTGACCACGGTGCTCGAGGTCGACGTCACCGCGATCGCCCGGTTGCGGGCCACCCACAAGAACGAATTCCTGCACCGGACCGGACTCAAGCTCTCCTTCCTGCCGTTCTTCGCCAAAGCCGCCGTCGACGCACTCGCCGAGCACCGGGTCCTCAACGCCTCGCTGAACACCGAGGTCACCGAGATGACCTACTACGACCACTGCCACCTGGGCATGGCCGTCGACAGCGAAAAAGGCTTGATGGTGCCGGTCATTCGGAATGCCCAGACCCTCGGGATCGAAGACCTGGCCCGGGCGATCGCGGACAAAGCCGACAAGGTCCGCACCGGCACGATCACCGCAGACGAATTATCTGGCGGCACCTTCACCCTCACCAACACCGGCAGCCGCGG
The DNA here is from genome assembly GCF_017068395.1 of Rhodococcus pseudokoreensis. Classification (NCBI taxonomy): domain Bacteria; kingdom Bacillati; phylum Actinomycetota; class Actinomycetes; order Mycobacteriales; family Nocardiaceae; genus Rhodococcus; species Rhodococcus pseudokoreensis. Next base: position 290,351 of record NZ_CP070614.1, on the reverse strand, counting down.
CGCTCTGTTCGACACCCCGATCATCAACCAACCCCAGACCGGCATCCTCGGTGTCGGGGCGGTGGTCGAACGACTGGTCCCGAGCCGCCACGACGGCGAGCTCCGCATCGAGGTGCGGTCGATGGCCTACCTGTCCATCTCCTACGACCACCGCATCGTCGACGGCGCCGACGCCGCCCGCTTCCTCACCACCGTCAAACAACGGCTCGAAAACGGCTTCACCGCAGACGATCTCTGACCAATATCAGCATCACCCAGCCGGGGGACGAGGAGGAACAATGACCCGAGACGATCAGGCCATGCTGGCGTTCGCCACCAAATGGTCCCGATTCGGCGGAGGAGACGAATACATCCTGCCCGAGTTCGGCATCACCCCAAGCGTGTTCTACCAACGCATTCTCGCGATGGTGACCAGCACCCTGATCAACGACGTCGACTTCCCAACCCGGACATACTTGAGGGACTTCTGCTCCAGCAAACTCACCCGCCCGGCCCCAAAATCTGCCGCGTCGTCAGTATCTGACGGTTGATCCATCGAGTTGGCCGTCCCATCTACAGGGCGGTCACCCGGCGCAGGCGCGGGTCGGTCTGTCAGGCAAACCATTTCATTCACGAGGACGCGCGGGATGGACTGCGTCACCGTCACCGGTCCACGGGGTGGCGATCTCGACGGCCAGGTGCGCACAACATGACACTCCCGCCCAAGAACACAACATCGGGCAGATGGTGCAATCCCCCGTCGTCACACGTCACTTCAACCGATTACGGGAAAGCGTGGCGATCACGTCCGATGCAAGACCGACCGGCGACGGTTGACAGGATGAACACCGCGAGTGGATGCGCACCGTCATCGGCGTGCAGATTGCTCATCGTCGCAAGTACTGATTGCCGTATCTGCCCGTCGCTTTTGTCCGCGAGAACGCACGAGGCACGAGGACATTGCCCGCCGGGAGAGCTCACGAAGCCGTGGACCCGGACAACAACACCACCGCGCCCGTACCGGCGCAACCTATCCGACGGGTCCCGCACCCGCAATCCGTGCGCACAACGTGCAGTGCGGACCCGACTCGAGGACTCCTGCGAGATCTTCCGCCCCCGCTACGCAGCGACACCCTGCGGCGATCGGCGAAACCGCGCCACGCAGCCGGCACGCCAGGGCGCGAACGAGAGAAGCATCAGAACGCGACCGGTGACTCGGTAGCGCACCGAGCGCCGCCGCCCGATACTGGTGACCGGCGCGAAGTCGGTGTGGTTCGTGGCGTCGGTCCGTGAGCACGGTGTGTTGCACCCGATCGCTCGTGAACCTCCGTGAGGACGGTGTCCTGGTGGTCATCGACGGACAGCGTCGTGTCTTCCCCAGAAAGTAGTGGTGTTGTGGCGGCGTGACTTGGGGGGCGTCGCAATTCCCGGCCGCGACCAGCGGCATCGGCTTTCGACGTGGATGACGGCGCTACCTGCAGATTTCGGATATTCGCCATCATTTCGTCTCTTTCTGCCGAAAGAGCCAAAGCTCTAGCGTATTTCTTTCCGGTTTAGGACGATGCTCGGTGCGTTAGATCCATCCATCCGGCGCCGAAAAGTCGGCCTGGTGCTAGAACTCAGATGAGGAGAACCTTCACATGTCCAGTGCTGTCTCGCCGCGTACCGCGGTCGTGGTCGGAGCCGGTGTTGCCGGCCTGTCGACCGCGTGGTTTCTGCTGCAGGAGGGTGTGGAGGTCACGGTCGTCGACCGTGGTCATGTCGGCGCCGGCGCTTCATGGGGAAACGCGGGGTGGCTCTCACCTGCTCTCGCGGTGCCACTGCCCGAGCCCTCTGCGCTGCGGGTGGGCCTGAAGGCCTTCTCCTCGACCTCGCCCGTCAGAGTGCCCCTCCCAGTCGATCCGACTCTCGCACGGTTTCTCGCCCGATTCGCCAGGAACTGCACTCACCGCCGATGGCAGGTAGCCCTGCAAGCATTGTCGGTCCTCAATCGGCAGGCTCTCGACGCCTACGACGACCTTGCCCAGGGAGGGGTCGCCGATACGATGTGGCGGCAGGACCCCGTTCTCATCGCTTTCGCCGATGAAGACCAGCGAGAGCAGATGCTCACCGAGATCGGCCACCTCGGCAGCTCGGGGATGCCCGTCGACCTCGACGTGCTCGATGGGGATGCCACACGAGATCGGGAGCTGACCCTGAGCGACCGAATCCGGGCGGGGATCTTGCTCCGAGGCCAACGCTCGATCGATCCTCCACGGTTCCTGGCGTCTCTGTACAAGGCTGTCGTCGAAGCCGGCGGAAGGGTGCTCGAAGGCGACGCCGTCACCGGAATCAGCGACACCGGCGGCGATGTCCGAGTTGACCTCGCCGACGGCACCACCCTGCGCACCGACACCGTGGTCCTCGCCGCCGGGGGATGGATTTCCCCACTTGCCCGGAAGTTCGGTGTCCGCACGCCGGTGCAGGCAGGACGCGGATACAGCTTCAGCATGCCCGCCGAGGGGCTGCCCACAACACCGACCTATCTGCCGTCCCAGAAGGTGGTGTTCACGCCACTCGACGGCCGCGTGCGTGTCTCCGGGATCATGGAGTTCGCCGACCCGGAACGGCCGCTTGACCGCAAGAGCATCGAGACGATCATTGCCGCCGCGACCCCGATCCTCGGTGACGTCGACTGGTCGCGCCGAAGGGATGAGTGGGTCGGTTCCCGTCCGTGCACTGTGGACGGGTTGCCGCTGGTCGGCCGCACCGAATCCCAGCGTGTATTCATCTGCGGAGGACACGGGATGTGGGGCATCGCGCACGGCCCCCTCACCGGCAAGCTACTGACCCAACAAATCATCTCGGGCCGTCCACCCGCCGAGCTCGCGGCACTGAGCCCCCTTCGTTAGGAATTGAAACCGACAATGACGGCAACTCACTTCACAACTGTCTCGACGCCGACCGCTCCTCAGATGGCGTCGTTCTCCCAGGCCACCAAGGTTGCAGACCTGATCTTCACCTCAGGACAGGTGGGCATGAACGCCAACACCTCCGAACGGGAGGAGACGTTCCGGGACGAGGTCCACCGAGCGATCGACAACCTCGAAGCTGTCCTGCACGCCGGCGGTTCCGATCTGTCGGTGGTGGTCAAAACCACCTGCTACCTCACCAGCATGGACCTGTACCCCGAGTTCGACTCCCTCTACCGGGAGCGTTTCGCCGCGCCGATGCCGAGCCGGAGCACGGTGCAATCCGGGCTCGCGCGTAACTTCAGGTTCGAGATCGAAGCGATCGCGCGCGTGATCGACGAGTAACGGCAGATCTTGAAAACCATGAGCTAACAATCGCTTCCGGGTGGCGGTGGCGAGAGCACCCCTCACCACCGCCACCACACCACACCACACCGGCCGAGCGTGCGTGCCGCCGATTCATCCAGAACGATTCCCAGGTCTTTGCGTCAGTTTCCCGTGACCGTGAGCGCTCCGCCGCGCTTGTAGGTCTCGAGAATGATGGCCGTATCGACCGAATGCACATTGCCCAGCCACGAACTGCGTGTCACGAATTCATACAAGACCGCCTCGCTGGGCATGGCCACAATGGCGATGATCTGTCGGTCTCCCACGACCACGCTGACATAGCGGGCGAAGGGTGACCGCCCCAGCTCTCGAGCCACCGATTCGACCTCGGTGGGTTTGGCGGTCACCCACACCACCGCTTCGACCGGCAAACCCAGCAGTGCGGGCTCGACGATCGCCCGAATCACCAAATCACCATCCCGCCTCATCCTCTCCACTCGCCGACGCACGGTGGTATCGGACAGACCGGTCAGCCTCGACAACTCGTCGACCGACCGCCGACCGTCGGCGCCGAGGGCCTGCAGCAACAGATCATCCGCCTTGTCCCGAGTAGTCGCGGCCGGTCCGTCACCGTCGGATTCGTCGCGCCGATCGCCCACCAGGGCCCGAACCTCGTCGTCGTTCAGCACGTCCGGACGCCACCGCGAGATCGTGTGTGTCTGTCGCAGCACCGGTTGGGTGAACGTGTTGATCAGCCCGCGCACCCCCGGAAGTTCCTCGAACACCAACTCCCCGAGCCGCTCCCGAGGACAGTCCAGCAGCACCACGCATTCGGGTGTACCGGTGAGAATATGGACGAGGAAACTGTCGCCGCGCTGAGCGAAGGCCCGGGCTACGATCCTGGACTGCCCCAGTTCGCAATGCGCCCCCACGATCGTGTTACTCCGCGCCCGCGGACGCGCAGCAATCGCGACCGCGCGATCAGCGACCAGCTTGGTCCCGCGCCGCGTTACCGTGCGCTCGGACTCCCCGAGCACCTCCGCAATGAATCGCCACGACGCCCGGCCGTCGACCTGCAGCGCGCACGCGATCCGTTGGTCCAACCGATCTAGCGGGCGTCGGCGACGTGCGCCGAAAATTTCGGACATTCGCCAATCATACGGCGAATAGGGCCGATATTCGACCAGATATTGCGTGACCATGACTGTTTGCGCATGATTGTGAGTCAACACACATACTTGCCGCCCGCGCTCGACGGGCCGGGTTCTCGAATCGAGGAACACACGATGACTGAAGTGCAAGCGAAGGCCGACTACTCGCCGCCGACGGCGCGCCCCGCACCGGGCTGGCGCGGGAGACTGTCCTATCTCGGACCCGGACTCGTCCTCGCCGCGACGAGCGTCGGCGCTGGCGACATGATCACCTCGATCTCGGGTGCGTCACTGTACGGGATGGGGTTGCTGTGGGTCGCAGCCCTCGGCCTGTCCATCAAGTTCGTGGTCACCGAAGCGGTCGGGCGGCACTACATCGCGTCGGGCACCACCATCGTCGCCGGCGTCCGCACCGTTGCGGCGTGGTTGCCACACCTGCTGTTCGTGTTTTTCCTGGTGGTGGCGCTGGTCTACGGTGCCGGACTGTCTTCGGTTGCTGCGCTGGCAGTTTCCACACTATTCCCCGCGATTCCGGTGGTACCGGCATCCATCGTGATCGCGATCCTGGCCGCCGCCATCGTCCTGTACGGCCGCTACACCGCATTCGAGCAGACGATGAAGTGGTTCATCCTCCTCAAATTCGGGTTGATGGTCACCCTCGCCGGAATCACACTGGCGCACCTCGACGACTGGGGTGGGTTCGTTCAGTCATTACGCCCCACTTTCCCGAGTGGATCGCTCATCGACGTCGTCGCGCTGATCGGCGGAGTCGGCGGCACCGCCGGGATCGCCGCGTACAGCTACTGGGTCCGCGAGAAGAAATGGAACACCCGCGACTGGGTTCCGATCATGCGAATCGACGCGGCAACGAGCTACGCCATCGTGTTCGTGTTCGTGATCGCCACGACCATCGTCGGGACCGGTTTCGTCTACGGGACAGGTCGATCCATCAAGGGAGCCGACGGCCTCGCCGCCCTCTCCGAACCCCTCGGCGCCGACCTCGGATCCGCCACCCGGGTGCTGTTCCTGGTTACCTTCTTCATGGTGGTCACCGCCGCCCTCGTCGGTGGATTCAACGCGCTGGCGTACCTGCTGTCGGACTCGCTGCGCACCATCCGCCAGGTCCCCGAAGACGCCGCCGGCTCCTACGTCTCCGAGAAAAGCTGGGTGTTCCGCGGCTTCGTGCTGCTGTGTCTGACCTCCTCCATAGTTCTCGTCTTCACCGGACGTCCCGTCGCGCTGGTGCTGGTCTATGCGGCCGTTGGCTCCCTCGTGCTGCCGATCCTGTCCGCCACCTTGCTGGTCCTGCTCAACCGGAAGAACGTCACGGTCTCGCTCCGCAACGGTCTGGCCTCCAACGCCATCCTCATAGCCGCACTGGCGATGTTCGTTGTCCTTGCCGCCGTGCAGATCATGGAGAGCTTCTGATGGCCGACATTCACTACTGGACCGCCCGCGAGCAAGCCGCCGCGATCCGAAACCGCGAGATCTCCTCGGAAGAACTCGTACACGCGCACCTGTCCCGGATCGAGCAGATCGATCCCATGATCAACGCCATGGTCACCGTCCAACCCGAGCACGCCCTCGAACTCGCACGAAAAGCCGACGCCCGCACTATGTCCGGTGAATCTCTCGGGCCTCTTCACGGGCTGCCGATCGCCCACAAGGACACCCTCGAGACCGCCGGGCTGCGCACCACCCATGGGTCCCCGATCTTCTCCGACAACATCCCGACCCGCAGCCAACTCGTGGTCGAACGAACCCACGCCGCCGGCGCAATCCCGATCGGCAAAACCAACGTCCCCGAACTCGGCCTGGGATCACACACCGTCAACCCCCTCTTCGGAGCGACCCGCAACCCCTACGACCGCACCCGCAGCGCCGGTGGCAGCAGTGGCGGCGCCGCCGCTGCCCTCGCCGCCGGCCTCATTCCCATCGCCGACGGCAGCGACACCGGTGGCTCGCTCCGCAACCCCGCGTCGTTCAACAACATCCTCGGGATCCGGTCCAGCGCCAGCCGTGTACCGACCTGGCCGAACAAAGCCGCATGGGGGTACCTGTCCGTCAAAGGCCCGCTCGCCCGGAACGTCGGCGACCTGCAACTGCTGCTGTCCGTGATGTCCGGGCCGGACCCCCGAAGTCCCATCAGCTTCGAAGACGACAACCCTCTGTTCGAGTACGAGCGGTCCGCGCGCGGACTCAAGATCGCCTGGGCACCGGACCTCGGCGGCCTCCCGGTCGACCCTGACGTCACCGCAACGCTGGCTGCGACCGTCGGCGCCCTGCCCTCGATGGGATGCCATCTCGAACAAGCATGCCCGGACCTCAGCGGCGCCGACGAGGTATTCCTCACCCTGCGAGCGTGGCAACTCGAACTCAGCTATGGACCACTCCTCGACACCCAGCGATCCGCACTCGGACCCAATGCCATCTGGAACATCCAACAAGGTCGCACCCTCACCGGCCACGACATCGGACGCGCTGAAATCCTGCGCACCGAACTTTTCCACCGCATGCGGGCCTTCTTCGACGACTACGACCTACTTCTCGCCCCCGTCAGCCAAGTCGCACCATTCCCCATCGAATGGAACTACCCCACTACCATCGACGGCGAGGCAATGAACACCTACCTCGACTGGATGAAATCCGCCTACCTGATCTCCGCCACCGGATGCCCAGCAATGTCGGTACCCGGCGGCTTCACCCCCACCGGACTACCCGTCGGCCTCCAAATCATCGGGCCCCACCGCAACGAAGCCCGCCTGCTCCAACTCGCCCACGCCATCGAAACCGCAACCGAGTTCGGGCAACGCCGCCCCCACCTCCCACCTACACACATATGAGCACGTCACAACACTCCGTACCTGACTTAATCCAACGCAGCCGCAAGCCCGAAAGGAACCACAGAACCAGACCGTCGCACACCACGCCACCGCTCAGATCTCATCGTCCAGTCCGCCGTTCATCGGGGACACAGTCCTGCCGACCACCCACGCCATGCGAATGCCCTCAAAGACATCCGCGCGGAAGCTCCACGGGCTGACGCGGCAGAGGGCTTGCCGGGATAGGGATCGTGCCGACCGGACGGTAAGCCGCCGGACGGCCAAATCAGGCAGCTCACTGATCTCGGTGAATAGTCGATGCGACCAACGAATCCAAAATTACAGGGCGGCGGCATACCCGTGCGCGTCAGCGACCTCCGTCGACAGCAGCTTGCCGTCGTGCGTGCTCAGCCCCTCGGCGAGACCGGGGACGACTCGCGGTGGCGTCGTCATCTGGGCGTATCTCGCGATGAACGTCCCACACAACCCAAAACATTCGAAAATCTTGAGACACCCAAATACGTTGTCTATCAACACCTTTCAAAACCGGCTCAAAATCGGACGGAACAGACACCCGCGCGCCCGCCGACAACCCCGGCGCCGACACTCCCCTACAAGTCGCCGGCGCCCCCACACCACAAACCGGAGACACATCATCACAGCAGGTCACAGCACCATTACGCCCAAGGCTGCCGAGGTCGATCCCACCCATAACCACCTACACACCACCCAGAATGGGCAGCAGAGATTCAGCAGCGGATCGCGTCGCTCGCGGCGACGCATGGGGAGGGGCGCGTCATGGTGTTCGAGAGATTCTCCGATCAAACCCGTCAGGTGGTCGTCCTCGCCGCCGGAGCCGCCCGCGCCACCACCAGAACTCCGTCGGCACCGAACACCTGCCCGCCCCAGATCTTCGACGCCGGCGGCCCCGGAACGGCAGCACTGACCTTATGGGGTGTCACCGCCGGCCCTCGAGAGCAAGCTCGAGGATGTCAGCGCACCGGCGGGCTCCGCCCCGGCCGCGGGGCACATCCCGATCACCGGCGAAGACGAAGAAGGTCCCCGAGGGCAGTCTGCGCCAGACGGCCCTGCTCGGGCACGAGGAGATCGGCACCGACCACCTCCTCCTAGCCCTGCTCGACGACCCCACCTCCACCGGCGCTCAAATCCTCACCGCCCTCGCATCCCTACCCATCAGCGAAATGCGCCAGCACCTCAGACACGAACTCGCCCACAGGCCCACCCCAGGCCCCGCCCACCGCATCCCCATCCGGCTCAGCAACGACGAATACACCCGCGCCCACGCCGCCGCCCACACCGCCGGCCAGAACCTCGAAACCTGGATCCACGACCGCATCACCGACGCCCTCGAACAACCCGAATAGCACGTTCAGGCAGAAGATCAACATGGTCGACCCACCTCACCGCCGTCGAGAAATGAGTGCACATGCGCTACGAATTCCGCGTCGCCGACCTCGTGTCGGACACACTCGCCGAAGCTTTCCCCGAACTGCGCCGCGCGGGACTGTCGGGATAACGGTTGAACTGGATCTGGCCGACACGCCGAGTTCCTTGGCGAGAAGGCAAGACGATGACCGAAACACTTGATCCCATGGATCAGTCGAAGATTGACCACCAGAAGTTGGCCCAGCAACTGTTGGCTCAAGCCAGGGCCGAAGGTGTCGAGTTGGTCGGCCCGAACGGGTTACTCAACCAGCTCACCGCGAACGTCCTCGAGATCGCACTCGAAGCCGAGATGGACGAGCACCTCGGCTACGAGAAGCACCAGTTCACAGGCCGAAACGGAGGTAATTCCCGGAACGGACGCCGCAGCAAGACGGTGCTCACGGAAATCGGACCGGTCGAGATCCAGGTCCCCCGCGACACCGACGCTTCGTTCGATCCGCAGATCGTCAAGAAACGCCAGCGCCGGTTGACCGGTGTCGACGAGATCGTTCTGTCACTCTCGGCGAAGGGCCTGACCACCGGGGAAATCGCGGCGCACTTCGACGACGTCTACGGAGCATCGGTCTCGAGAGAGACGATCAGCAAGATCACCGACAAGGTGATCGCGGAGATGACCGACTGGTCCGTCCGTCCTCTCGACCCGGTGTATCCGGTGGTGTTCATCGATGCCATTCACGTCAAGATCCGCGACGGTCAGGTCGCCAACCGGCCCGTCTACGTCGCCATCGGCGTTACCACCGCCGGGGAACGCGAGATCCTCGGTTTGTGGGCCGGCGACGGTGGTGAGGGGGCCAAATTTTGGCTCGCCGTGCTGACCGAGATCCGCAACCGCGGCGTTGCAGATGTCTGCATGATCGTCTGTGACGGACTCAAGGGGCTGCCGGAGGCGATCACTACCGTGTGGCCTCTCGCGGTGGTACAGACGTGTCTGATTCACCTGTTGCGCAACACGTTCCGTTATGCCTCGCGGCAGTACTGGGACGAGATGTCGCGGGACTTGCGTCCGATCTACACCGCCGTCAACGAGTCCGCGGCCCGGGAGTGTTTCACCGAGTTCGCCGACAAGTGGGGTCCGAAGTATCCGGCGATCGTCCGGCTGTGGGAGAACGCCTGGAGCGAGTTCGTGCCGTTCCTTGATTACGACGCCGAGATCCGACGGGTCATCTGTTCGACGAATGCGATCGAGTCCCTCAATGCTCGCTACCGGCGGGCAGTACGGGCGCGTGGGCACTTCCCCAGCGACCAGGCCGCGCTCAAATGTCTCTACCTCGCCACCCGTGCGCTGGACCCAACCGGCAAGGGAAGAGCACGATGGGTGACGAGGTGGAAACCAGCCCTCAATGCGTTTGCTATCACATTCGAAGGCCGAATCACCGCAACTGGAAACTAAATTCATATGCCAGAGCTACTTCCACCGAAGTTCTGATAGTCCCCGCCGCGCCGCCCTGTCCGACCAGACCCTGTTCTACGGCACCGTGATCGACGCCCATCTCTACGGGCTGCTTAGAGCGTGTCTCATGTGGGAAGTTTTTTTGAAGCAGGTGAGTGCGGCGGCGAGGTGAAGGAAGCCAGCGAAGTGTTCGCCGTAGCGTTCGTAGCGGATGGTCATACGCCGGTAGCCGGTGAGCCAGGCAATGGTGCGTTCGATCTTCCACCGGTACCGGCCGAGGCGATCGTTTCGCTCGATGCCACGGCGGGCGATCCGCGGGACGATGCCTCGTTCGCGCAGCCACCGTCGGTGAATGTCGTAGTCGTAGCCCTTGTCGGCGCGAAGCTTTCCCGGCTTGCGTCGGCGTGGTCCGCGCCTGGACTTCGTCGCCGGAAGCGCGGCCACCATCGGTTGCAGCATCGTGCTGTCGTGGGTGTTCGCCCCGGTCACACCCACGACCAGTGGGATTCCATTTGTTTCGGATAGGACGTGGATCTTCGATCCCTTCTTGCCGCGGTCGACGGGACTGGGGCCGGTCAGCGAACCCTTCTTTTTGCCCGGACGCTCGCCGCGTCCAGGATTGCTGCCGTCCAGTCGAGTTCGCCCGCACTACCGAGTTGGTCGAGCACCTCGCGATGGAGTTTTTCGAACACCCCATCCCGCACCCAGGCACTGAACCGTCGATGCGCGGTCGGCACGGTCACCCCGAAGGACGGTGGCAGGTGCCGCCACGCACATCCGCTGGTGAGCACATACACGATCGCGGTGAACACCGCTCGGTCATCGGCGGGGGCACTGCCACCTCCCTGCGGCCGGGCGACAAAAGGCGGAATCAACGGTTCGACTATCTCCCACAACGCATCCGGCACCAACCTCAGTGACAACTCATCTACCACGCGTCACATTATGTCCCACACATCACTTCATCCACATGAGACACGCTCTTAACCGCTTCCAGTCGCTGGGCCTCCATGTCCTTGAAATGCGGCAGCTGCCCGAATCCCCATCCTCCCCATGGTGAATTGCCAGGAAGCCGACCGCCGGTCACCCCGGGACGTGGCATCTTCCCCGGGTCGGTCCGAGCGCTCTCCGAGGCCGCGGTACTTGCCGTCCATCCACGCGATCACATCGAACAGCCGCAGCGCCGAGATCTCCTCCGGCAGGCCGGCCTCCTCCCGGATCGGCAGCAACCGGCGGTGCAACGCGCCGTCGTCGGCGCGGAGCGCCTCCCGGACCGGATTCAGACGTGCCCGCTCGGTACCCAGCACCCGACTGACGGCATATTGCACTGACAGCAGCGCTTCGCGCCGAACACCCATACAAATACATTGCGTTACCGACCGGGCACGGGCTCGCGTATGTGGGCTCGAATCAGCGCTCCCAATCGCGCGGCCGGCATCGTCAGTCCATCGATCCGCTGCTGCCGATCGATCATCGCCACCAAGACATACAACGCCCGCGCAGCATCCCCGCGTGTTCCGCTCTGCGCGGTACCGAGCTTCCATCCCGTCAGTCGCGCCTTGTGCTCGTGCACGATCGCCATCAGCGAGCAAAGATCGGTGACATCCTTTGCCGCCGAACGACTGTGCCACGCAAGCACCTTCAGAACCACCGCTGCCTCGACATCCGGAACCAGCACATCGAAGACCAGAGTGTCTCCCCGGTGCAGGCGCGCGTGGACCGACACCTCGACCGGCGGGGCAGCCAACGCCAGACTCAGCCCCGGAATGGCATCGAAACCGTGCTCCCCCACGTACACGGTGTCCATGCGCCGGCCGGTTGTCAGCGGCACCAGGAGATCTACGGCCAGGGGTGTGTCGTCGCCGGACGGGGCCTGATAGTGATTGCCCTTCACCCGCCGATAGCCGCGCGCGAGAAGGTTCGCATGCACATCCGCGCCACCAGCGACGACGGCGTCCATGCCCGCATCCGCGTCCGCCGTCACCCGCGCCACCGCCGCCGCGGTGGGATACACGTGGCTGAGAATGTGCACCATGTGACCGCCGATGATGCGGTAGTCCTGCCCGCAGGCGGCGGCAGCGAGATCCGCCAGCGCACGCAAACCCAGGTCCGCCGCGTTGGAGGCGGCATCGATCCGCACAATGTCAGCCACGCCAGGTTCCGTCCAGGATCGCCCGACGCAGGTGCTCGCCGGCCTCCGCCGCATCCGGGCCCGGGCTGGCGAGCACATCGTGCAACGCGATGATCGGATCGACCCGTGCCGGGGGCACCGCGTCGATCGCGGTCGGATCGACCCGCGCCGTCGGTTGTGCCGCCGCGGCCGCGGTCCGCCACACAGTCGGGTCCGCCGGCACCGTCACCACCAGTGTGTACTCCGCATCGGTGGCCGGGGTGAAACCGGCCGCCGTGAAGTCCAACAACTCGCTGCTGTACAGCCCGGCCATCGCCGGTAACCGCCATGGCGCGTACACATCCGCGGCCACATCACCGGTCAGCACACACCCCACACCCTTCTCAGCGCACCATGTTGCTGCCGCCTCCGCCTGCCGCACCGCAGGATCGAGTCCGTACCAGTACGTCGACACACCCCCCGGACCCGGATACTCCCCAAGCAACCCATCGAGGGCCTCGGCGCGCTGCCCGATCACCCACCCACGGTCGGTGCGCGACGCGAACCGATGACCCCGCAACACATGCGAGACCGACTGCTGCGTAACCTCCAACACCGCAGCCAGCTCGACCTGCGTCAACGGCTGCTCGGCCAACAACAGCAACCGTTCGACCGCCCACCGCGTCCACGGCCGCCGACCACGCCGCAAACCCCGGTCCCCCGACCTGGCCTCGGTCGACGCCGCCGCGGTGTGGTCGACACCCCCGATGATCACACGGCCCTCCTCGACCGCGATCAGATCCACCACCCCCTCCCCCGCGAGCCCCCGCAAATACGACGTCGCACGGGGCGTGACAAGCAGGAACCGGTCCCCGCGACAACCCCGGCGCAGGCCCTCGACAATGCTTGGGGTCGGCGGCCTCCCAAACACCTTGACCCTCACCGCCACCGTGCCCCCACCAGGCACAACCAGCTCCAGATCAGCGGGCCCACCCGAGACGACCCGAACCTCGGCGCGACGCAACAACAGCAACGCACCCGACAACAACCGATCCGCCCGATCCACACCCACCACCTCCTCCCCGCCCAACCAGACGCCGACGAACTGCGAATACAAACTAAAATACCACCGAGTACTTAAGTTTGTACAAGCGATTCTGTGTGTAGGCGTACACCCCGCGGCCATCGGCCACGAATCAACGCCGGCCCCCTCTGCGGTACCCATACCCACTCCTTCGCGCGACCCTCAGCCGCGGCGCCTGAACTCGTCTCCGAGGGCCGGCGTCGAATGCACCACCGCCCTGACCATGACAGGAGCTGTCGGCAACTACACAGCCCCCATAGCTGTGACGTGAACCCGATACCGGCCCGCGCAGCGCCTCATCGACTCGTCCAGATCGGAGAGTGCATGGCCTGGGCCCCTCCGACGCAGGAACCCTCTCGACCGGTCAGCCAGACGAATCGGCAGCTCGATGTGGGACAACCGATAACGTGAGGACACCCTTTCGCACGTTCCCTGACCAAGGAGCCCGACATGGCCCTGCCGATTCCCTCCGGACGGCGTACCGGCAGCATTCTCGCTCTGGCCGCTGCAACGGTGCTGATCGGCTCTGCCCCCGCCGACGCCGACCCCGCCACCCCGCCGATTCCTCGCGGCTCCCTCGTGTTCGTCCACGACGTGCTCGGTCCGCAGGACCCCGACTTCTGGAACCCCGACGTCCCGGGAACCCGCGTTCTGACTCCCGTCGAGCCCGGGGTGAGCGTGGTGTGCACCAGCGGCTTCGAACCGGTCCCTGGGTGCTCGACACTCGACATGCGCGACTGGTCCTCGCCGCAGCGCTCCCTCGTCTTCGTCGACGTACCCGTGATCGGGCGGCCACCCCTGCGCGTGTGGATGGACATCCTCCCCCGCTTGGATGAGGGCGCCCTGGGACAACTGACCGAACACCTCTTCCCTCGCTGACACCGGGCCTTCCCGGGTGCGTGCGAACCGTCACCCTCAGTGGGCTACGAGAAGCCCTGTGGGCCACCCGATCGCCGCTCCAACGAGATCGAAAAGCGATGACCAGAGAGAGTCACAGGTAGCCGCCAGGAGCAGCTGGCGGCTCGTGGCCGTGGACAGCATCGCGCGGCATCCGCTCCCCGGCCGGTGGAGCCCGCAACGAGGCTGCATGTCGGCGTCCCCGGCGCGAACAGCCCCACAGGCAAACAGTCTCCGAGGCTGTGTGTGACACCTCATCTCTGGAGACGCATCGCCGCCGGCAACACCCGCTGATACGCCGGCCCGAGCACCCTGGTCACCACATCAACCACCCGAGCATCCGGGCCCACCAACACCCGCGCCTTGCCCCGTTCCACGCCCCGCAGAATCACCCGTGCAGCCTCGCCGGGATCCGTTCTGGCGATACGTTCCTCGAACGACCGCGCAACCTCATCACCATCGACGCCCACCGCATGACCAGCCCTGCGAGCGATCGAGGTGCGGACACCGCCGGGAACGACACACGTCACCTTCACCGGGTGCCCACCGACCTGCATCTCCTGGCGCAGCGACTCCGTGAACCCCCGCACCGCGAAATTCGCAGCGTTGTACGCCGAGTATCCCGGCGCCGCCATGAGACCGAACGCCGACGACGTGTTCACCACATGCCCACGATCGGACCGCATCACATACGGCAAAAATGCCTTCGTCCCATACACCACTCCCCAGAAATCGACCGCCATCACCCGCTCGAAATCCGTGAACTCCGAATCCACGACATCACCCGCGAACAGGATCCCGGCGTTGTTGAACACTGTTGCGCCCCGACTCTGGTGGAGGCTTTCATCACACGGAAGGATGAAAGTCATGGTTGCTCCGAAGAAGTACCCGGACGAGTTCCGAGAACGGGCGACGAGGATGGCGATCGAGGCGCGGCAGGACCCGGCCGCCAGTCATGGCGCGATCAAGCGGATCGCCGACCAGTTGGGTGTGCATCCTGAAGCGCTGCGGACCTGGGTGCGCCAAGCCGAGATCGACGGCGGACATCGGCCCGGGGTGCGCACCGATGAGGCCGCACGGATCACCGAACTCGAACGGGAGAACCGCGAGCTCCGCAGGGCGAACGCGATTTTGAAGAGCGCGTCGGCCTTCTTCGCGGCCGAGATCGACCGTCCACACCGATGATCGTGGACTACATCGACACTCATAAGACCGAGTATGGAATTGAGCCGATCATCGAGGTCCTCCGTCGGGCGGGCATCGGATGCTCGGTCTCGGGGTACTACGCGGCGAAGAAGCGGCCGCCATCGCGCCGGACGGTCCGCGACGTCGAGCTAACCGAACGGATCGTGCGCACTCATCGCGACAACTACGGGGTCTACGGCGCCCGGAAGGTGCACGCGACCTTGCAGCGGGAGGGCGTGCCGGTCGCTCGGTGCACCGTCGAACGGTTGATGCGCGCCGCCGGTCTGCGCGGGATCTCCCGTCGATCGGGGCCTCGCACCACCCGGCCGGCACCGCCGCAGCACCATCCCGGCGACCTGGTGGGCCGTCGCTTCCGCGCCGATCGACCGAACAGGTTGTGGGTCGCCGACATTACGTACTGCCGAACCTTCTCCGTGTTCGTCTATGCGGCGTTCGTGCTCGATGTGTTCTCCCGGAGGGTCGTCGGCTGGCAATTGTCGATCTCCCTGCGCACCGATCTGGCGTTGGATGCGTTGGAGATGGGGATCTGGTCCCGTACCCGTGATGACCAGGATCTTTCGGCGCTGGTTCATCATTGAAGACCGCGGCGTGCAATACCTGGCCGTCCGCTACAGCGAGCGCTTGGCCGCCGCAGGATCGGTGGCGTCGGTCGGATCGAAAGGCGACTCGTATGACAACGCGATGGCCGAGGCGCTGAACTCACTGTTCAAGGCCGAACTGGTGCGGAACATGGGACCGTGGCGTGGCATCGACGATCTCGAGATCGCGGTCGCCGAGTACATCGACTGGTACAACCATCGCCGGCTTCACGGTGAGGTTGGCATGGTCCCACCCGCCGAGTTCGAACGATCACACGAGCAGCTCGTTATGCTCGAAACCAACGATTTCAGTCTCCACTGAAGTCGGGGCGCAACACACCGCATCGACCCCGCCGAACCTGTCCCCGACCTCCGCAGCGTGCCCCAACACCGCGTTCCTGTCCGACACATCCACCGCGGCGGCGAAAACTGAACCCGAAACCGCACCACACAGATCCACCGTTTCCTTCACCGCCGATCCGTCCAGATCCGAGAGAGCCAACCGCGCTCCCGCCCTCGCGAGCTGCACGGCAAGCTCACGACCGATCCCGGCGCCGGCACCCGTCACCGCGACGACACGGCCCCCGAAGTAACCCAACCGACTTCCCCTCCCGCTCATGAACCCAGGTAACAATCCCCACGATCGACAGTAGAAGATAAGTATGGGGAAGGCTGTGCATGCCCGTCCTCCGAGGTCGGTCCCGGACCGTTGCGCTCGACCCCGAAGCGCACTGTGACCTTGACCGATTCGCGCATTGCGGCCTCACCATGCTCGCGGGCCGATCTCACCTCGCCACTAGCCAGTGTGCCGGCAAGTGCTGGTGGACGCGGACGATCCTCGAGTCGATCAAGAGCAGCCGTGCGTCGCGTTCGGGGCTGCCGCGAGCACCGCGGCGAACATCCAACGTCGGTTCCCTCGTCCAACCAACGGCGGTGACGCTCCCATATTCTTCCGCGACATCGCGCCACGGTGACCCGGTATCGCCAGTCGATCCCTCCCCCGGTCAACCCGACGATCGTTCCACCGCCGTCCCCCACGTCCCACCGGGCAGTAAGACAGGCTCGATCACGGTCCACAGGTCTTTGGATATTCTCTACTGCGCACGACACTCTCACACGATCCCGCACTCGAGCCCGGTCATTGAGCCCGGTTTATTTGGCACACATGCTCTACGGGACCGGGAAAGTGCCGAACCCCGGGTGGACCAGCATCTGGTACCCGTCGACCCGGGGGGGTGTGCGCCGACGTCGGCGACCGCGGCGATCGTGCCGCTGCCGGTGACGACCGTCGCGGGGGCGTATCGGCACCGATCCTCCGGTGCGGTGGACCCACTGAGGTCGCGCTCGACGAGCCGGAGCGTGGTGGTCCCGGCGACGCCGGTGGTCAGGTTCCGCCAGTTCACCGACACGGCGACACAGTAGGCCGAGTTCGTCGCTGAACGCTCCGCCGCAAAGGTCACCACGCCGGACGCACCCGTCGTTGCCGACGGCGTCACGCTCGACAGCGGCGGCGGGTAGTCACAGGCCAACACGGTCAGCAACAGACATCCCGCGACGAACCGCACCGGAACCTGGAACGCCGTGGTCGTCGCCGCCGGGACCGGCGGCGTATCCGCCGTCACGGTGGCGGACGAGCAGAGCGGGATCACGAGGACCGCCACCGATGCCGCGGCCCAGGCTACAAACGAACGACGAATCGCTGCACGACACACGGCGTCAGCCTCTCGTGTTGGATCCCGACCCTGGTGCAGTGTCAGGCTACTCGCTTGGCGGCAGCGCGGACTGGCAATGACGGGCCGGACAGGCCTCCCGATACCTGCTTTGCGGCCGCTCGTCATCCATCATCGCGTCCACACTGGCAGACACGCTCGAGCCCCACGGGAATGGACTCCGTACACCGACCGGCCCGCAGCGCGTTGTGCCGCGCACGCGCCGAGGACAGTTCGGTCAGGACCGTGCCCATCGTCGTGCATGCGGTTCGCGCCTGCAGTACCGGGCAGGTTCGTGCCCAAGGCTGTGCGAGTGCGTCACAATGCGGACAGTTCGTCGATCACGCTGTCCAGCAGGTCCCTGTCGTGGCGGTCCGAGCGCGACGGAGGCAGCCTGGCACTGTCGAGCGCGACAGGGAACCCATCGATGACGCGGCCCGGGTCGAGTCGATCCAGCGCTGCATACCATTCGGCCAGCGGTGCCGCGAGGCAGGCATGCACGTCGAAATGACGGCGCCGCCGAGAGGGGTCCCCTATGCGTTGCCGCAGCAGCTGCTGTGGATCGGGAATCGACAACAGCACCACATCCGCGAATCCGAGACGACGCTGAGTGAACATCCGCCGGACTGCCGTGAGTTCGTGCTCGAATCGCGTGATCGGTGCCACGCCCACCGCGGCCAGGCACCAGCTGTAATGCAGCTTCAGCGGATCACTATCGCACACAGCAACACCAGTGGCAGCTTCCAAGACCAGCGCCGCGACCACCGCTGCGCGTTAACGTGCGCCCAATAGGTCGCCTGCCCTGCCGGATCGGATCCGTCCGGTTCCTGCCCCGTCGGGCTGCATTCGGCGACGAACTGCTCACCAGTGGCCCGGCACCACGTGGTCTTACCGGCGGCACTGGGCCCCTCGACGGCGACGATCACCGACATACCCTACCCATCCACGGACCCTCCGATCCGAATCTCACGTTGTCGTTCGACACCGGTAGCGGATCCCCTGTGGTGGCTCATGAAACCAACGCTTGGGGCAGGGTTCCTCAATCCATCGGCTTCGGGCAGGCGTAGCCGCAGCCCTGCCGAACGCTGCTGACGGCGACCATTGGCGGACTACGGGCGGCCACCACGTGACCAGGCTCGACACTCCGCCAGTCCTGCACGGACGCTCACGGTCAATATCAGGTCGTCGTCAGGACGCGCTCGAGCGTGGCGAAACCCGCTGGTTCCCAAGTCGGTTTGCCCCCGAGCAGACCACGCCTGCTCACTCAGCTCCCGCCGAGTCTTACGTTCACACTCGTCCTGGTACGCGAGTAGCCCGGGCAGGAATACCGTCGGACTCCCTACCGACTGGCTGAGATCTTCCGCGGCTCCTAGTAGGACTTTGTTAGGTAGGGAAGGTGTGGTGGCACAGTGGGCAGGTACCAATCCAACGGGCAAGTGCGCGTTGGAGTTCGCGGAGAACGGCGTAAAGCGTCAGTCCTGCCCGGCTGCTTTTGGGTCGGTGAGCCGGAGGGTGGTGAGGAACAGGTGGGCGGCGGTGACCAGGGTGGCGTGGTGGTGCCAGCCCAGCCAGGAACGGCCCTCGAAATGATCCAGTCCGAGACCGGTTTTCAGCTCCCGATAGTCGTGCTCGACGCGCCAGCGGATCTTCGCCAGCCGTACCAGCTCGGGCAGCGGGGTGTCCTCGGGGAGGGTGGAGAGCCAGTAGTCGGTGGGCTCATCCGCTCCGGTCGGCCACTCGGCGAGCAACCACACCGCGGGCAGGGCGCCGTCCTCGGCGCGGGGGATGTCCCGGTTCGCCGGACGGACCCGCAACACGGCGAACCGCGAGCGCATCGACGCGGTCGGGTTGGTGGGGTCGGTCTTGCTTCCCTTGCGCCAGGTCACGGTGCGCAGGGACTTGCGTCCGGCAGCGACGACCAGCTCCTTGCAGGTCGTGTGCGGGCCGTAGCGGGGCGTCGGCGGGCGCCCGCGGCCGCTGTAGGCCGCGGTCTCCGGGACCGCGTCGCCGGGATGGGCACTGGTCGCGCCCTTGACGGCGACGACGTAGTCGATGCCCCGCTCGGTCAGCGCGAGCCGGAAGGCGGTGGTGTCGCCGTATCCGGCGTCCGCGACCACGACCGGCGGGATCCGGCCCCACTCGATCAGCTCGTCGATCATCTCGATCGCCATCGCCCATTTGGGACGGTGGTGCTCGGTGTCGGGGATCGCCGACCGTCGCCGGCGGGCGGTGATCGCCGCGACGGCGTCGGGGTCGGTGGTCGATTGATCGTCCCAGCTCTCGGGCAGAAACAGCCGCCAGTCCAGCGGGGCGGACGCGGCATCGGAGGCGGCGTGCACGCTGACCGCGATCTGACAGTTGCCAACCTTACCGAGAGTGCCCGAGTACTGCCGGGCCACGCCCGGCGAGGCGGGTCCGTCCTTGATGAACCCGGTGTCGTCGATGACCCACGCATCCGGGTCGATCAGACCACACGCCCTGCGCGACAGTGTTTTCCGCACAGGTGTGACATCCCACGGCGAAGTGGTCACGAACTGCTGCAACTGTTGATGATCGACCCGCAACCGCTGCGCCATCGGCTGCATCGACTTCCGCCGCCCGTCGAGCATCAACCCCCGGGCATACAGCCCCGCCTTCTCGCGCTGATCCTTACGCGCCAGCGACGAGAACACCTCACCGACAAACGTATCCAACTGTTCCCCGACACGGTCGAGAGCGGCTGTATCCATGCCCGCATGCTCTCGAGAAAGCCACGAAAACTCGAGCCGACACGCCGAGCTAACAAAGTACTACTAGGCGCGGGCGGCGGTCAGGGCCGTCGCCACCCGCGACGGGCTGGGATGACCGATGTGCCCGGCCATCCAGCGGGAGGTGTCGGTCAGTGCGTCGAGATCGATGCCCGTGTGGATGCCGAGGCCGTGCAGCATCCACACCAGGTCCTCGGTGGCGAGATTCCCGGTGGCGCCCTTCGCGTAGGGGCATCTGCCGAGTCCCCCTGCCGCGGTGTCGAATTCGGTGACGCCCGCGAGCAGTGCGGCGTGCACGTTGGACAGCGCCTGGCCGTAGGTGTCGTGGAAGTGTCCCGCGATGGAGCCGATCGGAACGCCCGCGGCCTGCACGGCGTCGAGCACTGCGCGGACGTGGCCGGGGGTGGCGACGCCGATGGTGTCGCCGAGCGAGATCGACGAGCATCCCATGCCCGTCAGTTGCGCGGCGATGTCGGCGACACGGCGGGGATCGACCCGCCCCTCCCACGGATCACCGAAGCACATCGAGATGTAGCCACGGGTGCCGATTCCGTCGGCGGACGCACCGTCGATGACCGGCCGGGCGTTGTCGAGCGCCTCGGCGACGGTGGTGTTCAGGTTCTTCCGGGCGAACGTCTCGGTGGCGCTGACGAAGACGGCGATCTCCCGGGCGCCGGCGGTGAGCGCCCGCTCCAGCCCCCGCTCGTTTGGGGCCAGCACGACCTGGCGGACGGTGTCGGGGAGGTCGAGTTCGGCCATCAGCGCGTCGGCGTCGGCGAGTTGCGGAATCCATTTCGGGGAAACGAAACTCGTCACCTCGAGTGATCGGACCCCGGCGGCGACGAGCCGGCGGCAGAACTCCGCCTTGACCGCGGTGGGCACGAGGGCCGACTCGGCCTGGAGCCCGTCGCGCGGTCCGACCTCGTACACGCGAACCGCAGACGGCAGCGACGGGTCGGCGAACTCGCGGGGCGCCGGACGCCACACCGGTTCGAGAGGGGTGGTCATGTCAGTGTCCGGAACGAAGGTCGGCGAGAACCTTCTCCGCGTGTTCGACCCGGATGCGCTGGTCGTCGATGAGCCGCTTGACCACGACGTCGAGTTCGTCGCCGGTGGCGCCGGCCGAGGCGGCGATGGTGCGGGCATGCAGGCTCATGTGGCCGCGCTGGATGCCCTCGGCGGCCAGGGCGCGGCAGGCGCCCAGGTTCTGCGCGAGTCCCACCGCGACGATCACGTCCGCCAGCTCCGAGGCGGTGGAGACGCCGAGCATCTTCACCGCCGCCTGCGCGACGGGGTGGACCTTGGTGGCGCCACCGACGAGCCCCACGGCCATCGGCACCTCGAGGGTGCCGGCGAGGTGACCGTCCGTGGTCTTCTCGAAGTGCGAGAGCGCGGTGTACCGGCCGTCGGCGGCGATCGCATGTGAGTGGCAGCCGGCCTCGACGGCGCGGGTGTCGTTGCCGGTGGCGAGCACCGCGGCGGTGATGCCGTTCATGATGCCCTTGTTGTGGGTCGCGGCGCGGTAGGGGTCGGATTCGGCGAGCGCGGAGGCGTGCACGATGTTGTCGACCACCTCGTCGCCGCCGAGCAGCTCCTTGTCGAACACGGCCCGGGCCCGGGTAATGCGCAGGTCGGCCTTGTTGGTCAGGATCCGCAGCAGGGTTCGGCCGCCGGAGATCTCGGCGAGCCGCGGTGCGATGGCCTCGGCCATGGTGTTGACGGCGTTGGCGCCCATGGCATCTCGCACGTCAACGTGGACGTGCGCGACGACGTGCACGCCGGTCCGCGTCGGGACGAGTCGGACGGTGAGGTCGCGGGCGCCGCCGCCGAACCGCACCAGCATCGGGTCCTGCGCGTTGGCCAGTTCAAGGATCTCCGTGCGGGCCCCGAGCACCCGCAGCCGGGCGGCCTCGGGGTCGGGGCAGTCGAGGATCTGGATCTGGGCCTGCATCACCGGATCGGTGCTCGAGGTGTGGAAGCCGCCGTGCACCCGCGCCATCCGGGCGGCGTTGCTGGCCGCGGCCACCACGGACGGCTCCTCGGTGGCCATCGGCACGAGGTAGTCACGCCCGTTGACCGTGAAGTTGGTGGCGACACCCACCGGGATCGCCATGACCCCGACGACGTTCTCGATCATGTGATCGGCCTGGGCGACGCCGAGTCCCTGTTCGGGATCGAACACTGCGACGTCCAGGTCGGACAGGCCGGTCCGCTCGGCGACCACCTTGCGGCGCTGCTGCGCGCTGGAATCCTTCAGACCGGGGATGCGGCTGTTGACAGGCACTGGGTTCCTCCACGTACTCACGGGCGGCCGGACGTGTGGTGCGTCCCGACGACAACCCTGTCATGTGCTTCGGTTCACACGTTAGGACGGTTGCCGCCACCCGGGTATGTACTACAACCACATAGATCTTGCGAACTATTGGGCGATCATCACTGTGTTCGAAGTTCGTCCAGTCGGACCGCTGCCGAGATGCGGAACAGGTGCTCGTCGCTGCGCCAATCGTCGCCGAGGAGCGTTTTCAGTCGATCAAGACGCTGCAGAATCGTGTTGGTGTGGTAATTCAGTGCCCGCGCTGTTTTGGTCGGGCTGGCCTCGTTGCGTACGAATGCCCGCAGGGTCTCGAGCAGATCAGCGCTTTTGCGGGTGTCGTAGGCGCGCACCGCACCGATGGCCTCGTCGATGAACGCATTCAGGGTCCGCGCATCGGTGTCGAACAGCAGCGCGTACGGCAGATACGCGTCGGTGCTGACCGCGGCGTCGGTGGTACCGAGCGCAGCCAGCAGGCGAGCGGTACGGAGCCCGGACTCGAATCGGGCGGGGAGCACGTCCGGCGACTCCGCCGTGGGTGTCGTGATCGCCAGGACCGGGCCGTGCAGCGTTTCCCGCAGGTAGTCACGCAAGTCCGTGACGAGGTCGGACGGGGCGGTGGCGGTGAGAACGGCCACGACCATGCCGGCGTGTTCCCCGACCAGGCCGTGTTGCCCGACGAAGCCCGTGGCTGCGCGGGCAGTCGTGGCGCGGTCATCTGCGGGGACGGAGAGGAGAACGACGGTGTCCAGCGCGGCGAGGGCGATGTTCTGGGCGCGCGCTCGCCGCTCGAGATCGCGGCGCCGCTCCGGTGCCGGGTCGAGCAGGTCCGCGACCAACTCGACGCGGGCCCGCAGGTCTGCGTCGGCCACCGCGTTCTGCTGCAGCACCAGCAGTGCGCCCACCTGCGCGGCGCGTTCGATGGTGCGCTCGTCGACCGGTCCGAGCTCGGCTTCTCCGTCGCTGATCAGTACCGCGCCGAAGTAGAGTTCGCCCGCGGTGATGGCGGCTACGACCGGCGTCTCCGGGTCGTCGACGCGCACACAATGACCGGTGGTGCGGCTGGTGGTAACGGCTTGGAGCACTTTCGACGGCAGGACCAGAGGGGTGGTGGCGGAAGTGGACTGCGGGGCAGAGACCGGGCGAAGATCTCGGTCGACGATCGTGACCGTGCGCCCGAGTGCGGTGGAAAGGGTGCCGGCCACCTGATCGAACCCGCCCCCGACCAGGAGCGCCTCGATCAGTTCCTGGTGCACGACGGTGGACCGGTCCCGCACTCGCAGGTACTCGGTCAGCCGGTCCAGTGCGGCGCGAGCCTCATCCTCGGACTGTCGGACCCGTTCGAGGGTGCTGGCAGTCTGCAGCACCACCGACGCGTGATCGGCGAGCGCGGACAGCACGGCGATCTCCTCCGGTGTGAAGATGTGTTCGGTGCGAGTAGCGGCGAACAGCACTCCCAAGACGTGACCTTCGGTCAACATGGGAACCCCGAGGATGGACACGATCCCCTCGCCTGCCACCGCGTCGTCGATGCGCGTTTCGTGCTCCCCCTCGGCCCAGTCCTGGTAGGTGCGAACCCATTGCGGTGAGCGGGAGTTCGCGATCTGGCTTGCCAATCCCATTCCAGGCGGCACACGCAGGTGCTGGAACTGCGCAGTCACCGACCCGACGGTCTTGCGGACGTTCAACTCCCGAGTCGCCGGATCGAACTCCGACAGGTACGTGACGTCGGTGCCCATCATCTCGTGGGCGCGGCTCACCAACCGTCCGAGGAGGGCATCGATGTCCCGGAGTTCGGCGAGCTCACGGGCGCTCGAGAACAGCACTCCCAGTTCGCGTTCTCGCCGCTGTAGGCGGGTGAGCTCACCTTGGTGGCGGCGCACCTTCTCGGTGAATGCCGCCCGTTCCGGCGCGTGAATCCGGAGCCGCTCGAAGACGGCACCCATCTCGGGCGAATCGAGGGCTACATTGCCGACCACTGCATCGACCAGGATGCCCAGTGCGCCGGGTTTCGTCCGAGAGTCCATCACACGCGATTCTCCCATG
Source organism: Rhodococcus pseudokoreensis (assembly GCF_017068395.1). Taxonomy (NCBI): domain Bacteria; kingdom Bacillati; phylum Actinomycetota; class Actinomycetes; order Mycobacteriales; family Nocardiaceae; genus Rhodococcus; species Rhodococcus pseudokoreensis. The sequence continues at coordinate 265,576 of NZ_CP070614.1, read as the reverse complement.
GCCGAACGTGCTCGAACTGTTCGAGCTTCGGCCCGTCATACGCCGCCTCCCCCGCTTTGCTTCGGGGACCGGTGCTGCGTCCATCTCGTGAGGTGGTCACGAATTCTTGCAAGATAGCGGATAGCGCGAAAAGGCCACTCCTGTGTCATTGCCCCAGTTGCCGGACCGGTTTGTGGGATGAAACCACATCGACTAGCCGTCGACCTGATCCTAGTGTGATGGGTGACACACAGTCATGTGATGGGCGGCACACAGTCGCCGGACCTCTTCTATGGAGGTGAGGGCATCCCGGGCCCCTTCTCATCCACATTTCTTTTGCCAATGCACGAGGAGTAGCAATGCAGATACATGTCGGTATCGATGTCGGTGGAACGTTCACCGATGCGGTCGCCATCGCCGACGGTCGGACGGTACGCGGCAAGGCCTTCTCGACCCGAGATGTCACCACCGGGATCTTGAACGCACTCACCGTCCTGCGGGAGCGCCTGGGTCTGTCCGAACCGGACTTCTACGCGCAGATCACCCGGTTCGCGCTGGGCAACACCATCGTCACCAACGCGGTCGACGAGTACAAATTCGCTCCGGTTGGCCTGCTGACCACGGCGGGATTCCGCGACACGCTCCGGATCAGCCGGTCTGCCCGCGGCAGCGAACGTGACCCCCACGAACTGCATGCGAGGGCCGACATCCTTCCGCGTTCGAACATCTACGAGATCGCCGAGCGGGTCGATTCGCAGGGCACGGTCGTCGCACCGATCAAGGAAGACGACATCGCGGCAGCGGTCGACGAACTGCTGGCCACCGGCGTCGAAGCCATCGCGGTGTGTTTCCTGTGGTCCTTCCGCAATCCCATTCACGAGCAAGCGGTGGCCAGCTACCTCGACAAGCATCACCCCGACCTGCCGTATTCGACGTCGAGTGACCTGACACCGGTGTACCGCGAGTACGAGCGCATGATCACCACCACCCTCGATTCCGCGGTCAAGCCCATCGTCAGCTCCCACTTCGGTCATCTCGCCGCTGACCTCGAGGCCCGCGGACTGCAGTGCCGGGTCCAGATCATGCAGGTCCACGGCGGGTTCCTGTCGGTCGAAGAGACCAACAAGGCTCCGATCGCCATGTTCAACAGCGGACCGGTCGGCGGCGTCACCGGGGCGCGGTTGCTCGGCTCACAGCTGGACCGCGACAAGATCCTCACTGCGGACATGGGCGGCACCAGCCTGGATGCGGCAGCCATCGTCGACGGCAAGTTCCGGGTCTCGCCCCGCGCCCAGGTCGGCGAATGGCCCACCAGCCTGACCGCGGTCGACATCGAATCGATCGGCGCGGGCGGTGGCTCCATCGCCTGGGTCGATGAGCGGCAGCTGCTGCGGGTGGGCCCACATAGCGCAGGATCGACCCCCGGCCCTGCGTGCTACGGACTCGGTGGCGTCAAGCCCACCGTCACCGACGCAACGCTGACGATGGGACTGCTCAACCCGGACTACTACCTGGGCGGCACCGTCGAACTCGACACCTCTCGATCGAGTGCAGCAATCGATGCGGAGGTCGGCGCACCACTGCAGCTGACTACCGATCAAGCCGCCCACGGCATCTATCGCCTCACGGTCTCCCAGATGGCGAACGCGTTGCGCAAGATCACCGTCAATCGCGGACACGATCCCCGAGAGTTCTCGATGGTGGCCTTCGGTGGCGCCTGTGGATTGTTCGCGGCGGCCATCGCCGCCGAGGCGGGCGTCCATGAGGTCATCGTTCCGCGCAACGCGGCTGTTTTCTCTGCTTACGGTCTCATGCACGCCGACAGCGTCTACTCGATCGTGCAGACCACACCGTGGGACTTCGCAATGCCGGCCACCCAACTCGAACGCGCATTCGCCGCTCTCGAAGACCGCGCACAGGCCTGGTTCGAGGCCGAGGGCATCGCCGAGGACCGCCGCGAACTGTACCGCGAAGCCGACATGAAGTTCTCCGGACAGATCTTCGAAGTCACCACCAAGTTGCCCGCCGAGGCCTTCACCGAAGGCGACAAGGATGTCCTCCGCCAGCGGTTCATCGAAGACTACGAAGCCGAATTCGGACTGGGTACCGCGTGGACGGAGGCGGAGATCGTCCTGATGAACGCCCGCGTCCGGGCTATCGGCGTCAGCGAGATCCTCGAGGCACAGGCGAGCAAGAACGATGGCGTGCACAGCCTGCATTCCCGCGAGATCGTCGACCCCACGACCGGCGAGCGGATCACCGTCGACGTGCACCGCAACGCCACCACGCTGACCGAACCTTTCCACGGTCCGTGCATTCTCGAGGAACCCGACACCACCATCTTCATTCCGCAAGGAGCGGTCGTCGAAAACGGCGCCGACCACCTTCTGATCCGCTTGGCTTCGAATTGACGAGGAAGAGTTCACCTGACATGACTACGACACTTGGCGCGAACACCTCACTGCCCACGTACGACCCCGTCACACTCGAAGTGATTCGCATGCGACTCGACTCCATCGTCGAGGAGATGGGCATCGCGATGATCCGATCGAGTGGATCACCGGTGATCACCGAAGCCGGCGACTTCAACACCGCACTGTTCACCCCGGACGGCCGCATCTACAGCTACTCCGACTACGTCCAGTTCCACATCGGTTCGGGCGGCGTGGCCGTCCGAAATCTCGTCGCCACCATCGGTGACGAGCAACCGCAGCCCGGCGACGCCTTCATCTGCAACGACCCCCACACCTCCGGATCCAGCCATCCCCCGGACACCACCGTCATCTCCCCGGTGTTCTACAAGGGTGAGCTGATCGCCTGGGCACAGTCACAGGCACATCTGGTCGATGTCGGCGGCATGACCCCCGGCGGGTTCGCTCCGGCCGCACTGGACTGCTACAGCGAAGCGGTCCGCATCCCACCAGGGGTGAAGGTGTTCGAGGCCGGTGTCCCGGTCGAGTCCACCAAACGACTGCTGCTGAACAACGTCCGGGTACCGGTCCTGTACTGGAATGACGTCCGAAGCCTGGTGGCCAGCAACAACACCGGCATCCAGCGCATGCTCGAGGCCATCGACGAGTTCGGCCTCGACACCTTCCGTGAATACTCCGAACTCAGCTTCCAGCTGGCCGAACAGGTCATGCGCGAACGCATCGCCAAGCTGCCCGACGGGCGGTGGGAAGCGGAGGAGTGGACCGAGCACAACGGCCACGACAACGACCTCTACCGCGTGCACTGCGTGATGACCAAGTCCGACGACCAGATCACGTTCGACTTCAGCGATTCCAGCGATCAGACCGGCGGTTTCGTCAACTGCTCGTACGGGGCACTGCTCGGCAGCCTCGCCAGCGCGATCGTGCCGATCCTCGCCTGGAACGTCCCCTTCAACGAAGGCGTCGTCGCCGCCTTCGACGTCAAGACTCGACGCGGCAGCATCGTCGACCCCGTCCCCCCCGCGCCCATCAGCAACGGGCACCTCACGACCGGCGCCCGCGTCAGCCGCGTGGTAACCAAACTGCTCAACGAAAGTTGCCGCCTCAGCGAGGACGAGATCATCCGCAACCGCACCCAGGGTGTGTGGGCCGACTCCTGGACCGGAGGCATCTCGGCGGGCAACACCGACGACGGTCACTACACGGTGCTATTCAACATGGACGGCGGCGCGGTAGGTGCCGGCGCCCAACCGGAGTCGGACGGCCTCGACTGTGCAGGCATGATGACCCAGGTCAACAACATGCTCCCCGACGTTGAGATGAACGAAATGCTCTACCCGGTGCATTACCTGTGGAAGAGACTGTCGCTGTCCAGCGGTGGACACGGCCGCACCCGCGGTGGTCTCGGCGCCGAATTCGCATGGACCCTGCGCGGCGCCAACGAGGTCGTGCAGACCGTGTTCTCACCGACTGCCCAGGTCCCGGCCGACGGCTTCGGTGGCGGCCTGCCCGGCGGCGGTAGCGGACACGAGATCTGGCGCAGTACCAACGCCAACTCGCTCATCGACGAGGGGATGGTGCCCACCGACGCCAACCTCGTCGCCGGCGAACAGCAACTCCTCGACATCAACCACACAGGTCTAACCGTCCATCAGGGCGATGTGTTCGTGCAGTGGTGCGCCGGCGGCGGCGGATACGGCGACCCACTCCTGCGCTCGGCCGCCACCGTGGCACAGGATGTGCGCGATCGGTACATCACCGCTGCCGCGGCACAAGACGTCTACGGCGTCAGCCTCGATACCGACGGCAACGTCGACGAGACGGCAACGTCGACGAGACGCGCCCAGATGCGTGCTGCACGAATCGGCGCCACACCGTCCCGCAGCGTCAGCGACGACCTGGTGTCCGGTCCCGTCTCTCCGGCGCGAAACGGAAGTTTCTGGGAATGCCCCTCATGCAACGGCAACCTCGGATCCGAGGAATCGTGGCGCGACGAGTGCCATGCCCGCACCTCCATCGCCGCCGAATCCATGGAAGCCCTCGGAGTCCGTATCCGCCACCGCAAGAACGAAATCGGCACCGTGCACCTCGAGGAGCTCTACTGCCCCCACTGTGGCACCCAACTCGACGCCCGGATCAAGGTCGAAGGCGTCACGCAGCCGAAGAACGGAGACTGATCATGAGCACACCCGATGCCTTGCTCACCGACGAGGCGGGAAACGGCGCACTTTCCGGCGTGGTGGTCCTCGACGTCTCCAGAGTGGTTGCCGGACCGTACTGCTCGCAGATGTTGGCGGATCTGGGAGCCACCGTGATCAAGGTCGAGAACCCACGCGACCCGGACTACACCCGCACCTTCCCACCCTTCCTGCGCCACGAGGACGAGGAGATCAGCGCCTTCTACGCTCAGTACAACCGTGGCAAGCTCGGGATCACCGTCGACCTGGCAGTCCCGGAGGGCAAGCAGGTCCTCAAGGATCTCGTGGCCAAAGCGGACATCCTGGTGGAGAACTTCCGCCCCGGAACGATGGACAAGCTCGGTCTCGGCTATTCGGTCCTGCGGGAGGTCAATCCCCGACTGGTCTACACCGCTATCTCCGGCTACGGACAAACTGGCCCCCTCAGTCGCCGGCCCGCCTACGACAACACCGCCCAGGCCGCTGGCGGGTTGTGGTCGATGAACGGTGAACCAGACCGTCCCGCATCGCGGGTCGGCACCATCATCGGAGATCTGTCGGCGACCATGTTCGGCGTCATCGGAACACTCGCCGCCCTGCGGCACGCCGAACGGCACGGTGTCGGGCAGATGGTGGACGTCGCACAGGTCGACAGCGTTGTAGCGATGACCGAAACCGCCGTCGTCAACTACACCGTCGCGGGAGAGGTCGCCGGTCGTCTCGGCAACGAGCATCCGTTCGTCCGGCCGTACGAGCTGTTCCCTTGCAAGGACGGTGACGTGTTCTTCGGCGGATACACCGACAAGTTCTGGACAATTACGTGCGAGATGTTCAATGAACCCGAGGCCGCGACGGATCCGGACATCAACACCATGGCCAAGCGTTTCGACCGCGACACCTACGAGCGCCGCGTCCGTCCGCTCCTGCACAAATGGTTCGCCGATCGCACCCGAGGCGAGCTCGAGGACATGGCCGGCGAGAAGGTGCCGCTGACGGCGATCAAGACGATCGACGAGGTCGTTGCCGACGAGCAGACCGCTGCCCGCGACATGATCGTCGACGTCGACTACGACAAGTTCGGACAACTTCGGATGTTCGGGCAACCGATCAAGCTCGGCGTCACCCCGGCAACACCTGCTCGTCGCGCCAACCGCGTGGGCGAACACACCGACCCGGTCCTGCAAGCATTGGCGGGTTACAGTCTCGAGCACATCGAGGACCTGCGATCTGCAGGAGCGCTCTGATGTCGGTCACCTACGAAAAACATGGGCCCACAGCACTGATCACGCTCAACCGCCCGGACAAACTCAACGCACTGACATTGAAGATGTACGACGAGCTGGCCGAGGCGTTCGAGTCGGCGCGGTGCGACGACGGGGTAGCCACGGTGGTGCTCACCGGCGCCGGTGACCGGGCCTTCTGTGTTGGTGCCGATCTGTCGGAGTCGATTCCCGCGCTCGCGGAGGGCCACTTCGACATCTCGCACTGGGATGGCGCGCATCAAAAACACACCCGATTGTTCAAACCGGTGATCTGCGCAATCAACGGACTCGCACTCGGCGGCGGATTCGAGATCATGCTCTCGACCGACCTACGGGTGGCCTCCCGGACTGCACAATTCGCGCTGCCCGAAGTGGGAATCGGTGTGGTGCCCGCAGGCGGGACCCTGGCCCGCTTGACCCGGCAGATCGGGTACGCGCATGCCATGGAACTGCTGCTGCTCGGCGACCGCGTCGATGCCGCAACAGCGCATCGCATGGGTCTGGTCAACCTGGTGGTCGAGCCCGACGAGGTCCTCGATGCCGCGATGCGGTGGGCGGACCGTCTCGCGACCCTGTCCGGCAATGCGCTCGAGGTGGTCAAACGCTCCGTCCTCCAACTCGGTGACATGCCACTCGAGGCAGCCTTTCACGCCGAGGCATTATATGGGCAACAGGCTTTCGATTCCGCCGATGCCCGCGCCGGCCTGGCGGCGTTCGCCAAACGTGAAGCCCCGCGATTCCCCAGCCGGGGACACAGGCGCTGACACCAACCGGACCGGCGGTGGCCTTGCGGCCGTTCACTGCGGACGCGAGTGCTGCCACCGATTCGGCGGGGCGATCTGGTCACCCACCCAGCAAGACCAGCAGGTGCACCGATACCACCCAACGCCAAGCCTGACCCACCAGACATCGACCCATTATCGGAGGACGCTCTCGTGCCGATGCTCATCGCCCACGCCCTGATCGCAGCTCTCAGGGTTCTCACCGGACGATGGTCGCCGAGACACATCCGGACACCTTTTGCCGCACTTGCACAAACGTGCGTTGTCATGCGATGGGCTGCACTTGCCTCACCGATCTGCGACGCCCCAACTTCGCCAGACGACGCCTGTCGCCCAGCCCGCCATTACGACGGTAAGGCAACGTGAACACTCAGGTCCTCGACAACCCGCGAAAGATAGGAGATGGATGGTTGGCAGCGCCGGCCACCGCAGAACAATGAGCGACACCCACACCACACTGACCGGACTGCATTTTGCAGAATCCCCGCCGATCGGCCCCGATGGCCAACTGTACGTCTCGGACTTCTCCGCCCACCAACTGCTGCGGATCGACAAGGCCCGTCGCGGCTAGCGGTAGAACCGGTACACGGGTTCGGCTACGCACACCGGCTTGTCCACCGCGGAACAGTGCACTGTTGCTCGGAAACGATCTGGATGCCACCGCCGATGTCTTCGACGGTAATCAGCTCCGCGCTCAGGCGGACCTTGGATCCGACAGGAACCGGTGCCGGAAACCTGACGTTGTTCAAGCCGTAGTTCACGGCCATCGACGTCTGCCGAACGTTGAGGACCTGCAGGACCATAGCGGAAAGCAATGACAGCGTGAGGTAGCCGTGGGCGATGGGCCCGCCGAAGGGGCTTTCGGCGTTGGCGCGCTCGACGTCCACGTGGATCCATTGATGGTCGTCTGTGGCGTCGGCGAAGCCACTCACCCGGTCTTGCGTGACGTCGAACCAGCCGCTGCTTTCGAGTTGCTGTCCGAGAAGTCCGGGAGGGCGTCGACGTCGTCGATGGTAGTGGGCATGGTTACCTGCTCGTGGAGTGGTCGGCGGATGGCAGTGGGATCTGGCGGACGCCGTTGATCAGGTGATGGTGACGCCGCCGTCGACCGCGAGAGTCTGTCCGGTGACGTAACCGGCGGCATCCGAGGCCAGCCACACCAGCGTCGCGGCGAGTTCCTCCGGGTCACCGGTCCGGCCGAGAACCATCCGTGAGGCCAGGCCGTCGAGGTAGCCGTCGTGATACTGGTCGGTCATTTCGGAGGCGAAGAAGCCCGGTGCGATCGCGTTGACGCGAATTCCCTTGCGCGAACCCCGCTGTTGGGCGAGATGTCGGGTCAATCTCACGATGCCGGCTTTGCTGGCACTGTATGCGGCCTGGGGCAGACCGGCAGTCGTGAGTCCGAGGATGCTGGATATGTTGATGATGGAGCTGCCGGGTTGCATCACCCTCCCGCATGCCTGGGCGGCCCAGTACGAGCCGGCCAGGTTGATGTCGATGACCGAACGGAACTGATCCGGGGTTTCGCGGGTGGCAGGCGATGCGGTCGCGATTCCGGCGTTGTTGACGAGGACATCGACGCGGCCGAACTCGGCCATCGCCGCATCCACCATGGTCTGGCACTGGTCCGGGTCGGCGACGTCCGTTGCCACCGGGAGCGCTCGACGGCCGACACCGCGAACCATCTCGGCGGTGTCGTGCAGCTTGTCGACGCGTCGTGCCGGTGACCATGGCGACGCGGCCGACGAGACGGAATTTGTCGAGCACACTCATGCGCAATGTCTCCTGGGGTTTAGAACCAGCTAGGGTTCATGTCGAGGGTGGTGCGGTCCAGGCTTGCCAGCAGATCGAGTTGCGGTGCGACCTTGGGCGGCTCATGGCGGTAGAAGTAGCGGGCGGCGTGGCGCTTGCCGTCGTAGAGGTCCCCTTCTTTGCCGTCGACTGCGGTGAGCTGCTCGAGCCACATCCACGCGATCACCGTATCGCTGCCGTCCGCGCCGGCCTCGCGCACGGCGACGATCCGACAGCATCGAGTTGCGGGTCCGCCGTGCCGAAGCCGCCGGCCTGCCACTGACTCTCTGGTGATTCTCAGTGCGTCGCACAGCACAGGGTGCACGCACACGGCTGATACGCAGAGGGTGTTCGGGGCTCGATGCCCCGAACACCCTCCATCCTCTCCCGGGCGCGCCCCCGGAACTCCGCACTTCCGGGGGGCGCGCCGCATACACGACTAGGTGATGTCGATGTCCTCGGTGCGCAGTTCGCCGCTGATCACCTTTTCCACATTCGAGAGTGTGTGCCCGTTCTTGGTGAGGATTACTCGTTGACTGCGACTGCGACCGTGGCGTCGAGCTCGACGAGAGCGTTCTTCGGAAGCACATGCGCCGGCAGCGCGGTGCGGGCGTGCCGGCCCGCATCACCGAGGACGTCGATCAGGAGTCGTGACGCGGCCTCGGCGGCCGTCGGCTGGTCGGTGAAATCAGCGTCGCTGGCAACCCAGACGTTCAGCTTCAGAATCTGCCGAACGTGCCCGAGCCCGACGGCCTGATCGATTCTGGCCAGCAGGTTCAGTGCTGCGGTCTCCGCGGCCGCGGATGCCTCGGCCACGGTGGCGTCCGCGCCTGCGCGGCCGGTGAGAACGTGTCCGTCCGCGGCACGGGAGATCTGTCCCGACAGGTACAGGATGTCGCGGTGCCTCGTCCAGGCTTCGTAGGCGTAGGCGGGGGCGCCGAGGTCGGGCAGGGTTAGCTGTCTGCCGGCGAGCCGGAGTTGCGGATCATGGGTGTTGGTGTCGGTCATCATGTCTGTTCCTGCTCAGCGCTGCGAGAGGATGTAGGTCCGGTCGGTGCCGATGTACCACAGGTCCTCGGTGCCGATCGCGGCATCGTTGTACCGCCAGGGTATCTCGGCGGCACCGTAGGACCCGATAGTGAGGGCGTGCTTGTATCCTGGTCGGAGCTCATTGGCGAAGGACTCCTGTTTACCCATCAGGTGCCCGACGTTGCGGCGTCGGTAGATCGTGTTGAAATCGGTTTCCTCGCCGAGCATCCCGATCTCGATCATGCGGGGCAGATGCGGCGCCAGGAACTCCAGGGTCCCTTCGTGAACGTCCTCGCAGACCACGCCGGGACGCAACTGACCGATTATGCCCTCCCGGACCACGGTGAAGAAGAGCTCATAGGCCTCTTTCGCCGCCGCCGTTCGTGGTAGTGACCGCGCCATATCCGAGGTGGCCACGACGACGCCGTCGATGGTGACCCGTACTCCGGCATCGAGCTGGATGCAGGTGGTCTCCCTGTTGATGGGGAAGTCCACCGGCGGCCCGGGGAACAGCATCCGGTTCGACGAGTGGAGGTTGGTGAAGTACGGCTGCACCTCGAACGGGATGTCGTTGTCGCGCCGGAACTCTTCGATGTGACCGAGATAGCGGCGGTAGATGTCGATCTCGGTGAATTCGACCCCGGCGTCGATTTCGTGCTCGGCCCACGCCAGCGCCTCCTCGATGGCGTACACACTGGTGCGCGCGGCGATTACCTGGAAAGGCAGATCCTCGTTGTCGCGGATATCGCGCCAGTGGGCGAGATCCTGGGAAGTCCCCACCAGTTCCAGACCCTGACCGGCGAGCTCACCGGCGACACTGACCGAGATGAACTCTTCTTCGACGCCGATTCGGCGTCCGGGCACGAGCGCGGCGACCGCCTCGCCCAGTGATGCGTACTCGCCGACCGCGGTGCCGTAGTGATCTCTGTCAGCGGCGTCGGTGGCCGCAACGAGTACCCGGTCCGTGCCCGGCACCCAGATCACGACCGCTCCGTCGCCGGGTGCGCGTCCAGTGGCTTCGGAGAAGTTCGGCGGCGCGGCAATGACCAGGGCATCGAGCTCACGTTCCGCGGCAATGGATTTCAGACCCGGATAGCGGGTGTCCCCGGCACCGAACTCCGCGTCGAGGCCCTTCAGGTGCGCAACGTCGGCGATCAGCTTGGCCGCCGCCGTCGCACCGCATTCACGCCATTGGGCGAACCGTCCTTCAACCTCAGTGGTGGAGAGCGCGCGGACCCGCACCGGACTCGGCTGCGCCGATTCGGTGGTGACCTCCAAGGTCTCCGCGAGTGCCAGCTGATGGCTGTACACCACATCGGCTCCCAGCACGACCGCGTCGTCACCGGCGAGCTCGGAGACCAGGGCGGTCAACGATGCGGCGGTGTGAACGTCGGCGACGGGGCGGGGATCGATGGTTACCCACGGGGCGTAAAAGCGGATGCGCTCTCGGGGGACTCCGGCGGAGAGCACATTGCCCTGTTCCTGTTGGCGAACCAGCAGAGTGGGCTCGTCCCCGTCACGGGTGGCAATCAGCGGCAGGACCAGCGGATGGGAGTCCAGCCGGATAGCGGAGAACAGCAGGCTTCGTTGCGGATGGAGATCGAATTGGGTGGCCAGGGCTGAGGGGTCTGCGGACAGATGCAGCATGGACGTTCCTGTCGTGAGGTGAGGTGGTCGGAATGTGGGCGGTCAGCTGATTCCGGCTGTGACTCCGATGTGTGATTCGACTTCGCTGACGTAGCCGGCGAACTCTGTGGAGTAGCGATGCTCTTTGTCCCGCGGACGGGGCAGGTCGATGGTGATGTCGGCGACGATGTGTCCGGGACGGCCGCCGACCACGACGACCCGGTCCCCGAGCCAGACAGCTTCGGAGATGCTGTGCGTGACGAAGAGGACGCTGCATCCGGCTTGCCGCCAGATCCGCTGGATCTCGAAGTTCATGCTGTCGCGGGTCATGGCATCGAGGGCCCCGAACGGTTCATCCATGAGCAACAATTCCGGGTTGGACACCAGGGCCCGGCAGATGGCGACACGTTGCTGCATGCCGCCGGAGAGTTCGTAGGAATACCGTTTGGCCTTGCCCTCGAGACCGACCATCGCCAGCAGTTGCTTGGCTTTGGCTTTGGCGTTCGCGTCGCGGGTGCCGCGAAATTCTAGAGGCAGCAGCACATTGGCCAGGTTGTTGCGCCAGGGCAGAAGGACCGGGCTTTGGAACACCATGCCGATCTCCGTCACCCCCGCGGCGATGGGTGCGCCCTTGATGAGCACTTCGCCCGCGGTGGCGGGCTGCAGTCCCGAAATCGTCTTCAGGAGCGTTGTCTTACCGCTGCTGGACTGGCCGACGATCGACACGAACTGGCCGTGCTCGACGTCGAAGTCCACGCCCTGCAGGACGGTGTTGGTGTCGCCGTCACGGGACCGGAACGAGACCCCGACGTTGTTGACACTGATTGCGGTGTGGCTGTTCATTACTGGCTCCGGAGGGAGTAGGCGGTCACGGTACGGCGATGGCGTCGCTGGAAACGGGGTCGAGGTAGTCGTTGCTGTAGACCTGGGCGGGATTGAGCGTCGTATTCGGGTCGAGGCCGAGGAACTCGCGCGAGACGTCGATCATCTGCTGTACCCCGGCATCGGTCATGCGGCCGAAGGGCACATCCTCCTCACCGACTTGCTGGTTGAGAGCGCACTGTTCTTGCAGTGCGAGCACTACGGTGCGGGTCTCATATCCTTGGACCTCTTTGTGGAAGGAGTCGGCGGCTTCCTCCGGGTGCTCACACGACCACAGGTAGGCACGTTGCATCGCCCGGTTGAATCGCTTGACCCGGTCGGGATTGCTCCTCAGCTGTTCGTTGGAAACGATGAGGCCGTTGCCGTACAGGTCGATGCCGATATCGGACCACTTCAGCACCACCGGCACCTTGCCGAGCGCGTCGATCGCGGGAGCATCCGACACCGATAGCGCCAGGTTGGCATCCCACTGCTTCGAGAGCAGACCTGGGATCTTGGCGCTGCTGGTGGCGTGAACGACATTGACGTCCTGCTCGGCAAGCCCTAGCCGGCTCAGGGCCAAGGGCCACATCGAGGTCATGGCGCCGGCACCTTCGGTGGCGACGGTTTTGCCTTTGAGGTCATCCCAGTCGTGGATGTTTCCGTCGGACATCGCGACCACCGCATAGGCCGATCGGGCCTGTAACAGGTTGACCTGCGTGACCTGGGCGCCGCGACCCTGATGGAGAACGGTGACACCGAAGTCGGCCCAGCCCACGTCCACCTTTCCGGTGTCCACCGCAGCGACGGTATTGCCGGAGCCGGAGCCGGGCATGATGGTGACATCGAGACCCTCCGCTCCGAAGAACCCGCGATCGACGGCGGCGAAGAAGGGTGCGTGTTTGGGGAGGTAACCGACGTCGACCATGACCGACATCGCATTCTCCGAACTTCCTGTGCCGCAGGCCGCGGCAAACGGCAACAGCATCGCCGCGACGATTACGGAGCGCCACGTGCGTGTTTTACTCATGGTGGTCTCCAAGCTTGTTGGTCATTTCGTATACGACTTCCATGGCATGAGCTTCTTGCCGGTGAAGTCGACGATGAAAAACAAGACCAGCGCGATCGCGGCGAGGACGAAGAACGCGGCGAACATCGACGCCAGATCCACCTGGCTGTTGGCGAGCATGATCACATAACCAAGCCCCTTCGAACCGGCGATGAATTCACCGACGACGGCGCCACCGACGGCCAGGGAGATCGCGATCTTCGAGCCGGAGAAAATCGAGGGAAGCGCATAGATGAACTCGATCTTCGTCAGCCGCTTCCAAGTGGAGGCCTTGTTGATCCGGGCCAGCTCTTTGAGCTCATGCGGGACCGAACTGAGCCCATCGAAGGTGTTGATGACCAGCGGGAAAAATGCAATGGCCATCGCAACGAACGCCTTGGACTCGAACCCGAAGCCGAACCACACGATAAACAGCGGTGCCAGTGCGACTTTGGGTACGGTGTCGACGGCGACCAGCGCTGGATAAAGGAAGGTGCGCACGGTGGGCGAATAATGCAGAAGTGCACCGCACAGGACACCCAGCAGAACACCGCCAACGAACCCGGCAAGCGCTTCACCGATGGTGACCCACGCATTGGTGACGAAGTAGTCCGGCCGGATGAACAACTCTTGGAACGCCGCGAGCGGGCCGACCAGAATGAATTCGGGCGGGTCGGTGACGACGACCGCGAGCTGCCAGAGGCCCAACAGCCCGAGGATGCCCACGGCGGCTTTGACGCCGGTCATCAGCGAGTCTCGCCGTATTCGCGGTCTGCCGCGAGCAGGGATGCCCGTCGGTTCGCTGGCTACCGGTGGTTCGATAATGCTCGCGCTGGTCTGGATTTTCGATGCGGTCATGGCCGTTCATCCTTACCAATGGGTCTGGGGTGGGTCTGAGGTCCGTCCACCCTCCGCCGGATACCGGCGGAGGGTCGAGCCCGCCGGGTCGAAGGCAGCAGGTCCTGGTGGGCGACCCGGCGGAGGAACCGCGCGATCGCAGCACCGTCCACGGGTGTGTTGCCGATGACCATTGCGCCGGTCGGTGTCTGCGCGGCGGCGGCAACACGGCTGTCGACACCATGGGTAATCATCGGTGTTTCCCTCACGAACCTGCTGTGGCCAGCGCCGGAGTGAGCTGGTTGGCAGCGTTGACGACGTCGGACAGCAAGGCCACCTCGGTCTCATCGAGCTCGGTCAGCGGCGGCCGAACGGGTCCCGCCGAGTGTCCGGTGAGGCGCATACCCGCCTTCACGATGCTCACCGCGTAGCCGGGCTTGCGGTCGCGGATTGCCGCGTAGGGCAGGACCACGTCGTTCAGCAGACGGCGCACCGTCACGGTGTCCCGGGCGCGGACGGCGCGGTAAAAAGCCAGCGCGAAGTCGGGAAGAAAGTTGAAAATGGCCGAACTGTAGGTGGTGACCCCCAGCTCCAGGTAGGGCAGTGCGAACAGTTCTGCGGTCGGCAGGCCGCCGATGTAGACCAGCCGATCACCGAGCAGGCCGTGGATACGGGTGATGGCCTCCAGGTCACCCACGCCGTCCTTGAATCCGATGAAGTTGGGGCAGGCCTCGGCAATTTCAGCCAACGCGTCGGCGGGGTAGACGGCATTGGCCCGGTTGTAGACCACCACGCCAAGTTCAGTGTTCCGGCAGACCGCTCGGACGTATTCGCGCAAGCCATCGCCGGATGCTTCGGTGAGGTAGGGCGGGAACAGCAGGACACCGTCGGCGCCGGCGGCCTGGGCATCCTGGGCCATATCGATCGCCTGCATTGAGCCGAGGCCGGCCGGAGCGAGAACCGGGGTGTTCTCCGGTGCGCTGGCGACCGCGGCCCGTACCAGCGTGCTGATCTCACCGCCGGTGAGAGAGAAGAACTCGCCGGTGCCGCCGGCGGCGAAGATCCCGGCGACCTCGTAGCTGGTCAGCCGAGAGATGTTCTCCCGGTATGCAGTCTCGTCGATGGCGAGATTCTCGGTGAAGTGGGAAACCGGGAACGACAGCAATCCGGAGCCAAGGTGTCCAGCGAGCTCGTCCGGCGCAAAGGTGGTCAAGAAGTTCTCCTGAATCGAGGTGATGCGACTGAAATCACAGTACGAGCAGTGTGTGATGCGAGTCCAACACTATTAATGGATCAACTAATGCACTATCGGTATCGGTACCGGGTTGGACGGGCGTGCCGATGGGACTGCACCCCTGACCAGAGCGGCGAAGGGCGCGGTGTCGACGCGCAGGAATGAGCAGGACACGATCGGGAGCTCGATTCGTGGCTGGCGAGTCGCGGCTCCAAGGAGGGGTTTGTGGTGCAGCCAAGCGCAGCCCCCGCCAACGACGGGTATCAGCTCACGCGAGTTACACGGTCACCGGCACATAATCGTGACGGGCGGCACTTCAGTGATTCTCGTGGGCCGGAGCATGGAAGTCCAGAGTCTATGGTCCATGCCATCGCGCCACTTCCCGCATCCGAATTACCGACCAGTAAGTGCGATTTCGACGCTTTTCGGCGGTGCCTGCACGATCCCGGTAACACCGCCGAGTCGCTGTGGGCCCGAGCGGCAGGAAGGCGAGCAGCTCGCTGCGATCCTCAGTTGCGCGGGCGCTCCAAATATCTCCGGACACGCGATGGCGCGGTGGCGCGGTGGCGCGGTGGCGATCGAGGATGCCGTCACCAAGATTTCCGGGGTGCGGGCGGTGCACGACTGCCCGCGGACCGCGGCTGTGGTGGTGTGGTGTTCGCCCCGGCGACTCGACCACGCCGAGTTGCTCGATGCGATCGCCGACTGCCAACAACAGCCCGGTCACGTCCACCGCGATGTGGCGTTTCACACCGGTCGTTCGTTTCGCGCCGTCCCATCCGGTACCGGATCGGGGCACCGTGTCGGCGACCGGGACAGTCTGCGAATCGATGATCGCCGCGGTCGGACAGCGATCCCTTCCCCGCTCGCACCCGCAGCCGGTCGCGCAGGGTGTCGAGGATGCGATGCCAGACCCCGCCACAGATCCAACGCACGAAGATCGCGTACACCGTCCCGGCCGGCGGAAACTCCGCCGGCAGTTGCCGCCACGCGATCCCACCGCGAACCAGGTACAGGATGGCGTCCAATACGAGTCGGCGGCAATGCTTCTCGGGCCTGCCGCCGCGACCTGCGGTGTTGCCCGGCGCCGGCAGCAGCGGTTGCAGGATCGCCCACTGTGCGTCGGTGACCGACTACGGGTACACCGCGCAACGGTGTCCGCCCGCCGTGTGGGGCCGACACGACGGGCACGGTGAGATGGCCGATGATGGCATCGGTGGGCTCCTCGATTCGGCTGCGGGCGTCGACCTCACCAACTCAACCAGGAGCCCACTTCCATGCACTGACCACCGCAGACGCACGCCGTCGTCGAGTTCTCAATCACGCTCTCAAAGGGGTGAACAGACCGCCAGGCGATGTGTGGCCCACGCTTCCGACCAGATCCGTCGTCGAGTTCGAGTACTCCACCGTCCATGGCTACACAGGCTTGCAGGCACCTGCAGTCATATTGGTCGTGCCGAAACCATTTAAGGTACAAGAGGAAGACGGAGTCCAACAGTGGTGTGCCGACGAACCCGGCGAAGCCCGACGCGTCTTGTATGTCGGCGCATCCCGAGCGCAACAACTGCTTGTCATTGCAGCGCACGAGAGTGTGCACGACTTAGTCGCAACGACTCTGACGGACGACGGGGTGGCCATCCAACTGCTCTCGTGACCATCCACGCACAAGTGCCCGCCGGAAGCATTGCTCAGACACACGCCCGGCAGGCCCCAGTGCAGCGCTTTCGGTCGTGGCTGCCACCACCCCGAACTCGATGGCGTTGATTCGCCCCATTCGGGTCCTCAGCAACATTATTCAGTCTGCTTGGGATGTCCTGTGCCCGCGTACTTCAGCCACAAGGTGTGGTGCTCGATGTCCATCACGTACCAGATGCGGCCACCGGCGGTGACCTCGTACTGCCACTGCTCCATCTCGACGCCGTTGTGCACCCCGGTCGCGAGCTTGCCCTTCAACCGGTGATGGCGCGTCGTCGACTCCCCCGCGACCGTGCGGCGTCGCATCTCCTCGTACGCCACCAGCGTGTTCGCCGGCGCCTGCCGGCACAGCTCGTCCCACCCCTTTACCGCATCACTGGTCGCGAACCGCAGGTCCCACAGCTCCCCCGCCGCCGGCGGCGCGACGCGCTCACCCCGCTTCGGGCTCACAGCTCCGGCACCGGCACGGCCCCGAAGTCACCCTCGGACGGCATCGACAGGATCCGGGCGAGCTCCGGATCGGCATACACCTCCGCCGTGTGGCGCCACGTCTCGATCGTGCGGGCCGGCGGAGCCGGATTATCCAGCGACGAACCCGCCCGCAGCGCGTTGATCAGCTCGTCGACGAAGTCGGCGACCTCCTCACCCGACAGGTAGCTCACCCACGGAAACGCCGCAGCGACAACCTTACGGACCAGAACACCGTCATCCGAATGCAGCAGGGCGTCGACCATCGCCGTCGCCGCCGCGAGCACCTCCCGCTCCTGGTCCGCCCGCGCCGCCGTCATCAACACCAGGTCCTCATCGTCGCGCCGCGTCACCCGCAGCGGCCGCGCACCCGACCGCTGCCACTGCGACAGTGTCGCCTTCCCCTTGTTCTGGATATCCGAGAACGGCACCTCACCCACAGACATACTTTCAATGTACTTTCAAAGTGCACGGTCGGCAAGGTCGCGATAACGAGGCACCGACCACCACGCTGGCGCAGCCGAGAATGGCGGACCCGAGTCCCGCTGAGGTAGGCGTGATGAATCTGATCTGTTGGACGAGCTCAGAGTGTGTAGCGGATCAGCCGCGAGCTGTTTACCGACCACGGCGACCGAGGACGCGTTGTGCACGACGGCGGCGAGGACGGGGGCGTCGTTGGTGCCGTCCCCGACCATGGCGACGACGTGACCGCCTCGCTGTAGTGCGCGCACCGCGTCGGGTTTGTCGTCGGGCATGACCTCGGCGCGCCAGTGGTCGATGCCGAGTTCGGCGGCGACCGCGGCCGCGGTGTCGGGGTCATCGCCCGTAAGCATCACGATCTGTTTCACCCCGTCGGCGCGGAGTTTGCGCAGGCGAGTTGCACCGGGCACTCGACGTCGAGAACGCCGTACGAACCGAGCTCGCCACCATCCACACCCCTCAACAGCCGCGGCTGTTGAGGGGTGTGGATTCCGCACGCGGCGAAGTGGCTACGGAGCAGGTCCGCACGCAGACATCGACACTCACACCAGAGCAAGAAGAGTTACGGCGAATTGCCGCACTCGACAACTCAGCGCCACCATCCGGGGCTGTACGGCTCCCCCGTTCCCGCTCCGCTCGACCACTCAACCCGCCGCACTCACGCCTGCCGCGGCCGCACACGGGGCAATGAAATAGTTCAGGGTTTCGACGTAGTCGACACGAGTTGTTGCCGCTCCGCTCTGCATCTGTCGAATCCGCAGGGGCAGAGCGTCATCGAGAAAGGCTTGCGACCACTCTGGGAGGTGTCGGATTCGGGAACTGAGTCCGCTGTCAAAGGAGAGGAGGGGCGTTCCTATGGCGGACAGTTGATCTCCTCGCCTGCGGACAGTTACGGAAGCTCGAGCCGCCACGCCGAGCTACCTAAGTACTGCTGGGAATGCGGTCGAACGTGGGTGGCCAGGACTGTCCACCGTGCCGGCGGATAGGTGCCGGCGACGTCGCGGTCGGCGTCGAGGACATGCAGGGTTCCGTCGGGCTGCAGGTCGGCGATGTGGTGTTCGCCGTACTCGTCGATCCGCGTGCCGGCGTGGATGGCAAATTGTGGTGACAAGGTGTGTCTCCGTGGTCAGTTCGTGGGCTGTTGCGGCCGTGAGCGGCCGACCATGGTCCGCACCTGGCGTGCGGCGACCGAGAGGGTCGCCAGGTCGGCGGGGTTCGAGTCGAAGATCTCGGCCAGGATCGCTCGGGCGCGGGTCAACCGTGAGGTGTTGGTCGCTTCCCAGTCGGTGATCTTCGCCGCGGCGGACTCGGCCGGGGACGATCCGGACAAGGCGTCCAGGGTGAGCAGGCGCATGGAGCTATAGACGTCGTCGCGTAGGGCGAGCCGGGCGAGAGCGTTCCAGCGGTCCGTGTCGTCGAGTCCTGAGATCGCGGTCAGCAGATAGTCGACACTCAGGTGAGCATTGAGCGTGTAGTACAACTCGGCGACCTCGTCGACGTCGCGGTCCTCGAGGTCGGCGATGTCGATGATGTCCACTGCACAGAACCCGTGCAGCAGGCTGACGATGGCGGTCGCCTGGTCGGGTGGGGCGCCGAGCGTGGTCAGCTCGGTCGCGCGGGTGTGGACGACGGCGGCGTCCGGGCCTTGCAACCATCCCGGAACTTTCGGCATCAGGTGCTCGACGGCCCGGCCGTAGCGGGCGATCTCGGCTCCGATCGCGATCGGCTGCGGACGGTGATTGAGCAGCCACCGTGACACCCGGTCGAGCAGCCGACGTACCTCGGTGATCATGAGATCGGAAACGGCGGTATTCGGCGCACCCTGGCGGATCTGCTGGACCAGGGCCGGGAGACCGACGATGGCGCTGGCGGCGGCGTAGGCGCGGACCGCGTCGGTGCTCGACGCGCCGAGGTCCTCGCCGAGCCGGAACACGTAGCTGATACCGCCGGTGTCTATGACCTCGTTGGTGACGACGGTGGCGATGATCTCGCGCCGGAGACGGTGATCGCCGATGGCGTCGGCGTAGTCCCGTCGGAGCCGCTCGGGGAAGTACTGCAGGAGCCGGTCGGTGAAGGCGTCACCGTCGGGCAGGTCGCCGGCAAGCAGGTCCGTCTTCAGTGCCAGTTTCACATGGGCAGTAAGGGTGGCCAATTCCGGAGAGGTCAGTCCCGTGCCCTGCTTTGCCCGCCGCTCGAGTTCGTCGTCGTCCGGGAGTGCTTCGAGCGCGCGGTCGAGGCCTCGCCCGGCGACAAGAGCGCGGATCTGCCGGGCGTGCACCCGCACCCGGCTCGCCGCGGTAGCGCGGCTGGTGCCGAGCAGGTCGTTCTGCGCAACGTTGTCGGCGAGAACGAGGTCCTCGACATCGTCGGTCATCGACCGCAACAACCCCTCGCGGGCGGCCGCGTCTAATCGTCCGGTGGAGACGAGCCCGTCGAGCAGGATCTTGATGTTGACCTCGTGGTCGGAGCAGTCGACGCCGGCGGAGTTGTCGAGGGCATCGGTGTTGATCCGCCCACCCGCGCGAGCGAATTCGATGCGTCCGAGGGCGGTGACCCCGAGATTGCCGCCCTCGCCGATCACCCGGGCACGGACCTCGGTGGCGTCGACACGGACCCCGTCGTTGGCCTTGTCGCCGACGTCGAGGTGGGTTTCACCGGACGATTTGATGTAGGTGCCGATGCCGCCGTTCCACAGCAGATCGACCGGTGCGCGCAGGATTGCGGTGACCAGTTCCTGCGGTGACAGTCGCAGGATGTCGGGCGCCAGTCCGAGTGCTTCGCGAATCTGGTTGGACAGCGGAATGGATTTGGCTGTCCGCGCGAAGATCCCTCCCCCAGCGCTGATCAGCGACCGGTCGTAGTCGTCCCAGGACGAGCGCGGCAGTTCGAACAGTCGGCGCCGCTCCCGGTACGAGGCGGCCGCATCGGGTTCGGGATCGAGAAAGATGTGCCGGTGATCGAACGCGGCGACGAGACGGATGTGCTCACTGAGCAGCATCCCGTTGCCGAACACGTCCCCGCTCATGTCTCCCACGCCGGCGGCGGTGCAGTCCTCGGTCTGCGTGTCGATTCCCATCTCCAAGAAATGCCGCTTAACGCTCTCCCAGGTGCCCTTGGCGGTAATCCCCATCGCCTTGTGGTCGTAGCCCACCGAGCCGCCGGAGGCGAACGCGTCACCGAGCCAGAACCGATACTGCTGTGCGACAGCGTTGGCCTCGTCGGAGAAGGTCGCGGTGCCCTTGTCTGCGGCAACCACCAGATAGGGGTCGTCGCCGTCACGGCGCACCACCGACGGCGGGGGCACCACGTCACCGGTCGCGGGGGCGACGTTGTCGGTGACATCGAGCAGTGCCCCGATGAATGCGCGGTAGCATGCGATTCCGCGGTCGCGCAGCGCGTCACGGTCGGTGGCGGCGTCGCCGGTGGGAGTGGGGGGTCGTTTGACGACGAAGCCGCCCTTGGCGCCGACCGGGACGATGACCGCGTTCTTGACGGCCTGCGCCTTGACCAACCCGAGGATCTCGGTGCGGAAGTCCTCGATCCGGTCGGACCAGCGCAGGCCGCCGCGGGCGACGAGGCCGAAGCGCAGGTGCACGCCCTCGACCTCGGGTGAGTACACGAAGACCTCGAACTGCGGGCGCGGCTGCGGCAGCTCGCTGAGCGCTGCGGGTTCGAACTTCAGCGCCAGCGCGCTCGACGAGCTGATGTTCGGGTTGCTCCGTCGGTAGTAGTTGGTGCGCACGGTGGCGCTCAGGAGGTTGAGGTAGGCGCGCAGGATGCGGTCGGCCTCGAGGCTGACGACGTCGTCGACCGCTTCGGTGATCTGGCGGGTCAGGGATTCGACGGTGTCGATGTCGGTGTGCTCGGGGTCGAACCGGGCGGCGAAGAGCCGTACGAGGGCTCCGACCGTCTGCGGATGCTCGACCAGTACGCCGGCGATGCGTTCGGTGCTGTGCGGAAAGCCGGCCTGTCGCAGGTATTTCGCGTAGGCGCGTAGCACGGCGGTCTCGGACCAGGTCAGCCCGGCTCGGGCCACGAGCGTGTTGAACGAGTCGACCTCGGCCGCGCCGGACCAGGCAGCGACGAAGGTCTCGCAGAACCTCGACGCGAGGGTTCCCCCACGGCTCTGTTCGCTGCGGTCACCGGTGGCGGTCAGATCGGACAGTGTCGGCGGGTGGTGCAGCCCGAAGTCGTAGATCCATGTCGACAGCCCGTCCGGGCGGACGACGGGGTAGGGGCGTTCGTCGAGGACGTCGACGCCGAGGCTGTGCAGAATGGGCAGTACCTCGCTCAGCGAGACCCGCTCCCCCGCGACGTAGAGCGTCAACCGCAGCTCGGTGTGCTCCCCGGTGCGGCGCGGATAGAGCTGGACGTCGATGCCGTGCGCGTCGAGGTTTTCGAGTCGGGTGAGATCGGCGGCGGCGCGGCGAGGGGCGAAGTCCTGCTTGTAGGACTCGGGGAGGCGCGCGGCGTAGTGCGCACCGCGCGTAGTGCGGGCTCGGTCTTCGTCGCGCAGTGTGTCGTGCAGGTCGTCGTCCCAGGTCCGGCTGACCACGGTCAGACGTTGTTGCATCCTCGTTTGGGCGTCGCCCCAGTCCACGTCCCGGCCGTTCGCGGTGTCCTGATCGGTGCGGATCGTGAAATGCACCAGCGCCAGCGGGCTTTCGGTGACGCGCACCGTGTGGTCGATGCTCGAACCGTCGAACTCGGCGAGCAGCATGTTCTGCATGGCGCGCCGCACGCCGGTGGTGTACCGGTCCCGGGGGAGGTAGACGAGTGCGGAGATCACCCCCTGGCCGGTCCGCGGGCGCAGGAACAACAGCAGGTGTTGGCGAACAGCGGCACCGAGGACCGAGACCACGGTGCGGTAGAGGTCGTCGCCGTCGATGGCGAACAGCTCCGGGCGCGGGTAGTCCTGGATGATTTCGAGCAGCGCCTGACCGGAGTGCGATTCGAGCCGGTAACCGGCACGGGCGATCACGTCCCTGGCCCGGCGTGCCAGAACCGGGATGTCGAGGACGTTTTCGTGCAGTGCGGTGACGGTGAACAGGCCGAGGAAGCGGTGCTCACCGATGATGCCGCTGCCGTCGAAGTCGGCGACGGAGATCATGTGAGGAAGCAGGCCCTGGGCCGCGGCCGAGAACTCCGGGGCCTGGGCGACGGTGATCAACGCGGTCGTCCCGGCAGGTGCCCACACCGGCAGGGCCTGGCGGTAGCCGTCGGTAGCGCGGACCAATCCGAGGTCGCGGTCAGCGCCGTCGGCACTGTCGGTCGTGCAGTATTGGTACCCGAGGAAGGTGAAGTTCCCGGCCCGGAGCCAGTCGAGGAGATCGGCGGTGTCGCCGAGCTCCTGAGTGCCCCACGGGGCTGTCTCGAGTGTCTTCATCTGGTTCACCGCGGCGGCGACCTCGTGCTGCCGGTCTGCCATGGCGGGCGCGTCGGCGGTGATCTGTCGCAGCGTCAGCAGTGTGTGTCGCACCGAGCCGATGATGCGGTCACGGACCTTTTCGGGTGGTGCCGCGGCGAATTCGATGCGCATCCAGGATTCGGTGATCGAGTCGTCGGCGGTGCTTCCGCGCTGCAGATCCACCAGGTCCCCCTCCGGCGTCCGGATCGCGGAGAGCACGGGATGAAGAAAGTGGGAGATCGGGACGCCGGCCGACTCGACGACGGCGGACAAGGCATCGACCAGCAGGGGCATGTCGTCGGTGACGACGAGCAGGGCGGGACCGGTATGCGCTTGGGGGTCGGCGGACAGGAAGGCAACCAGATCATCGGCCGGTGTGCGGTGGGCGGCCAGATCCAGGTGCTGGCGGACGGTGGAGTCCGCGGCCACGGTGTCGTCCTGGGCTGTATGGCGGAAGAACGCCGAACGCACATCGTCGAACTTTTCCGCCTGCGACGCGGCCCCGGTCAACCTCTCGTGTGCCTCGGACTCTGTCGACATGCTCACCGTGAGTTCACCATTCCTTCGTCGAAAACCTGTCGAGCGTGGCCCCATTGCCACGAACCCGTGGCGAATAGTTAACCGGTACATCCCTTGTGAAGTATTGGGTCAGCCGTTTGAAAAGCATGATGACTTTTTGGCCTGTTCGCCAAGACTCGACTTCGCCGGTCGACGTCACGTCACAGGTAGCACCCGTGGTGTGCCGGGGTTGCGGTCACCGATCGGAGAGCGGGCATCGGGCGCGGTGTCGGGGCTGGGTTTTCCGGTGCAGTCAGGTGCCCGGCTTGCCCCTATCTTTCCGTCGCTGCAGGGTGAGTTGCAGTTCGAGGAGCAGGCGATCGGAGGTGTCCTGCAGGTCTACGCCGACGATCTCTTCGACGCGGCGGATGCGGTAGCGCAGGGTGTTGGGATGCACCTGCAAAGTGGCTGCGGCGGCGCGGACGTCGCCGTAATGGGCGAGGTAGCTCTCGGCGCTCTCGCACAGGCTCGAGGCGTGCTTGTTGTCGTACTCGAACAACGCGTCCAGCCGCGGATCGTGCAGTTCGGGATGAGCGTCGACGAGGTCGAGGATCTCGCCGAGCAGAACGGCGGTGCGGGATTCGGCGAGGGTGGTGACCCGTCCCTCGGGGAACGTGGCGGCGGTGCCGTCGAGCACCCGGTCGACCTCGATCCTGGCACCGGACACCTGACCGAGATCGGTGACGGGGATCGCGATCGCAGCTCTGAGCACCACCGACCGTTTCGTTTCGAACTGGTCGATGACTTGGCGGACCCACGCGGTGACGGTCTTCGCGGATTGGTTGCGCGGCAGCAGCACGTAGGCGCGGTCGCCGATGATCGTGGACACCGAGTCGCGGCTGAAGGAACTGGCGTGCAGGCGCAGCATGCTGCCCAATCCGGCGAATTCGCTGATCGGTGCCGTGGCGTCGGTGGCGGTCGGGGCGAAGCCGACGACCGCCGACGGCCCGCTGACCGGGAGATTCAGGGCACCGGCCACGGAGGGAACGTCCACTCCGCCCCCGCGCGCCCCGAACAACCGTTGGATCAGCAGCGCTTCGGTGGACGGGGCGTCGAGGGCGCGCGAGATGATCCGTGCGGCGATCGCCGATGCTCCCCGCAGTACGCCGGCCGCGTCCGGAGTCAGCGGTGAGTCGCCCTGCTGCACCCAGATTGTTCCGAGCAGCCGCGGGGTGGGTGAGCCCTCGGAGTATTCCCGGATGCTGACCACCAGTCTGCGTTTGGTGCCGAGTTTCGGGTGTGCCGGGACATCGACGACGTCGTCGCTCTCGCGGAGCCGGTCGAACACCCCCCATTTCTGCAGTACGCGTAGATACTCACGCGGCCCTTCCCTGCCGAGGATCGACAGCGTCCGCAGCTCGTCCGCAGCCTCGTCGGATGCCGAGTAGGCGAGCACGTGGGACTGGGTGTCCTCGATCGACACCATGCCACCGGAATTCTGGGCCACGATCTGGGCAAGTCCGAACAGGTCGGTGTCGGTGGCGAGCAGGTCCGGATCCCCCAGTCGGGCCTGCCGCCGACGGGAGCGGTCGAGCATGCGCTGCACCAGGGGGAACACATGATCCCACCGGGCCCTCGGGTGCACGGCCACCAGCGCGACTCCGGCTCGGCGGGCCGCGGTCTGCAGCGCGCGCGAGTCGGCTGCCGTCTTCGACATCACCGCACGCGGGCGAGCGTCGTGTGGCCGCTGCGCGACATGCTCGAACCAGCGCACCGCCTCGGCATTACCGACCCCGACGTGGAGCAGCAGGTTCGGCAGGGGAGATTGCGAATCGATCTCGGCCGACAGATCCATACTGTCGACGAGCGCGACCGAGGCGACGACGACGTCGTCACCGGCGGGGGCGTCGACCAGTTCGACGACCGCGGTATCGAGCGCACTGAGAAGCTCACGCAGAGTGATGACTTCGGACTCACCCACTGTTTCCGCAGGGGCTTGCGGGAGGGTCTTGTCGTCACGTGTCACGGGGGTCTCTCCAGTTCGAAAATCAGTACCGATTTGTCCTATCGTACAACTGCAAGATTCAAAGTTTGGACAGATGGCTCATCAACTGTGACGGGCGGCGGTGTTGACTTCACCTAGTTCGTTGCGGCGGTGTTCTCGCCGCCACATCATGTAGGAGGTTTCATGGACGCCGTCACCACCACCCCGCAGCCGATCAACGAGCCGGTGGGCTCCTTCGCCCCGGGGAGCCCCGAGCGCGCCCGACTGAAGGCGAAGCTGGCCGAACTGGGTTCGAATCCCACCGAGATCCACAACGTCATCGGCGGTGCGCACCGGCGCCGCACCGGCCCCGCGATCGACGTCGTGCAGCCGCACCGGCACGCCGCGGTCCTGGGCACCTTCACCAACGCCGGCGCCCAGGACATCCAGGACGCCGTTGCAGCCGCCACCGCCGCCGCCCCGGCCTGGCGGGCACTGTCCTTCGAGGACCGCGCCGCGGTGTTCCTCCGCGCGGCCGACCTGCTGTCCGGACCGTGGCGTGAAACCCTCGCCGCCGCAACCATGCTCGGCCAGTCCAAGACCGCGTACCAGGCCGAGATCGACACCCCGTGCGAACTGATCGACTTCTGGCGCTTCAACGTCCAGTTCGCCCGGCAGATCCTCGCCGACCAGCCGATCTCCTCCCCCGGCGTGTGGAACAAGCTCGAATACCGCTCCCTCGAGGGCTTCGTCTACGCCATCACCCCGTTCAACTTCACCGCCATCGCCGGCAACCTGCCCACCGCACCCGCCCTGATGGGCAACACCGTGGTGTGGAAGCCCTCGCAGACCCAGGCCGTGGCCGCGTACTGGACAATGAAACTGCTCGAGGCCGCCGGCCTGCCCCCGGGTGTGATCAACCTCGTCAACGGCCCCGGCGCCGAGGTCTCCGACGTCGTCCTCGCCGACCCCCGCCTGGCCGGGATCCACTTCACCGGGTCCACCGCCACCTTCCAGCACCTGTGGCGCCAGGTCGGCGACAACATCGCCAACTACAACAGCTACCCGCGCCTGGTCGGCGAAACCGGAGGCAAGGACTTCGTCCTCGCCCACAGCTCCGCCAACCCCGACACCCTCACCACCGCCCTGATCCGCGGCGCGTTCGACTACCAGGGCCAGAAGTGCTCCGCGGCCTCCCGCGCGTTCGTCCCGAAGTCGGTGTGGGCGAAGATGGGCAACGACTTCATCGAGAAGGCATCGACGCTGAAATACGGGGATGTCACCGACTTCTCGAACTTCGGTGGCGCCGTCATCGACCAGCGGGCGTTCGACCGCAACGCCGACGCCATCGCCCGCGCCAAGGCCACCCCCAGCCTGACCATCGCCGCCGGCGGCCACGTCGACGACAGCATCGGGTACTTCGTCGACCCCACCGTGCTGCTCGGTGACGACCCCACCGACGAGGCCTTCCGCACCGAATACTTCGGACCGATCCTGTCCGTCCACGTCTACGACGACTCCGCCGCCGGATCATTCGACAAGGTCCTCGACCTGGTCGACAAGGGGTCCGCCTACGCGCTGACCGGCTCGATCATCGCCGACGACCGCACCGCGATCGCCCAGGCCACCGACGACCTGCGATTCGCCGCCGGCAACTTCTACATCAACGACAAGCCCACCGGCGCCGTCGTCGGACAACAACCCTTCGGAGGCGCACGCGCCTCGGGCACCAACGACAAGGCCGGCTCCCCGCAGAACCTCCTGCGCTGGGCCTCCGCCCGCACCATCAAGGAAACATTCGTCCCGGCCACCGACCACCACTACCCCCACCAGGGCGCCGACACCACCGAGGACATCTGATGGCACCGTCCGACCTGCTCCGGCCCGCCCTCCTCGCCGCAGCCCGCTCCCCGCGCATGGAACGCACCGTCACCAAGATCCCGGTGACCCGCAACCTGGTCGACCGGTTCGTCGCCGGCGAGACCGAGAATCAGGCGGTGGCCGCGACCACCGATATCCTCGGCTCCGGCCGCTACATCAGCATCGACTACCTCGGCGAGGACACCACCGACGTCGCCCAGGCCTCCGGCACCGTCTCGCACTACCTCACCCTGTTGTCCGCTCTGTCCCAGTTCACGCAGGACGGCGAGAAGAACACGGCCAGCTTCCCGCCCTCCTCGGTGCGCAACGTCGAGGTGTCGCTCAAGCTCTCGGCGCTGGGGCAGTTCCTGCCCCGGGACGGGCACAAGGTTGCCCTCGAGAACGCCCACAAGATCTGTGCCGCCGCCGAGGAAGCCGGCGCGTGGGTTACCGTCGACGCCGAGGACCACACCACCACCGACTCGACCCTGTCGATCGTGGGCGAACTACGCGAGGACTTCCCGTCCCTCGGCACCGTGCTGCAGGCCTACCTCAAGCGCACCGAGGCGGACTGCAAGGACCTTTCCGGCCCCGGATCGCGGATCCGGTTGTGCAAGGGCGCGTACAAGGAACCCGCCAGTGTGGCCTACCAGGGCAAGGCCGCGGTCGACGACGCGTATCTGCGGTGCCTTCGGATCCTGATGAACGGTCAGGGCTACCCGATGGTCGCCTCCCACGACCCGGTGATGGTCGAGGCGGCACTGCAGTTCGCCGAGGCCAAGGGCCGCACCGCCGACGAGTTCGAACTGCAGATGCTCCACGGCATCCGGGACACCGAACAACACCGGCTGATCGCCGAACAGCGGCATCTGCGGGTCTACCTCCCGTACGGGCAGGAGTGGTACGGCTACTTCATGCGCCGCCTCGCCGAACGCCCCGCCAACCTGGCCTTCTTCCTCCGCTCACTGGCCTCGACGAAGTAGGCGCCGCACGGGTTCAACCCGTGCGACTCGGTCCCGGCTCACCTTCGGTGGACCGGGACCGAGCACCATCCCGGTCAAGGTCAGTCCTTTCTCGCGAGTCGAAATCCATCGCAGAACCATTCACCGCCGGACCCCTGGCTGCGTTGCCGAGCGGCGTGAACCGATCGCGGGCAGTTCCCCCGGCGTCACCTTCCGATGCCGTCGAGGATGTCGATGACGTCCGCGTAGTGTGTTCTCGGCACGGCACGGGCGGCGGGGGTCACACAAGCCCCGGTCCAGTTCGATCTCACCGACGACGATACTGGTGCGCGCCTGACAGTGCCGGAACGGCACTGTGCCACACCGCATCCGCGGACACCGCGACCACCGCGGCTTCACCAACCCGCTGCATGCCACTCAATCCGGACTCAACCGGGAACCGCGAGTCGTGCATCGTCACAGCCCGGCACTGTCGCGGCCGACGAAGTCGAGATACCAGCGCCACACCAGCAGACCAAGACGGTGCAACCGCGGCGCTCATGGACACCTGCCCTGGCTGGGATGGCCAACGCTGGGACGATCGTGATGTCGCCGACCCCTCCACACACCACTGCGCACCAGCGCACCGAAACGCCGCGCACGTGCCCGGCAGGGAAAATCGGTCCCCACCATGCCCCTGCCAACTTCCTCTGACCACGCCATTTTTGCAGGTGGCCAAATCGGGCGCACGCGATTTGGCCGATCGTCCGATCACATTGGCGGCGCAGTCGGCTTGAGTAGCACTCACCGCAATGCCCTGTGAGGGCCATCACAGGTTCACGACGAAGCCCTCACACATCGATCAGATCGTGCTCGCGTACCGCCCTCGTGCTTGACTCGACCCTGGGAGCGTTCGATGTCCACTCTCGACCAACAACCCGAGACGTTGCAGAAGTCTCTGAAACAGCGTCACCTGACGATGATCGCGATCGGAGGTGTCGTCGGCGCCGGCCTGTTCGTGGGCTCGAGCGCCCTGCTGCACACCTCCGGGCCCGCCGCATTCGTGTCGTACGCCATCACCGGTGTCGTCATCGTCCTGGTGATGCGCATGCTCGGCGAAATGGCCACCACCAACCCGTCGACCGGCTCCTTCGCCGGCTACGCCCGCAAGGCCTTCGGCGGGTGGGCCGGCTTCACCACCGGCTGGCTGTACTGGTTCTTCTGGGTCGTCGTCGTCGGCGCCGAAGCCGTCATCGGCGGCAAACTGCTGCAACGCTGGATCGACCTGCCCTCCTGGGTGATGGCGGCTGCCCTGTTGCTGGCCATGGTCGCCACCAACCTCCGCTCGGTCCGCAACTTCGGCGAATTCGAATACTGGTTCGCCGGCATCAAGGTCGCCGCGATCCTGCTGTTCCTCGGCCTCGGCGCCGCCTACGTCTTCGGCCTGTGGCCGAGCCATTCCGCCGACTTCTCCAACCTCACCGATCACGGCGGCTTCACCCCCAACGGTTGGACCATCATCCTCTCCGGCGTCGTCGTCGCCGTCTTCTCCATGGTCGGCCCCGAAATCGCCACCATCGCCGCAGCCGAATCCGCCGAACCGGAGAAGGCCGTCGCCAAGGCCACCAACTCCGTGATCGCCCGCATCGGGTTCTTCTACATCGGCTCCGTGCTGCTGCTCGCCATCATCGTGCCCTGGACGGATGTGACGGTCGGCCAGTCGCCGTTCGTCGACGCCCTGACCCACATGGGCATCCCCGGCGGACCCGACATCATGAACGCCGTCATCCTCGTCGCGGTGCTCTCCTGCCTGAACTCCGGCCTCTACACCTCCTCCCGGATGCTGTTCACCCTCGCGCACAAGGGTGACGCCCCCCAAGCCATCGCCAAACTCGACAAGCACGGCGTCCCCCGCAACTCGCTGCTCCTTGCAACCCTCGTCGGCTTCGCCTGCATCGGCCTCGACTACCTCTCCCCCGACACCGTCTTCGCCTTCCTCCTCAACGCCTCCGGCGCCACCATCCTGATGGTCTACCTCATGATCGCGATGTCGCAGATCAAACTGCGTGGCCTGATGACCCGAGAAGACGTCGCCCAACTCCGCCTGAAGATGTGGCTGTTCCCCTACCTGTCGATCCTCGCCGCCGTCGGCATCCTCGCCGTCCTGGTCTCGATGTTCTTCGTCGATTCCACCCGCTCGCAGATCACCCTCAGCGTCGCCGCCCTCATCGTCACCCTGATCGCCTAC
The DNA here is from genome assembly GCF_017068395.1 of Rhodococcus pseudokoreensis. Taxonomy (NCBI): domain Bacteria; kingdom Bacillati; phylum Actinomycetota; class Actinomycetes; order Mycobacteriales; family Nocardiaceae; genus Rhodococcus; species Rhodococcus pseudokoreensis. Next base: position 234,937 of record NZ_CP070614.1, on the reverse strand, counting down.
CGGTTCCGGCGCCGGATCAGGCTGGCCCACCCGCTCACCCCGCACGTCTCCACGCCCGCCCCCGAGTCGATTACCAAGCCCGCGCAGTAACCAACAGGGCGCCTACTGCCGACTGTCCAGACGACCTGGAGACCGAGATTTCCCCGGTCGACCGTAGAACTGTGGCGAACAGCGCCCTGCCCGAATGAGCCGATCCGCCTGGCCCCCCCGCGAGACGCAACCACAGCCGCACACCCCGCTCTCGGATCCCCACCACAGGAGAACACCAGCATGTCTCTGACTGAGACCCTCACCGCCCGCCCGGCCTCGCTGTCAATGACGGTGCTCATGACACCGGACATGGCCAACTTCTCCGGCAACGTCCACGGCGGCAGCCTGCTCAAACTGCTCGACCAAGTCGCCTACAGCTGCGCCAGCCGCTACGCCGGAACCTACGTGGTGACCCTGTCCGTCGACCGAGTCCTCTTCCGCGACGTCATCCACGTCGGCGAACTGGTCACCTTCTCCGCCTCGGTGAACTACACCGGACGCACCTCCATGGAGATCGGGATCCGCGTCGACACCGAGAACATCCGACACCACACCAAACGGCACACCAACAGCTCCTACTTCACCATGGTCGCCGTCGATACCGAGGGCACCCCCGTGGCCATCCCACCACTGCGCCCGCACACCGATCTGGACAAGCAGCGATTCGACGCCGCCCGGCAACGGCGCCGGGCACAGCGCGCCGCCTTCACGAGCCCGCACGCAATACCACCCATACCCGAGAAATGATGATCCACAACGTTTGTCACCTACCTGGGACTGTTGGGATATCGATTGAACTCCCTCCGCCAGAGTTCCTCCGGACCGGAATCATCTCGCTGGGTGACGGTTCCGGGCGCAGAAAGCACTTCTGAGGAGGCGCTCCGGATATGCAGTGTGAGGGCCGCTGGTCGATCGATGACCGGCACCGATCGTCGATGCAACTGGCGCGGTTCCTGATCAAGAACACGATGTACGCACGCGTACTCACCACCTGGGCAGCCCGATGTCCGGTGCCGACAGCAGCTCGTTGGCACCGGCGGCACCGCCGCGACCCGCCGGTTGATCGTCGCCGCCGCCGTCGTCCGCTGCCGGCCGCTCCGATGCCGTCGACCGGGCGCACCGGCTCGCCAGCACCCGCGGCCCCACGCTCGGGGCGAGTGGATCGACTGGCACTCTCAGGAACCCACTCCCCGTCGGTGGAGAACGCCTTCAACTGGACAGTAGCTCTCGGGTTGTCGCGATTGTTCAGCTGACGATTGGTCACGGTGGGATCAGCAGGCCGGTGACGGACGAATGTCACTGGTGATTCGCTCCCCTAACAGAATGGCCAGCTATGCCTGATGCCTCTCCCGGTTCCACCCCTCCGGAACGCGGGCGGGTGCAATCTTCACTGCGCGTCCCCGGTCGCCACCCGGTTCGACATCCTGCCGGGCGACATCGAGGGCGGTCATCGCCTCGTGGACCCGATGGCCCCGGCAAGAATAGGGTGAGGGCCGGCGGCGCCGGATGCGGTAGCGCAACCTCGCCGGCAACGTGATTAACCTGGCCCACCAGGAGGGGGGACCTCGTGCGTGCCGCGGCGCGCCGGTCGGTGTTGCGCCGACCGCACGACCCCAACACAACAGCTCACATCCGGTGCGACGCTGCCGGTACATCGACAGTGTGATCGTCACGAACGTGACCTACCTCGCCGATCACCGGGAGTGCCTAGCGTGAGTTTCCTAGGTAGCCGAGTTTTCGTGTCGCGTCGTGCGTGTTGAGCTGGGCAAACGCGACCGGAGAGTGTATTACCTATATATGGCTTCGATCGTGGGGAAACGGCAGGGAGGGAAGACGTACTACTACCTGGTCGAGTCCGCCCGGGTCGAGGGTAAACCGCGCATCGTCTCGCAACAGTACCTGGGCAGCGCGGAGGAGGTGACGGCCAAACTCGCCGGCGCGCAAGCGGGTGCGCCGGTGCGCAGTGCACACAAGAAGTTCGGGGATGTCGCCGCGGTGTGGTCGGTGCTCGAACGTCTCGGCGTGGCCGAGGCGATCGATGGGGTGGCTCCGCGCCGCTCGGACGCGGCGGTATCGGTGGGCACCTATATTGCGCTGGCCACGCTGAACCGGATCGTCGCTCCGTGCTCGAAGGCGGCGTTCGCGTCCTGGTGGGATTCCACCGCCGCACCGCGGTGGTGCCCACTGCCGGCCGGGTCCCTCGATCACCGCAAGTTCTGGTCGGCGATGGACCGTCTCGACCGCGACGATCTGGCGCGGATCGAGGGAGCGTTGTCGGCGCGGATGGTCACCGAGTTCGGTCTCGACCTGACCGCGTTGGTGCTGGACATGACGAATTTCGCCACCTACATCGACTCCGGCAACGAGGCCGCCCCGATCGCGCAGCGGGGCAAGGCGAAACAAAAACGCGTCGACCTGCGCCTGGTCGGGTTGGCGTTGGTGATCACCTCCGACGGCGGTATCCCGCTGCTCTCGCACCCCTACCCCGGCGATCGCCCCGACGTGACCCAGTTCCCCGGGGTGATCGACGATCTCGTCGACCGCTACCGCAGCGTCGCTGCCGGCATCGAGGGGGCCACGATCGTCTACGACGCCGGGCAGAACTCGGCCGCGAACCACGCCCACATCGAGGCGGCGCGGATCGGGTTCGTCGGCTCCCTGCCGCCCTCGGATCACCCGGCCCTGCTGACCGTGCCCGCTGACGCCTACCACCGGGTCGACGATCCCCGACTGCCCGGGATGCGCGCCTACGACACCGAGGTCGACGCCCTCGGGGTCCGGCGGCGGGCGATTGTGACCCACTCGGCGTCGCTGCACGCCGCCCAGTCCCGCGGATTCGACCAGACCCTCGACAAGGCCCGCGACCGGCTCGGCGCCCTGCAGGTGCGCCTGGCCCGCGGGCGCACCCGCCGCGACCGGGCGGCCGTGGAGCGCGAGATCGAGCAGATCTGCGCGCCGCGGTGGGTCGCCGAGGTGCTCACCGTCACCCTCACCGGCACCACCGCGGCGGAGCTGCGGCTGCGGTACCGCACCGACCGCCACGCCCGCCGACAACTCGAGGACCGGATCTTCGGCAAACGGATCCTGTTCACCAACCGCACCGACTGGCCGGTCGCCCGCGTGATCGCCGCCTACCGATCCCAGTCCGACATCGAGTCCGGGTTCCGGCAACTCAAAGACCCCCAGGTGATTTCGTTCTCCCCGATGCACCACTGGACCGACCAGAAGATCCGCGTCCATGTCTTCTACAGCGTCCTTGCCCTGACCATCGCGCACCTGATGCGCCGCGCGGCCGCCGATGCCGGACTGCATCTGTCGGTGCGTGAGTTGCTCGCCGAGCTGGCCGGCATCGAGGAAACGGTGTTGCTCTACCACGACGGCACCAAAGGTCGCCCCCGCGCCCAACGAATGCTCACCGACCACAGCGACACCGCCGAACAACTGGCCCGGCTGTTCGGCATCGACCGCTACGCACCCACCCGATGACCGGCCGCCACCGACTTAGGTAATACACCCCGACCACACCAAACCAGCTCCCACCAGCGCTAATCGCACCGAAGCCACAGCTATCTAGGAAACTCCCGCTAGTTCACGTCCGGGCGCCGGGCGGTTCGACCGGTCTCGACTCCGCCCCGGTGGCCGATTCGGTGCCGACATTGTGTTCGCGTTCGATACCGACACCGAGACCGATCAACACGGCGGCGGCATACCCGAACAGGTGCAACTCGGTCACATCCACGGCGCCCTCACCGATCTCACCCTCGCTCGCCCCTTCACTGCCCGTGAGCACCGTTCGGCTCACGATCCGGAGCTGCCGGTGAGGCACCGTCCGCGAGACCCTCGCCTCGGTGTCGGCCGGGTGTGACGAGGTGTGTCAAGAATCCCCACTTTCGGATACCGAGCCCCCGAATCTCTCGGTGCCGCCCTACCGCGCGGACGGTGCCGCCCTCGCCGGACCGGTGCGGGGCTGGGAAGTGGACGATCATCGGCCGGGACGGTGTATGCCGTCGCACCGTCGCTGGGCGGCGTCCGTTCACCCACTCTCCTGGGGCGGACCGCGGTGAATCATCGTCGGACACCGGCTGTGATGGAGAAGGTACTGGCTCACCGAGCCGAGGACGGCGGCCGCGAGCCGGCCGCGGCCGTGGCTGCCGACCACCACCAGTTGGGCATCGGTGGCCCGACCGGTGATCAAGTGTGCCGGATTCCGCGGCTCGACCACCTCGGCGACCGCGACACCGGGATAGCGTTGTTTCGCCTCGGCGAGCCACCCGGTCAGCAGGCCGCTCTCCGATTCCCGGAGGGCGTCCCAGTCCACCAGGAGAGGAACGGTCACGTCACCGGCCGAGTGCCGAGTCGCCCACCCGTAGACAGCGGTCACCGGTGCATTGAACAGGCGCGCAAACTCGAATGCGTCGATCACCGCGGCGGCGCTGGAAACGCTCCCGTCGACACCGACGACGACCGGACGCCGATCCGGCAGCATTCCCGACTGTCCGCGCCACACCGTGACCGGGCACGTGGAGTGACGGACGAGTTCGATTGCCGTGGATCCGGTCGCCAGCATTCCCCACCCCCGCGGTTCGGCGCCGCCGACCACGATCATCCGTGCCGTCGCGCTCGATGCCGCCAGCGTCCGAACGGTTGGGCCCGGTATCAGGTCGGTGCGGACGTCGAGGTCCGGGAAGCGGAGGCGAACCGCGGCGGACGTCTCCTCGAGAATCATTTCACCGGCCGTGCGGTGCTGGGCCATCGCCGGTCCCTGACCCATGACGGCGACAGCGGTCATCGAATCGAGGGACTTCGGCAGGGCGTGCACGACCCACAGCGGTGCCGCGGTGCGGGAGGCGAGCGCCGCCGCCCACACCGCAGCCCCACGACAGGCCGGTGATCCATCGACACCGACCACGATCTCTCGACTCGACCGGGTGTTCATACAGATTCCTTTGGACGGGAACACCGCTCATTCGACACACCGACCCGCTGCATCGGGTGACTCCAACTCCAGTGTGCGCGCACGTCGTTCCACAGCACAGGGTGCTCACCCCGCCGGGCGAACGTGGCCTGCCTCACCTGAACCGATGGGTCGTGTGCCGCTTCGCCGCCATCGCCGCGGAAGTCGCCGGCATCAATTCACTCGGGCTGACGAGGTCGACACCCCGGCGCACACCCATACCGGCATTCGCCGTGCCCTGTGCGTGGGTGGCCTACCGTTGACGTTGTCGCCGTTTCCCAGACTCGGCGGCCGAGCGCCCCGTCGAATTCGAACCCCCGGCGGGGCGCCGTGCCATCCGCCCTCATCCATGGCTTTTCCGACCGACCTGCCGCTGTGTGCGCGCCACTGCACGGATTCGCGCCGGGATGCTGCGACACCGATCGGTCTCCGTCGGGGAGATGCTGGCCTCATGCGCCGCGCCACCGCCGAACCGATTCAGGCGGCCCATCGCCGGTGGGCCGAAGCCGAGGAGGTGAATGCCCTCGTCGACCACCCGGCCCGGTGTAGCGCGTCGATCTGATGGTCGGAGTTCGCCTTACCGGCGGAGACCCGAGGGGGATCCGTGCAACATCAGTCGGCACTACCCGCCGGAATGGTGTACCGCCGTGAATTACCGACTTCGACGTCGGCGTTCGGCTCGGGTAGGTCGGCCGGCGCCTCCCCGAAGGCAAACACCCGGCACGCCCGTTCTCGGTGCGTCACGCGTGGGTAGGTGTGACCGCCGAAGCTGTCGGCCTCGAAGTCGGTTATTCGGGTGGGCGGTCCGGGAAGGTGGACTGGTGGGTGTCGAGGAGCACGTTGATCCAGACCAGTGCCTCGACCAGGGTTTCCGCGCGCGCGGTAGTGGACGGTTCACGGTCGGCGGCCTCGACCTGTGCGCGAGCGGCGGCGTGGTCACCGGTGAGCCGTGCCATCACCGCGCGCAGTACGCGGCTTCCCCGCGGCGGGTAGTTCGTCGAGCCGGACGCGGCGTCCGGTCGTGGTGCGGACCTCGATGGTGAAGGCCTCCCCGTCGTCGGGCCGGCCCATGCGGGCGACGATCACGTCCGCGATCGCGGCGACGAGCTAGGCCAGCACGTCGCCGTAGCGAGGCAGCCGCGGGGACGGCGACGGTGGTGCATGCACCAACAAGGACAGCTCGGCGGCCAACACCGTGGTGTCCCGTCGATCGAGCAGTTCGATCAGATGCCCGGCCACAGTCGCCTCCGGGCGGGGCATGCCGTCGAGATCCGACCCCATGGTCGATGGGTACCCCGGGCCCGCTACCGGCACACGGACTAGATCGCCATCAACGGTTTTTTCGAGTGCTCTTCGATGCAATCACGCTCCCATCGCCCCACCCAGATCGAGCCTATCGCGCCCCGGCGTCGGTGGGCACGAGCCCAGCGCCGGCCCGCCGCCTACTACGACTCGGTGGCCCACTGCGGCTGCGCGGTCGCTCCGAATACACCGAGCACGAGGTTGAAAGATCATGGCCACCGATTACGACGCACCCAGAGTCACCGACCAGGACGAGCTGCCGGATACCTCGCTCGAACAGTGGCGGGGCCGCAGCGACTCCCAGTCTCCGGTCGTCGACGTCGAGGACACCGACACCGCAGAGTCCTTCAAACCGCCCGGCTCCGACCTGTCCGGCGAGGAATTCACGGTGAGGGTGATACACAAGAAGACGGGCGAATCCAGGTGCACCAGTTGCTTCCTGGTCCACCACCGCAGCCGCCTCGCCGACACGGCACAACAACTCTGCCGCGACTGCGCCTGAGCACGTCAGCGCACTCGAAATACTCGGCCCATCGCCAGGTTAAGCCGAGTCCACATTGCCCACACTGCGTTCCGCAGGCACGGCAGCCCTGACGGAGCCCATCCCGAAGATCGCCCGGCGGCGCGGTGGGGCGGGCGGGGCTCGAACCCGCGACCAACCGATTATGAGTCCACGGCTCTCACCGACTGAGCTACCGCCCCATCCCCACCATCGTGCGGCCTGGCGATGCTACCGGCCACCCTGCTGGCCGTGGCCCCGGCCCGTGCCGAGGACAGTCTTCATGCGCGGCCGAAGAGCTGCCTCACCCCACCGTCCTCATCGACCGCATACAGCGCCATCCCCAACAGATCCAGAACCCGCTGAGGTGCCCGCACCGCAGCCTCCACCGATCGCCGCTCGTCACGAACGACCAACGCAAACGACACCGACTGATCCGATTCGCTCGGCATCCGCCGCACCAACTGCCCGATCGCGGTATCGACATCCAACCCCGGCGCGGCGGTCGCACCCTTGACCTCGACATAGAGCCGGCGGCCGTCCTTCTCGCCAACGATGTCGACGAACTCCGTATCGGTACGGACCGTCCACCCGTGAGATGACAACCACCCCGCGAAGTCCCGGGCCACGCGCGCCTCATCACCCCTCATAAAGGACACGGTAAGCCTGCAACGTCAGTTCCGAACAACACCACAGCACGAAACACGTCCGGTGCCGCTATGCCACGACTCAGACATACCCCGACAGATCGTCCGGTGAGATCGACGTACCCCTTCAGGACCTCATCCGCGTCAGTCATGTAATCGACTGACTGCTAGCGCCATTCGTGCGCACGATGCCTGACGCCGCCCAGAACCGGCCACGAAACGGCTACCGCCGATCACTCTCCCCGGTGCCGGCCGGGCGTCCGCACGGCCGAATCCGGGTCCGACCCCGGATTCGGGGCGGAGCGGTAGGAGCCCGGATCGATGGTCAGGTCTTCGGTGTCGGCAAAGACCAGCCGCCCGTCGTCGAGCGCGACCGCCCACCGATGCACCGGCGCCCACTCGTGCCCACCGCCGCCCGGGTCGGTCACCGCCGCATAATCCTCGCCCACCTCACCGGTGAGATCGGCCCCGGCGCTCCTGCGGACCAGCACCCGGAACTCGGCGCGAACCCAGACGACAGTGCGGTTGCCGGCGAGGGCTGACTGTCAGAGAGCACAAGGACGCGGAGACGACCACACCCATCGACGATGTACCCTGGCGATACCCCGTGGCGATGTCCGCGTCACGTGAATCAGGCCCACTGCAATGCATTTGATGTGGATTCTCGCGAGAACCTCAAGGGAAGTCACCCGCCCTTCGTCGCCGCCACCGTGTGCTATTTCTTTGGTGCGGGCGCCTGATTGAGGAGTTGCATGAATTGGGGGACATTAGTGATCGCGGCACCGAGACCTCCGATCGCGGTCCCCGCTAGACCTGCGCCCGACCCCAGCAGTAGTGCGCCCCCGACGCATCCCGCAAGAGGGCCGGCTCCAAGGAGCATGACTGCGGGCGCGGAGATGACACCCCCTGCGACGGCACCGAGCACGCAGCCACCCACCAGTCCGGTCGCGGCACCCAAGAATCCTCCGATCGCGGAAGTCAGCGAGATCGATGGTTGAACACCCCCCACCGCCGCCGGAAGATCGACATCGTGCAGTGCACCGGCACGGTCGACGGCCGTGGCGGCGGCAGGGTCAGTGTTCGCGGTCAGGACGGCCGTGTCTCCGACTAGCCGTGCCGCGACGGGATGAGCGAGACGGTCGACCGCGAGGGTCAGCGGTATCGACTCAACCACCGAACCTTGGTCGTTACGGACGATCAGGCGGTTGTTCTCGATCGCAAGTGACCCTGACGCAATACGGACGAACACATCATTCCCGTCTCGGGCGACGGTCCAGTCGACACTCTGCGCGATGGACTGGGCATTTGGTGGGGCGTCAGTACTGTTAGGTATGGCCTGGGCGGTGCCGGACGCGATACCCAAAGCGCCGATGGTGAGCGCAGCGGTCGCGGCAAGTTTACGAATCTTCATGATGTGAGGAGGTCCTTCTGTTGGTGTCGAATGGATTTGGTGATGCCACCAGAGCTGCCCGGCGATTGATGTGGACTGACTGCCGGTGACGGTGCGCGAATCTGACAGGGCATCCGCGGTGTCAAGAACCGGTGGTCGCCGCCGTGGGTTCGTCTAGTGAATTACTCTTCCGACGTGCACCACCTTCTATCACCTTGTTAGCCAACACTTCTACGGTTCTGATTAGAAAACGATCCTGTCGGCGGAGCGTCGTTCGAAGACCGAAACCCTCGCGCCTCGTGGCGTGTACGGGAAAACACACCCAGAGGGTGTTGATCAGGCGAGCACGACATCGCCGTCAATCCGCGCATCGACGTGAGGCGACGGCCGAATGCATGCAGGAATCGCCCATGAAGGAATCACCCACCAGTCATTCTGCTTCGGAATTCATTCGGGGTTAATCGCACTGCACTGCGAGTCGCTCCCGTCCACAGCGCCACGTTCCAGCGTGAGTGCTCCGATGACAATGTGTGGCATAACGGGCTGTTATGCGGCGACACTTCGGGTCCGGACTCCACAGTGTGCTGAACAGACTCGAAAGACAGGTAGGCGCTCGGCCGTGACGCCAGGGACGTACCTCACGCGCATGGGCTCGCTGGTGCAACGCGAGACGCTGCCGACAACCCATGAGTACACCCATGGTCCGTCATCGAGTGCGACGATAGCGATCGTGAATGGGACGAGCTCTCCATTGCGGCCATCGACTTCACGATGTACCACCCTGGAAGAGACTATTTCCCCCGCTCCGGTTGAGGCGATGTCTTCGAGTTGAGAGCTGAGGCATCGGGAGCATGTCGCTACCAGAGGGGCGAGCACGGTCCCGCATTTCCTGCAGACCTGAATCAGCAGTTCCGATCGGGTATCGTCCTGTGTCCGAGTGGTGGCGGGCTGACTCATTAGGCCACCCGCCCACTGGATGCGTTCATCACAGTTCTCATCGCAAAGCCGAAGCAATGAGGGTCGTCAAGGATCCAGTTATGCGTGCCCGCTACAGTAAATACTGGAGGACCGCCCAGAGCGTTGCGAAGTGAGAGATAGCTCGACCGTGGAATAACTCTGTCGCTGCGCCCCCACAGTAGAGCTACAGGAAGTTGCCTGGCAGCGAGGTATTGAAGTTCCTGCGTTAGATCCGCCTCCGGCGCGAGGGCAGAGCTGGGATGGCAATCTTGCGGTCGGGACTGCCGCTCTCCTGCTCCCCCCCAGAGAGTTCACCAGGACAAGTTTCGCAACCCGATCTGGGGTTTCGTATGCCGCCTTTATCGCGATTGCGCCCCCAACCGAGTGGCCGACCAGCGTAAATGGCGTGTCAATGCCTATCGCGGTGAGGAAGTTATCCAGCCAGCGAACGTAGTCGCTCAGTCTCCTTATATCGATAGACCTAAACGATTGTGCCGCTACGGCTCTCGGTAATCGAGGCGCGTATACGATTGTCCCATTCTGAGCGAGACGGAACAGCGCGCGTTGATAGCTGCGATGCGGCGCCCAGCCATGCAGGAAGACCGCGGGAGTGCCGTCGCCGGCGCCATAGGTGGCGCACTCCCTTTCGGTGGAGGTATGTCCCAAGCCAATGTCTGGTGGTCGGTAGTTCTTCGTTGGAACTACACGTGATTGGTCGGGACCCCGAAGAGTGCTGGAGACTCTCGCTTGCGGATGCGGGATTGATTGGTGATGCACCATGATTGCCTTGCTAGAGCCCGATTTCGGGTAGGTATCGCGGCATGTCTGCGCGGGGGATGCTCATGCAGGCTGGAGCTGACCGAATTCGGTTGGGTGAGGCGCCATATCGGCGCGCATATGTCGATTTCGTTTGTCGCGAGCGACGACGCCAGTGAAGACCCGTGTGCGGCCATTCCGAGCCAGTCAGGCTGAGATTGGATGCAGGAGTTCTGCGTCCCGAGGGCTTTGCGATCGACACTCGGAGGAAAGTGAATGTCTCTGCAGAAAGACGCTTTCGGATCACTGTGATGTCGATGCCCGACCAGCGTACCCACTGAAACTGATGATGTGATAGACCGCACGGCATGAAGCCGACGTGATGCAGATCACACACGCGGCTGTCGTGTTCGTCTTGTTTTCTCGGGAAGGCACGGACGAACTATCGAGCAACCCGGACGTCGACGTCAGAGTTCGTACGCTGCCTGATTTTGGGTGACCTCATGCGGATTGCCGCGACCACACCGAGGCGAGTGGAATTTCCACACCGGCTTCGAGCGCGTGCGGACCAGGTGACATGGGATGCAGGCTGAGTTCGGAGCACGGCATGGGGTATTTCGCCATACCGAGTGTTGTCTGGCGGTGCGAACGCATGGGGAAACCCGGTCTGTGGGTGCAGGATGGCCGCCGCATGGGTGAAGCCGCTCTACCGGTGCGTTTGGGCGCCGTTCACACTTGCCACGTCACGAGCCTGCAGCGTCAGTCAGAGCTGTGCTCCAGATTGTCAAAGCACATGCGTGCCCAACGCATGTGGGCGTGAGTGACCGCAACCGCAACCGCGATGCGCTGCAGGGTTCGTGCGATGCCGCTTGGCCGAAGAAGGCCCATCACCGCGAGGAGAGCATGAAGGAAGAGAAATGGCACAGTTGGTTCCTACGTCATTGGTAGCGGCTAGCTCATCGATTCCGGGGCGCATCAGATGACATGGACGAAACAGCGTCGCCGTTGATGGCTTCACTGCCCTGACCGGCTGCGCGCTCGATGCGAATCGGGGCGCACGGTGCCGGTAGGGGCTTCGCTGGTTGCGATACGCTGGAGCGTCGCCTCGGACGCGAGACTCCCGAGCGTGGTGGGTTGAGTCCAGGTCCTCACCAGGATTCGTTGGTGGACAACATCTTCGCTACCAAACCGTACCGGCGACGTCAGATTTCGTGAACGATGCAGTGAGCCTGTTGTGCCCGGCAGCGACCCCCGTGGGTCGAACCCGATTGGCAGTGACGAAACGCGCCGGGATCCGGCATTGATGGAGATCGCTCAGATGAGGTCGTGATGTCGGACGCCGACGCAGTCTCGGTCCAGTCGTGCGTACAACCCACTGCGCTGAGGGTGCTCCTCGGCGGATCGGCCGTCATCGCCCGGAGCAGCTCGTGTCAGTAGTCGCGGGACTGAATGTCTCAACCTGGGTGGATGTTTCAACTAGGGCGGTGCCGTCGAAGGGACGAGGAGTCGGGCCGCCGACGAATCTTCCACTCGGCTGCTGACCGATGCGCTCCGTGGCCGCACTCGGAGGTCAGTATTCGTACACTCGAGCAAGCCAACGTGACACGTGTGGATCACATCTCGCCTGCAGGATGCTCTGCCGAAGCTTGTCGACGAATCCGCGCCCTGTCACTCCGAATTGAACGAATGTCTCCATGCCCGGAGGACCTCCGAAGGGAGCCCAGATGACCGCGAACCGAACAATTTCTTCCGCCTCTCTATCCGCTCGAGAGCGTGTCGGAAGGCACTCGTTCTTGTGCCGGTCGCGGCGGCGCTGGCGGTACTGTTTGATCTGCTCGTCGATGCCGATTGGGAGGTCGCTCGTGTCGGCCGAGTGCGTTGGGGGCCCCGTTACCGCGGGGGGCCGTGTGGTACGTGGTTGCATGGCGAGTGCTGCTTCTGTGTGATGGCGGCGGAATGTCAGGGTAGGCGCCGGTCGTCCCGGAGCATGTGCGGATTCCCGCTTTTCGGTGACTCCTTACGTAGCTGGAGCAATGTCGACGACGGCGAGCGCCGGCCGAACTCGAAGTACTAGCTGGAGGAGGTGGGCTGTTTGGCCCGGGAGCGCCGGGTAGAGAGGATCACTGGGGCGGCCGCGACGGAGGCTGTCACGACGACGATGAGCCCCGCGAGACCACCGCCTGCAAATGGCGTGGAGGGAAGTATGCCAATTACCTCGTCGACCGCGTAGGCCCCGGGGCCGGTGAATGCAATGACACCAGCCAGGGCGGCGAGCACGATCGGATACTCTCCCCCACCTGCTGCGGCCCAGAACGATTTGTTGAGGGTGATCAGGGAGTACCCGGCGACCAGCATCGTCGCTGTCGCGATTGTCGCTCCCAGTGGTGTCGCGAGTCCGAGTACAAGTAGGACGGCGGCGGACAGCTCGCAGGAGATGGCGAGCCTGACTTTCACTGCGGCCGGCTCTTGGCCGAGCATCGTGAACTGTGTCTCGGCTTTCGCGAGTCCGGGCCCGGAGAACCAGCCGAAGGCCTTCTGTGTGGCGTGCGCGAACAGCACCGCGGCGATAAGCAGTCGTAGTGCCAACAAGCCGATATCCATGTCACCGTGTCCTAGATAGGGAATTGGTTCGAACCGTGTAGGTCAGTTGGTCGTCCCGCGTCCGGGTTGGTCTGCGCGAATCGACGCTTTTCTCAACGCAGTTGCCGCATGGGTAGCGAGGAACACCTTGATTTCGAGGCGTGCCGGCTCGTCTGCGAGTCGGGGGGTGGCGTCGAGGCGAGCGGAGAGTCCTACGCCACCCTCACTGTGTGCATTGTTCCGATCGGTTCTCCTTCAGTGACCGTTCGGATGCGGATTGCCTGCCGCGTCCTCCACCGTCCCGGTCAGGACGAAAGCGAGTGTGGCCGGCCGTTCAGATTTGTTCCGCCATGCGTGCCGACCGGTTATCTGGACGATCGTGTCGCCGCGGGTGAGGAGGGTCTGTGCCCCATCGTCGAGTTCGAGCCAGATCTCACCGTCGAGCACGACGCCATAGTCGACACTCGGCGTGCGGTGCATTCCCGGCTCGGCCGGGTCCGAGGCTGCGGCGATGTCCGGTGCGTACCGAGCGAACTCGGCGTCGGCGCGCTCGGCGTCGAATCGCGGATCGTCAACCGCCGAGTCGGGGGCGTACTCCACGATCACAAAGCTGGCTCCGCCAGGGCCCGGAATCACCGGACCCGTCGCACTCGTGGGCTCGTCCCCCGGAGGGGTCGTTACCGACGGCCCGGCGGCGAACCAGACACGCGATTGCGCTTGGCCGGGCAGGAACTGGAAGTCGTGGCGGTGCGGGACAGCTCCGTCCGACAAGAACACCGACTTCCCTCGGGCATCGTTTCCGGCCACCACACGTCGCACCTTCACTGGCGCCACCTCCTCCATTTGCTATCGATAGCACACACGAGGGCTGGAAGATTGTCAAGACTTCTCACCACGATGGGGCGGCCGAGTCGAGGCTCAAGTCGACCTTCCTCTACGACATGATCATGCTATCGTTAGCACATGACCGAGGATCTACACAGGACACCGGAAAGTCGCGAACGGCGCGAGGTCGGTAGCGAGGCACACCCGACGGGTATCGTTCTCGCACAGGCAAGTAGAGACGGCGGCAGGTCGATGCCATGGCTGGTCGCGGACCGACGCGCACTGCCGCTACACGAGTGTGCCGTCGACAGACCACTTGGTCGAGTGGGATCACTCACCGAACTGGTCGAGCATTGGCCGAACCACGAGGCCGACCTGCGTTCATTGACCTCTCATCCCCAGGTTCGAGCGGTCATCCACTCGCGTGGCGTCGACATCGGTTCGCTGCACTTGGAGGCGCCGATCCAACCTCGGCAGGCCTTCTGCACGATCGGCAATTACCGCGGCCAGATCGCCGAGGCCGCCGCGGACGCCGGCGGCATGGGGGCCGGTGCCGCCGGCCGGCGCGCTGCGGCACTTGAAGCGCTGGAGCACCGGAGCCGGACGGGTGAGCCGTACGTATGCTTGACCAGCCCCGAACGCGTCGGCCCGCCCGTGGGCGATCTGACGATCGCTCCCGGCGTCGAGACCCTCGACTGGGAGGTTGAGATCGCGGTTGTCATCGGCGCATCGGCTCACCGGATCTCCCCCACGACCGCACCCGGCGTCGTCGCCGGATTTTGCGTGGCGAACGACCTGACCGTCCGTTCTCGGGTGATGCGCGACGATCTGCCCACACTCGGGACCGATTGGATACAGAGCAAGGGGATGCCCGGTTCCCTGCCCCTCGGGCCCTGGTTCGTGCCGGCATGGCAGGTTCCCGACCCCTCACGGCTTCGTCTGCAGTTGTCGGTCAACGGCACGGTGATGCAGGACGACTTCGCCGACGACATGGTCTTCGACGTCGACCGTCAGATCGCCTACGTGTCCCGGCACACCCGCCTGCGCCCGGGCGATGTCCTCTGCACCGGATCCCCGGCGGGATTCGGCGCCCACCACGGACGCTTCCTCCGCCCCGGCGACGTGGTGGTGGCGCAGGTGACCGGGCTTGGCGCGCAGCGCCTCCGATGCGTAGCAGAACAGACCACACCGGTGCGGGAACCCACCTCGCCGCACCGGACAGAACAGGAGCTGATGGGATGATCATGGACCAGGGCACGGTGCTGCTCACCGACCGGGCGTGGCCCGACGACACTGTCGAACGGGCGGTGATCGAGGGCGCCGGTTTCCGGCTCGTCAGCGGCCCACCCGAGCCGGCGTCCGCCGCGGTGATCGACGCTCTCGTGGCGGAACATCAGCCGGCGGCGATCCTCACCTGCTGGGCACCGGTGTCCGCGCAGGCGATCGGCAACACCGACAATCTTCGGATCGTCGCACGGCTGGGTGTCGGCCTCGACAACATCGCCGTAACCGCCGCGACAGACCGCGGCGTGGTGGTGACCAACGTTCCCGACTACTGCGTCGAAGAAGTATCCGATCATGCCGTCGGTCTGGTACTGGCCTGGACACGAGGCCTGATCGTCGCAGACCGAGAGGTGCGCGCGGGCCACTGGAAACCAGCGGGTGCCCGGCTCCGCAGATTGTCCTCTTTGACCTGCGGTGTGGTCGGATTGGGACGAATCGGCAGCGCGACTGCAGCGAAGCTGCGCGCGCTCGGTGCCCGCGTCGTCGCCAGCACCCCCTACCCGCCCGCGGATACCGGAGGCGTCCCGATCGTCGGATTGGACGAGCTCCTCGCCGGCAGTGACGTCGTGATTCTGCATGCACCGCTCACGACATCGACGCACCACCTCATCGGTGCTCGCGAGCTCGAACTCATGCCACCCGGGGCCCTGCTGGTCAACGTCAGTCGCGGTGGCCTGGTCGATACCGACGCACTCATAGCGTCGCTGGCGGCCGGGCATCTCGGCGGCGCGGGCCTCGACGTTCTCGAGGACGAACCCGCAGTGCCTGCCGAGCTCCTCGAATACCCCGGGGTGATGATCACCCCCCACATCGCGTTTTCTTCGGACGCCTCCGTCGTCGACCTGCGCCGCAGCGCCGCAGAAGAAGTCGTCCGTGTCCTACGCGGCGAAACCCCCCGCTATGCCTGCAACCAACCTTCCACCACGACCAAACATGGAGTGTCTTCATGAGCGTGACCCAGATCGACAGTGTGCATGCCCGCCAGGTTTTCGACTCCCGTGGTCGGCCCACCGTCGAGGTCGAGCTGAGCCTTCGCGGTGGTGACGTCGCCCGCGCATCGGTGCCGTCCGGTGCCTCCACGGGCACGTACGAAGCGCACGAGCTGCGAGACGGTGACGAGGCCGTGTTCAACGGCCTCGGCGTGATGCTCGCTGTCGAACACGTCAACGAGGAGATCGCTGCCGCGCTGCGCGGGCACGACGTGATGGAGCAGCGCGGCTGTGACACGCTGCTGCGCGAACTCGACGGAACACCCGGGTTGTCCCGCCTCGGCGCGAACGCGGTGCTGGGCACGTCGCTGGCGATCTGCAGGGCATCGGCACAGGTGTCCGGGCAGCCGCTGTACCGGCGCATCGCCGAACTCGCCGGCGTCACCGAACCGACGCTCCCCATGCCGATGGTGAACATCCTGTCCGGCGGCCTACACGCCGGACGGGGAATGGACGTGCAAGACTTTCTCGCCGTGCCGCTCGCGGCGACCTCGATGCTCGAGGCCATCCAGCTCACCGCACGGGTCCGCGACGCGGCGACGACCGTGTGTGCCGAACGCGGGTTGCCGACCTTGCTCGCCGATGAAGGTGGATTGAGCCCCGGCTGCCGCACCGGACGGGATGCGCTCGAACTGCTGGTGACCTCGATCGAACGGGCCGACCTCAAACCTGGCATCGATGTCGCGATCGCGATCGATGTCGCGGCCGCGTCCCTGTTCGATGCCTCGAGCGGCGACTACCACCTGCGGCGGGAAGGGCGCCGGGCCACCACTGCCGAGATGATCGAGACGATGTCGTCGTGGGTGGACGACTTCCCGATCGTGTCCATCGAGGATGCCCTCGACGAGGAGGACTGGGACGGGTGGCAGGCACTGACCGCGCGGCTTCGAGGTCGGGTGCACCTGATCGGCGATGATCTGTTCACGACCAACCCGCACCGCCTGTCGCAGGGGATCGCGAGGGGTTGCGCCACGGGTGTGCTCGTGAAGGTCAATCAGAACGGGACGCTCACCGGCACGCTCGACGTTGTTGCCGCGGCTGGCGAGGCCCATTATGTTCCCGTGGTGTCGGCGCGCTCCGGTGAGACCGAGGACGATTTCCTCGCCGATCTCGCAACCGGCACCGCAGCCGGGCAGATCAAGGTCGGGTCGGTGCGCTCATCCGAGCGCCTGGCGAAGTACAACCAGCTGATTCGTATCGCGGAGGACAGCAGCCTGCGATTCAGCCCCCTCACCCTCCCCGGTTCCTTTCCCGCATCCGAGTTGATCCGATGACCGCATCAGACCCTCGCCCACACGTGCTCGCGTTTCTGCGCAGGCAGGGATTGCTCCGTCCCGGGGAAGATGCGGAGCTGACCCCGCTGACCGGAGGTGTGTCATCGGATCTGTGGAAAGTGGACCTCCCCACCGGAACCGTATGTGTCAAGGGGGCCCTGCCTCAGCTCAAGGTCGCGCAGCAGTGGCTCGCGCCCGTCTCGCGAAATCGCGTCGAATACGACTGGCTGCGGTTCGCCGCCCTGATGTGCCCGGGACAGATACCCCGGGTCATCGCTCATGACGGCCAGGGCTTGTTCGCGATGGAATTCCTGCCGCCGGAACGCTACCCGGTGTGGAAGGCACAGCTGCTCGGCGGCCACGTGGATATCGCGGCCGCACGTGGGGTCGGTGACCTCGTCGGCCGGTTGCACTCGGCGAGTGCCGCTGATCCGCGCAGTCCGCAGCGATTCGCCACCGACGACAACTTCGACGCCTTGCGCATCGAGCCGTTCCTGCGGGTCACCGCGAACGCGCACCCGGATCTGTGGGAGCGGTTCGCCGAACTGGCTCGCACGACGGCCGGCACACACCTCGCCGTCGTTCACGGTGACGTCAGCCCGAAGAACATCCTGCTCGGCCCCGACGGCCCAGTGCTGCTGGATGCGGAGTGCGCGTGGTTCGGCGACCCCGCCTTCGACATCGCTTTCTGTCTCAACCACCTGCTGATCAAGGCGGTCAAGTTGCCGGGGCACGCCGCCGAACTTCGCGCGGCGGCGCACGCACTGGCCGACGAGCATGCGCGCTACATCGACTGGGAAGCACCGGAGGGCCTCGACGCGCGGGTAGCAGCGTTGCTGCCGGCCCTTGCCCTTGCCCGCATCGATGGCACGTCCCCGGTCGAATACCTCGACGCAGCTCAGCGCGGTGAGGTTCGGAAGGTCGGCCGGGCGCTGCTCCTCGATCCCGCACCCACAGTCGGCCACTTGCTCGACCGGTGGGCGCTGTCCGGCGCCCCGGCATAGCGGCACCGAGTGAAGGAGACAACCCGATGACATTTTCCCTCGCGACGATCCGCGTCGACGGTACGCCGATCCCAGTTCTCAGCATGGACGGCAAGCTGTACCGGATCACCGACCTCGCCCCGGAAGTTCTCGCACCCAACCCCGCCGGCGGTCTGATGACGGTATTCGCGCACTGGAACACAGCTGAACCGGTCCTGCAGCGGGCCGCCGGCGACCTGACCGACGGTGTCCTGACGTGCGCCCCCGTCAATGCGCCCGGACTCGAGGACTGGCTGACGCCGCTGCAATACCCCGGCAAAGTCATCTGCACCGGCGCGAACTACTACGACCACGTGACACAGGACGGCGGCCACGTCGGCTTCACCAAAGAAGACAACATCCCGGTCTTCTTCCTCAAACCGCCCACCACGACGCTGGTCGGGCAGGGCAAGTCCGTGCGGTACCCGGTCCAGTCGAGCAAATTCGACTACGAACTCGAGCTGGCGTTCGTGATCGGCAAACGCGGCCGGCGGATTCCGGTCGAACAGGCCCGCGATTACGTCGCCGGTTACACCATCGGTCTCGACCTCTCGGCCCGCGACTGGCAGCGGCACCCGAAGCATCTGGTCAAGTTCGACCTCTTCGGCGGCAAGGTGTTCGACGACAGCTGCCCCCTGGGTCCCGGCATCGTGCCCGCACGGTTCGTCGACGACACCAACCTGCAGCTGCGGTTCCGCCTCAACGGTGAACTCCGGCAGAACGCCAACACGAAGGACATGATCTGGTCGGTACCGGAACTCATCGCACGGATCAGCGAGCATGTCACCCTCGAGCCCGGCGATGTGGTGCTCACCGGGACGCCCGCCGGTGTGGGCCTGAGCACCGGCACCTGGACCAAGGTCGGCGATCGACTCGACGGCGAGATCGACGGGCTCGGGTCCCTCCAGGTGGAAATCATCGACGACCACCCCGAATCCGACGGAACGTGAATGGAGGAACACCACGACAGGTCGCCGTGCCGGCGCAGGATCCCTTCGACATCAGGAGGTGCATGCTCGGCGGCGCTCCATGCGCTCGTCGAAGTGGATACCTCTCCGGCGCGAACACTCGCACCGGCCTGCCGAACCGAAACCACAAGCGCCTGAGGATCGCCACAACCATTGATGATGTGGCGCTACGGATGGCGCTGAGGTGGAGGTCGTGAGCGCCGAGACGCACAGCCGTACAAGGAGAAACGTGGAACTGGTAGGCGTGATCGGCGGCGGCACCATGGGTGCCGGCATCGCCGAGGTATGCATCAAGGCCGGCAGCTCGGTTCTCATCCTCGAGACCAAGCCGGAATTCGCCGAGGCCGCGCAGGCCCGCATCGAGAAGTCCCTGGCGCGCGGGGTGAAGGCGGGCAAGCTCGACCAGGCCGACGCCGACGCCGCACTCGCCCGGGTGCGGGTCACCCTCGACATCGAGGAGTTCGCGGACCGCGACCTCGTGATCGAGGCGGCGCCGGAGATCGAGGCGCTCAAGGTCGACATCTTCGGCAAGCTCGACAAGATCGTGAAGCCGGCGGGCATCCTGGCGTCCAACACGTCGTCCATCCCGCTGATCAAGATGGCCAACGCCACCCAGCGGCCCGGGCAGGTCGTGGGCGTCCACTTCTTCAACCCGGTGCCGGTGATGCCGCTGGTGGAGATCGTGGTCAGCCTGGTCACGTCGGAGGAGACCGTCCTCGCGGTCACCGACTACGCGAAGAACACGCTGCGCAAGAAGACGGTGCGGGCCGGGGACCGCGCGGGCTTCATCGTGAACGCGCTGCTCATCCCGTACCTCACGTCGGCGGTCCGGATGCTCGAGTCCGGGTACGCCACCGCCGAGGACATCGACGAGGCCATGAAAGGCGGCTGCGGCTACCCGATGGGCCCGCTGACGCTGATCGACACCGTCGGCCTCGACATCACCCTCGCCGCGGCGGAGTCGCTGTACGCGGAGTTCGCCGAGCCGCACTACGCGCCCCCGACGCTGCTCGAGCGCAAGGTGGACGCCGGGCAGCTCGGCAAGAAGAGTGGCAAGGGCTTCTACGACTACAGCTGATGTGAGGCAATCCAAGTCCCACGACACACACCCTTTCAATCAACAAATGTCCGTGCATCGTTCGAACGAATGCGCCACCCGGCCCGAGTGAAGGAACCCCATGTCCGACCCGCAGTCCCTGTCCCAGCTGTTCGCCCTCGACTCGCTGCTCGACACCGAGGAGATCGCGATCCGCGACACCGTCCGCCGATTCGCGGACGGGAAGATCCGGCCCCACATCGGCGACTGGTTCGAGGCGGCGGCGCTGCCCGTGCGTGAACTGGCCGAAGGGCTCGGCGAACTCGGCGTGCTCGGCATGCACCTCGAGGGCTACGGCTGCGCCGGCATGAGCGCCACCGCCTACGGCCTGGCCTGCCTGGAACTCGAGGCCGTCGACTCCGGCATCCGCAGTCTGGTGTCCGTGCAGGGCTCGCTGGCCATGTACGCGATCCACCACTACGGCAGCGAAGACCAGAAGCAGGAATGGCTGCCCCGCATGGCCGCGGGCAAGGCGATCGGCTGCTTCGGCCTCACCGAACCCGACTTCGGCTCCAACCCCGCCGGCATGCGCACGGGCGCCAAGCGGGACGGCGACGACTGGATCCTCAACGGCACCAAGATGTGGATCACCAACGGGTCCGTCGCCGACGTCGCCGTCGTGTGGGCCCGCACCGACGACGGCATCCGCGGATTCGTCGTGCCCACCGACACCCCCGGCTTCTCGGCGCCCGAGATCAAGCACAAGATGTCGCTGCGGGCGTCCGTCACCTCGGAGCTCGTGCTCGAGGACGTCCGGCTGCCCGAATCCGCGATGCTGCCGGAGGCCAAGGGACTGTCCGGTCCGCTCGGCTGCCTCAACGAGGCCCGATTCGGCATCATCTTCGGTGCGATGGGCGCCGCCCGCGACTGCCTCGAATCCGCCATCTCCTACGCGCAGGACCGCCAGGTCTTCGACAAGTCGCTCGCCGCCTACCAGATCACGCAGGTCAAGATCGCCGACATGGCCCTCGAGGTCGGCAAGGGCCACCTGCTCGCGTACCACCTCGGACGTCTCAAGGACCGCGGCGAGGCACGCCCCGAGCAGGTCAGCACGGGCAAGCTGAACAACGTCCGCGAGGCCATCGCCATCGCCCGCGAATGCCGCACCATCCTCGGCGCCAACGGAATCACGCTGGAATACCCCGTGATCCGCCACGCCAACAACCTCGAGTCCGTGCTCACCTACGAGGGCACGTCCGAGGTGCACCAGCTCGTGATCGGCAAGGCACTGACGGGCGAGGCAGCGTTCCGATAACGGGGCGTCGCTTGCAGAGGGGCGACGGGCGTTCGACATTTGACCACGACAACGGATGCGCCCGAGTCCGCGAACCGCTGCGGTCTGCGTGCGCGGAATGGTAATCGAGGTCCCGGCGCTGGCGCGATCGTGAGCCTCGGGCAGGCGGCTCTCTCTCGGCTGCATCGACGAGGGGGACCTCGCTCACCGTCGAGTCGGACGATCCACGACGCCCTGATCGGTCATGAGAAGCTCTTCGTTTCATCGGCACAGAACGAGATGAGCGAGCGTCACCAGGTTGCACAGGATCAATATCTAACGCGCGCAATAACACTTGCGCGCCTGCCGACTGAATGACCGTGGCGAGTTTTGTCGCTGCGCCTGGCACACCGCGTGTACACCGAGTCAGAGAACAAGGCTCTACCTCAGCGAGACATGGGATCCGACACCGTAGATCTCGCGATGGAGACAAATACACTCCACCGCGCTGCTTCCGGGTGCTACCTGGTTTTGGACCGTGGTCAGCCGACCTGCCCCACCGTCGACGTCTTCCGCATGCCGCGGATGATCACCGGGATGGCTCGGTTGGCCACCTTCGTCTGGTGCTCGAACCGCTTCCGGAAAACGCGCCCTTCCCCATCCGAGTGCACGAAGATTTCCCCATCCGGGGTCGGGCACCGCCTCTACACTCCGGCGAAGAGAAAGGACTCGTCGCCGTGTCAACACGGGCTTCGCGTTTCTCCCTCGAGTCGGAGCGCCGCTGCCCGCTCGACCCAACCAGCGAGTTGTGCCGCACGCTGCATCCCCCTGCGAGCACCCGATCGTCCCGCCGGGCCCAGTCCGGCCCGCGTCGGCGGCAGGATATCCTGAGGACACAGCACAGCACATGAGGTGAGTCATGGTCACACCCCGAATCGTGCCGGTCCGCGCTCTGCATCCCCGAACACTGGCCGACGAATCGTCCGGACACGAGCCCGACCCGGATACGCCCACGCGGGATTGACACCGATGGCCGCAGGTGACCCGCTCGAGACACAGCGGACCGCGGTTGCCGCGGTCAGGGCCGAGCTGAGCGCGGCTGGCTTCGAGGACGGGTATGAGATCGGGCGCGGCGGATTCGGTGTCGTCTACCGCTGTGTGCAAACTTCACTGGATCGCACCGTGGCGGTGAAGGTCCTCACCGCCGACCTCGACGAGGAGAACCGGGCGCGCTTCTTCCGCGAGCAGCGTGCGATGGGTCTGCTGACCGGGCACCCGAACATCATCACCGTGCTTCAGGTCGGCGCCACTAACAGCGGTCGCCCCTACATCGTGATGCCCTACTGTCCGCGGGATTCGTTGGAGGTCCGGATTCGCAACCAGGGCCCGCTCGAGGTGCACGACGCGCTTCGACTCGGCGTGAAGATGGCCGGCGCTCTCGAGACCGCGCACCGATTCGGCATCCTTCATCGAGACGTCAAACCCGGGAACATCCTGCTCACCGACTACGGCGAGCCGGCGCTGACCGACTTCGGCATCGCCCACGTGGCGGGAGGCTTCGAGACCGCCACCGGCACGGTCACCGGTTCACCGGCATTCACTGCTCCCGAAGTACTCAAGGGCGAGTCGCCGAGCCCCGTGTCGGACCTCTACAGTCTCGGAGCGACGCTGTTCTGCGCCATCACCGGTCACGCCGCTTTCGAACGCCGCAGTGGTGAGCAAGTCGTCGCTCAATTCCTGCGGATCACCACCCACCCTGCTCCGGATCTGCGGGAGCACGGCCTCCCCGGCGATGTGTCCGAGGTCGTCGGACGATCGATGTCCGCCGACCCCTGCGATCGCCCCGCCTCCGCCGCAGAGTTGGGCGATGCACTGCGGCAGGTCCAATTCCGCAACGGTTTCCCGGTCGACGAGATGGCCCTCCACGCCGAACAAGGCGACGGGGAGCGGGGCTGGACCCTATCGGGCGGTGCGCGGACCACCGAACCCCTGTCGGGTAACGCCCAGCGCACGTCGGCTGATGCCGGGGAACCTTCTGGGCAGGCAGAGCCGTCCGAAGGTGACGTTGTGCCTCCCCCCGCCCGTCTGGGAAAGATGGGGAACCTGCCCGTCGAGTTGACCAGTTTCGTCGGTCGCCGCCGGGAGTTGACCGAGACGAAGAAGATGCTGTCGGACTCACGCCTGGTGACGTTGACCGGGATCGGTGGTGTGGGTAAAACGCGTCTCGCGTTGCGGGTGGCTGGAGAAGTACGGCGTGGGTTCGCCGACGGTGTGTGGCTGGTCGAGCTGGGCGGGCTGAGCGATGGGTCGCTCCTGCCCGATGCGGTGGCTGCCGCCCTCGGGTTGCGGGACCAGTCGGTGCGGCCGGCACGGGAGATAGTGCTGGAGCATGTCGCGCCGCGTCACCTGCTGCTCATTCTGGACAACTGTGAGCAGGTGGTGGATGCGGTTGCGGTCCTCGCCGAAGCACTGCTGCGGGCCTGTCCCGAACTGCGGGTTCTGGCTACCAGCCGCGAGAGGCTGGCCGTTGGCGGGGAAGTGGCTCTTCGGGTTCCGCCGCTGGGGGTTCCCGACCCGGACCGCGAGCCTGACCTCCAGGCTTTGCCCCAGTACGATGCGGTGACGTTGTTCGTGGAACGGGCTGCCGCCGCCGTCCCGGCGTTTGCGCTTACCCCGGACAACCGGGTTACGGTCATCCGGATCTGCCAGCAGCTCGATGGCTTGCCGCTGCCGATCGAGTTGGCGGCGGCGAGGTTGCGAGCGATGTCCGCCGCGCAGATTCTGGACCATTTGACCGACCGGTACCGGCTGCTGTCCTTGGGCGCTCGGGGTGCACCTTCGCGGCAGCAGACGTTGCGGTTGTGTATTGACTGGAGCCACGGGCTGTGCACCCCGAGCGAACAACAGGCGTGGGCTCGGTTGTCTGTGTTTGCCGGTGGTTTCGAACTGGATGCGGCGGAGGGCATCTACTCAGGCGATCTGACCGCAGACGATCTGCTCGATGTTGTGGCCTCGCTTGTCGACAAGTCGATTCTGATCCGTGAAGAACCGGGCGCTGTGGTGCGGTACCGATTGCTCGAGACCCTGCGCGACTATGGCCGGGAGAAGCTGCAAGAGTCCAGTGACTACGTGTCAATTCGTCGACGGCATCGCGATTGGTACCAGCACTTGGTCCTCCAGGCGGAAGCCGAGTGGATCAGCGACCGGCAACTCGAGTGGATCGCCCGCCTCGAACGGGAGCGCCAAAACCTGCGTGAGGCACTGGAGTTCTGCGTGACTGAGCCCGGAGAGTCCGGGGCCGGGCTACGCCTCGCCGGTGCACTCTATTGGTTTTGGTTCTCCCGCGGCCTGCTC
This sequence comes from Rhodococcus pseudokoreensis, assembly GCF_017068395.1. Classification (NCBI taxonomy): domain Bacteria; kingdom Bacillati; phylum Actinomycetota; class Actinomycetes; order Mycobacteriales; family Nocardiaceae; genus Rhodococcus; species Rhodococcus pseudokoreensis. The sequence continues at coordinate 209,797 of NZ_CP070614.1, read as the reverse complement.
AGCGAAGGCAGGCGTTCTCTCGACCGCGCGCTGAGCAGTGCGAATGGACGGCCGACTGCGGACCGGGTCAAAGTCGTGTCCACCGCCAGCTTGCTCGCGGGAAGGCAGGGCGACTTCGAGGCAGCGGCGGAGCTGATCGACGAGTGCCGCGAGATGGTCGAGCAGTTGGATGATCCGCATGCGTATGCGCTCGTCGCGTATGCCGACGGGCGCTTAGCGCTCTTCGGCGGCGAGCTCTCCCGCGCGATCACTCACCTCACGAAAGCCGTGCGACAGTTCCAAGCAGAAGGAGATCTCCTGTGGCAGATCTCAACACAGGGAGCACTCGCATTGGCCCACGCCCTCCACGTCGACACCCGACAGGCCATATCCTACTGCGAGGAGGCAATGGCGATCACACAGTCGCACGGCGAGGTCTCGTACCGGTCGTACTTCCAGTGGACTATGGCGCTCGCGGTGTGGCGACAGGGCGAGCTGGGACGAGCGACAACCTTACTCGAGGAAAGCCTGCACCTCGCACGTCTCGTGGACGACCCGCTCGCTACTGCCTGGTGCCTCGAGATACTGGCCTGGATCGCTGCAGACAACAAGCACTCCCAACGCGCGGGCGTACTTCTCGGCGCCGCGGACTTACTGCGGCATACCGTCGGGAGTCCCACGGTCATGGTTCGGAACACGCGCACCTACCACGAGCAGTGCGAGCAACAAGTTCTCCGCGCGCTCGGCCAGCGCGCCTTCGACGCCGCACGCAGCGACGGCCGAAGCTTGGGCACCGCTGAAGCAATCGCCTACGCACTCGGTGAAGAATCCCCGATCGCGAAGCCACGCTCCGACGTCCCATCACCCCTCACCAGACGCGAACAACAGGTAGCAGACCTAGTCGCCCAGGGCCTGACGAACAAGGCGATCGCCGCCCATCTGGTGATATCGCAACGCACCGCGCAGGGGCACGTGGAGCACATCCTCACGAAACTCGGATTCGCCTCGCGTGCACAGATCGCTGCCTGGGTCGTGGAGCAGGAACAGCGGTCCTGACTAGCTCAACGCGATTCCGTTGAGCCCAGGACGGGGCGTTGGCCGTCGCTGCATGGCGAGAACACTCGCCGAGGGGTCCTCGGTCTAGCTTGCTGCGCTCGGTAAGCGAAGTCGCGCGAGCTCGCCGGTGGTGTGGGACAGCTCGTCGAGCATTACTGCACACGCTGCGGCGGCTCTGTGGTCCGGGGCGAACACCCCGTCTGTCAGAAACTGCGTGAAATGCGCGAGGGCGACCTGGTCCGTCAGGGGCAGCATTCGAAGGCAGGTCAGGACTGGTTTGAGCAACTGCACCGCCCTGGTCCCCGCCGAAATACCCCCGTAGCTCACGAAGCCGACCGGTTTGTAGGCCCACTCCTCGTACAGGTAGTCGAGTGCGTTTTTCAGTGCGGCCGGGTAACCGTGGTTGTACTCCGGCATCACGAACACCAGGGCATCCGAGGATTCGATCGTTCTACTCCATGAGCGCGTGTGGTCGTGAACGTATTCTCGCGCTCGTGGATGGTGCGGTTCATCCATGAGTGGCAGTGCCAGTTCTGCGAGGTCGGTGACCTCGACATCGAAGCGCCCGTCGACACGACACTGTTCGGCAAACCAGTCGCCGATGGGTTTGCCGGCGCGTCCCGGACGCGTGCTCGCGATAATGACCTGCAGCGTTGGGTGCATAGTTTTACTCCCTGGCGGTGGCATTGCGGCGGTGGCCGTGCCCACGAGTGGACACGGCCACCGCCCCCGACTCGATTTGTTCAGGGGATGACGACGTAGTTGCTGAAACCGCCGCGGCGATCCTTCAACCCGGAGATCGCGCGATTGACCTCCGTCAGTGGGAACCTTTCGTGCTCGAGGTAGGAAAGGTCGAGGGTGCCCGTCTCGACCATGTTGGCGAGTTCCTGACCCTGCGCGGTGGTGAACCAATTCGAGCCGATGAGCTGTACCTGCTCGTCCATCAGCCATTTCATGTCCACCGGCACCTTGTCGGCCACCCCGCCGACGTTGACCACCTTCCCACCGCGGCGGACGCCGTACATCGAGTCCAACATCGTCTCCGCGGAGGCCCGGGCGCCGAGCGCGCTGATCACGAAATCGGCGCCCTCGCCGTCGGTCGATGCCTTCGCCCACTCCCCCGACGGTTTGTCGCCGAGCTTGAGGACCTCGATGCGTTTGGGCGCGAGCGATTTGACGCGGTGCAGCAGTTCCTCGTCCCGACCGGTGCCGAGCACCTTCGACACTCCCATGGCCAGCGAGAGCACGGTTGCCGCAACGCCGAGGGTTCCGGTGATGCCGTCGATCAGGCCCACCGTGCCGGGTCCCGCGTCGGCCAGGCGTAGGGCGCCGTAGGAGGTGCCGATGTAACCGAACCTGCCTGCCTGCTCGAAGGAGATGTTGTCCGGAAGCGTCACCAGCGAATGCTGAGGAGCGGTCATGAATTCGGCGAACCCGCCGTAAGGATAGAGGTCGAAGATCCGCTGTCCGTCGGGTGAGGTGCTGAAGTAGCCGTTGAGCGTGTAGTAGCGACACCGGCTGTACTGGCCGCCGCGGCAGGAGTAGCAACTCCCACACGAGCGCAGAGGACTGACGTATACCCGCGTACCCGGCCTGATCCCGATTACCGCCTCGCCGACCTCTTCCACGACGCCCGCGGCATCCAGACCGAAGATGGCGGGAAATCTGGCCAGCGGCTGCTGGGGGAACCATGTCGGCCAGTTGTGGATCACGTTGGCCATGTTGGGCACGATTCCACAGGCCTTCACCCGCACCAGGACATCCGTCGGACGGGGCTTCGGCACCTCGATCTCGTCGATCGACATCGGCTCGCCGATCGCATGCAGCCGGGCTGCGCGCATCAACGCCATTTCATCTGCTCCTTCATTGTTCAAATCTGTTGTAAGGCTTTGACCTGCAATTGCAGCCCGGCCCGCGGGTTTACCCGTCCGGATGGATGGCTTAGGGCAGGTAGCTGTCTTCGAGGTCGATGTCGAGCATCCCCATGATGCGGACGCCGGAGTTGTACCAGGCGATGGTCAGGGCGAGCTCGACCATCTGCGTGTCGTCGAGGTGGGTGGCCGCTTCGGCCCAACGGGTTTCGGTGACGTCGACCTTGAGTGTGGACTCTTCCGCGATGCGCATTACTGCACGTTCCGTCTCGTCGAAGAGGCCGGAGTTCTCGAAGTCGGGGACGGCGGACAACTGCTCCGGTGTGACCCCAGCCTTGAGGGCGTGCGACTGGTGATGGGCGATCTCGTACCGCGAGCCGGTGGCATGGCCCACGGTCAGGATCGCGAGCTCACGCAGCTTCGGGCTGAGTTCGGACCCGTCCCGGAGCGCGTTGGCGTAGGACAGGAACGCGTCGAGCAGCACCGGTGCGTTCGCCAGGGCGCGGAAGATGTTGGCGGTCGGCATCTTACGTTCCGCCTCGACGCGATCCCAGAGCGCTGCGGTGTCGGGGGTGGCGTCCTCGCGAGAAAGATAAGGCATTCGTGTCATGTGAGGTTTCTCCTGGATGTGCTGAGGTCAGTTCGAGCGTTGCTCGAGCAGGAATCGTTCGAGTGTCATCGGGTTCTGCGGGGTCTCGGGGGCCTTCTGCACGACGTCGTCGAACGGCGACGCTTCGAAGTACCACTTCTCGAGTGCAGGAAGTCCCCATCGGGCATTGGTGCTCAACGACGCCGCGTCCCAGCGCACCGGCTCGATCTCGATGTCGATGGTCTGGTAGTGACTGTTGAACACCTCGACCCGATGCCCGTCGGGATCACGAAGGTAGACGAAGAGCATTCCGCCCGGCCCATGCCGACCGGGTCCGCGTTCGACCGAGTCGCCGTAGCCGAGGTTGCCGGCGAAATCGCACGCCGTGAAGATGTCGCGGCTCTCGGAGACGGTGTAGGCGAAGTGATGCATCCGGGGACCTTCGCCGGTGACGATGGCGAGATCGAGGCAGGTTCCCTTCCGATACATGAACGCGCCGAGGAGAGTGTCACCGTGGGTGAGGTACTCCGAGTTCCGGAACCCCAGTGCACTGTAGAAGGCACACAGTTGGTAGGTGTCCGGCGCCAGCACCTGGTAGTGGTCGAGCCGTTGGGCGTGGGCACCCTTGAACGTCTCGAACTGGATGTGCATCCGGGGCCGCGTCTCCATGGTCGAGCACAGCTCGAGCGGGGTCCCGATCGGATCGCTCACGTGCAGCGTCCTGCCCTGGTGCGGCGCCTCGACCCATTCGGCCGGAAGGTCACGCTCGCGGAAGTAGTCGTACGCGGCGTCGAGGTCGTCGTCGAACAACACTCGGAACCCGAGCCGCCGGCACGTGCCGCCGTCGCGTGCCTGCTCGAGGACGAGGCTGTGGTGGCAGGCTTCCTGCACACCACGCAGGTAACAGACGGAACCGTCCTCTTCGGTGACGACGAGGCCCAGCACGTTGGTGTAGAAGTTCCGGCTTTCGGCGAGATCGGCGACGGTCAACCGGATATGACTGGACCGGGTGATGTTGAACGGCGGCCTGAGGTTTACGGGAGGCAACATTGGGCGTGGTACTCCAATCGGTGTTTCGGATGCGTAATCAAGGTCCTGAGAGGGGTGCGGCGTATCCGCGGGCTGCCTCCCCTGTCCCGAACCGTTGTTTCGGTTGACGGCATCGGGGATCTTCCGGTGTTCGCCGTCCGGGGAGGCCTCGCCTGTGGGAGGCGGAGCGGATCCTCGGGGCCGGCTCATCCGGGACGGGCTGAGAAAAGAACCACCTTTGCTATCGATAGCATTCTGTTAACGATAGTTCCATCACCCCGTTGAAGCAAGGTATTTCCTGGGCACCTTCGTGGGCATGGCTGTTCGGAGCGAGCGATCCGGCACGCCCGTCACCTCGGTTATCAGTGCGTGGGTATGGTTTACGCTTCCTCGCCTGCCGGGACGCACGACCGTGCGGCAACGAGCGCTCGGTCGCGCCGTTGGAACCATCCGGTCGTTTCGCGGGTGAACAGGGCGGTGAGAATCGCGGCGAGCACCATCAGCGCGGTAAGGACATAGAGTGCCGCGGTGTAGCCGCCCACGTTGGTGAAGCCGCCCCCCAGGCCGATGAGCACTCCGACGAGAAGTGGACCGGCGCCGCCGCCGAGTGCGAGACCGACGTTGACGATCGAGCTGGCCACGCCGGTGGTGCTCGGCTTGGCGGAATCGATCGCGATCGCATATACCAAGGTGTAGGGAGCGTTGATCGCCAGGCCGGTGAACAGCTGGACACCGATGAGCCACCCCACACTCAATGACGCGTTCTGGAACAGGAAGAAACCCACTGCCAGCCAAAGGAACACGATGATCAGGGACAGCTTGCGCCCGAGTCGGTCGGAGATCCAGCCCCAGCCGATCATGCCGAGGCCACCGGTGATGGTGAAGACGACGCTGAACGCGGCGGCTTTCGCGAAATCGTACTGGGCCACGAAAGCCAGGTATTGCGGCAACCAGAAGCTCAGTCCGATGTAGCCGATGGTCGCGAACAGCCCGATTCCCGCGATCACGCTGATGTTCGGGTTGCGCAGGCACTGCATCAGCGCACCCGTGGTCGCAGTCGTGTGCTCGATCTGGTCGGTGTCGACCGGCTTGGTCTCACCGGCCGCGTCGAGGTGATCGACGAGCGCCGCGTACCGCTGCTTCGTCGCGAACCACCAGTATCCGGCGAAGACCACGATGACCGGGATCGGGAAGAGCAGGAATGGCAGTCGCCAGTTCGACGCGCCGTAGGCGCCGAGGAGAGCGGCGACGATGATGCCGCCGATCAGGGTGCCCCAGGGAAACCCGGTGTGGTGTATCCCGAGCGCGAATCCACGGCGCTCGCGGGGCCACCACTCCGCCGCGGAGGTGACCTCGACGGACTCACCCGCGCCGGCGATCGCATGCGAGATCAACTGAAGGACGAGCAGTCCTCCCAGGGTGATGGTGAGCATGTCGAAGCCGGTGAGGAAGGTGAACAGCGCGTAGCCGATCACGATGGGCAGGTGCCGGTACTTGCGTTTCCAGCCGCGGCCGCCGCGGTCGACCCACAGCATCGTGGGGATTGCTATCAGCGCCGTCGCGGCGGTGACCGCTCCGGTGATCATTCCGAGTTCGGTGGGGCTGGTGTTGAACTCGTCGGTGATCGAGGGCAGTACGTAGAAGATCATCTGCCGGGAGTTGGCGTTGAGCGCGTAGATCAACCAGAGAAACAGGAGGGAAAACCACGCGTACCGTGAGATTCCGCGGGCGGGTGTGCGGGCGCCTGTGCGGTCGACGCTCAGCGACTGGTCGGTGCTGTGCATGATGTGTGCCTCACCTCGATGCGAGTGGAGTCTCGCGCGACAGGTCGTGCGCGAGTAACGGCCCCTCCGCGGTCCATGCGCGGCAACGCCGTGGTGGAAGAGTCGACGCCAGGTCTAGGAGACGGCAAAGCGTCGAAATCTGCTGCCGTGGAACACCAGTGGGTCTCGATCGGAATCGGCCTGGAGGCCATGGATCTGCAGCAGAACGATCGTGTGGTCGCCTCCGGGGAGTTCGGCGTGGATCGAGCAGTCGAGCCAGAGGCTGGCACCGTGGATGTACACCCCGCCTTCCCCGTCGGCGGTCCAGTCGACGCCCTCGAAACGCTCGCGGTCCTTACTGGCCAGCGACCGACAGATCACGTCCTGCTCCTCGGCGAGCACACTCACGCCCAGACGTCGCTGAACGCGCAGCCTCGGCCAGGTCTTGGACGTGTCCTGCACGCAGACCGACACCAGTGAGGGCTCCAGGGAGACCGGGGTGAACGTACTCGCCACCATGCCGATCGGAGCGCCCGACTCGAGAGCACAAACTGCCGTCACCCCGGAGGGGAAGCAGGCCAGTGCTCGGCGGAGCACCAGCGAGTCCGTCGGCGTCTCGTCGAGTCGGTTCATCGTGGATCACCTGCTCTGTGGGGGTAAAGGGATTCACGGTGCCCGGCGGGGTGAATCCCGATGGGCGAGCGGGCCGCGGAAGTTGTGTGCATTACTGCCTCCTGTTCGGTGGGGACGTGATCCCGGTCAGCTCTGCCCGGAGAGGGCGGCCCCCAGGGCGCGCAGGGCGCCGTTGTTGCCGACAACGTGCTGGGAGACGCAGCGAATGTCGCGCCAGCGGCGCTGCAGCGAGCTTGCGTTGTAGAGGCCGGAGCTGCCGGACAGGGTCATGATCTCGTTGAGGAGCCGGATGCCTTCGTGGTGGATGTGCTGGGTGCCGCCGGTGTAGCTGAACCACTCGGTCGCCGTGGGCGCCTGCCCCGCGAGCGTCCGGTTCATGACGGTCTCGGTGGTGCGCTGCGACAGGGCCGCCAGTGCAGCCGCACGCAGCTGCAGTTCTGCGAACTTCTCCTGGAACACCGGGTCCTGCCCGAGCAGCATGGTCGGGTTGAACGCGGGCCGTTTGCTGGCGGCAATCTCGGCGAGATCGTCGAGCGCGCCGTCCAGAGCACCGAGAATGACCGCGTCGTGTGAGGCGCCGGTGGGCGAGTACGGCAGGTCGAAGAGAGGAGCGGGAATGTTGTTCGAGCCGAACGGGGAGCCTGTGTACTGCTCGGGCACGAACACATCGTCCATCGTGAAGTCGTTGCTCTGCGTGGCACGCAGACCCACGGCATCCCAGGTGTCGAGGAAGGTGACCTGCTCGGGACGGATCAGCGCAACCCGCATGTCCGGGCGACCGTCCGGCAATGGGCCCGCACCCTCGACCATGAAGCCGGCGAGCATCCAGTCCGGGGTGAAGGGGCCGCTGGCCAGGGGCCAGCGACCCGTGATGCGGTAGCCGCCCGGCACCGGCGTCGCGCGGCCCTTCGGAGCTATCGCGCCGCGGAGCATCAGGTCGGCGCCACCCACGAACACCTCGTCTTCGAGCGTGTCCTGGGGCAGTCCCCGGAGGAAGAACCAGGCCATCGAGGCGGCCTGTACCGTCCAGCCGGTCGAAGTGTCCGCCCGCGCGACCTCGCGCACCACCGCCGCACTGTCCAGCATTCCGAGTTCCGCGCCACCCCATGCCCTGGGCAAGGCCATTCTGAACGCACCGGCCTCACGGAGGCCCGTGATGATCCGTGGGGGCACGGCCCGGGCGTCCTCACCGTCGGCGGCGGCTGTCACGATGTCGGGAAGGAGTGCGCGGACGCGGCCGAGCACGTCGTCGTCGGTTTTCTGCTTCGGGGTGGGGTCCGACACTGTGGTCACGGGGGGGCTCCCTTGCTTGGTTGTTACCGGCTACCCATGTAGCGAAACGACTTTCGCTCTTCCGAGGGTTTTCGCGGGTAGACATCTCTGATGTTGGAAGGCAGGCCGTTCCGGCAGGCCCGAATCCGGGGCGGAAGCTGCATACAGCGCAGTGCAATCGATAGCACTGCTGTTTGTCAGCGGTCGCGGGGTGCTTAATTCCCGATTTCTCCGAGCCCGAACAATTCAGAGAATATAACTATCGTCACATAACCGTCAAGGTGTGCGGCCGGCCACAGTTCGGAGTGGGAGGACGGCCGACGGGGTGGCCGCGGGAAGTTCGAGGACCGGCCCCGTGCACGGTCCGACGCGAAGGGACGACCGCGGCGTGCGTCGCAGAATCCCGAAGTAGTTCGAGCGGCGTTGAGCGACGCGGCGTTCGGTTACGCCTTCCGGCGCGGTTTGCTTCGCGTGTGCGCAGGAGGTGCGGTGCTACCGCGCAGGATCAACGAACCCGGTGACACCGACGCGTAGGCGCTGTCGTCGTTCGGATTGGTGGTCAACCGGCGCATCAGCCACAGTCCGCAGCCAGTCGCCATTTCCTGGATCGGCAGGCTCATCGTGGTGAGTCCGGGCCCCCACCAAGAGAATCCCGGTTCGTCACCGAATCCGACGACGGACAGATCCTCGGGCACCTTGACGCCCATTCGGGACAGCTCCCCCAATACGCCCAGGGTGAGCTGAACCGATCCGAGCACGATCGCGGTGGGGACGGACGGACCCTCCAACAGTCGCTGCACCGCCCGCCGGCCCTCTTCGATCGAGGACGGCCGTCCCAGTTCGATTTGTGCAGCTTCGTCGGGTAGGCCACCGTCCGCGAGCGCGCTACGAAAACCCTTCAGACGCTCCGCACCGGTGGGCAGCTCGGCCGGGCCGCCGACGTAGCCGATGCGGGTGTGCCCCTGGTCGACAAGGTGAGCGGTGGCCTGCCGCAGCGCCTCGAAGTCGTCCACACCGAACCACTGCGACCCGAGCGACGAGTGTTTGCGCAGCAATTGCACGTGCGGGATGGTTCGGAGCAGTTTGACCGATTCGCTGCGCGGCCGCGCGGTCGGCACGATGATGACGCCGGCCACCCTGCTCGTGGACAGCTCACGCAGATGGCGCAGCTCCACCATCCGGTCGTCATCGGTCTCCGACAGCATGAGCTGGAAGCCCTGCGCCTCGATGTTCTTCGACAGCTCGTGCGCGATGGTGGAGTAGAAGCTGTTGCGGATGTCGGGAATCACCAGCCCGACCACGTTGCTGGAGGCGCCGCGCATCATCCGTGCGGCCCGGTTGCCCACGTATCCCATCTCGGCGGCTGCCTGACGAACCCGGACCTTGGTCGGCTCGCTGATCCGATCGTCGTCGGACAGCGCCCGTCCCACCGTCGACACAGACAGCTGCAAGCGTTCGGCGATATCCCTGGTGGTGATCACAAGCTCCCCGCCCTCCAAAGTCTCTTTGTAAAAATTCTATGCTAGCGATCGCACTTCATGCAGTCACGTGGCCGCAGTAGAGCCGACCGACCGGCCGACCCTTGTGCTCCGGCCGAGGATCCGACGGCCGATTGAGCCAGCGCCCCAGCAGGACCGTCTTCAGGCGGACAGCCGTGGTTATCGATTCACGCCACCAAGACACCCTTGACGGGTCATCCCAGGGTGCTATCGTTAGCACGCACGAGAAGTAATGTACGTCACAGACTGGGGCCGACCGAGTCGGAGAGGCCCCGGCACCGGGTCTGGGAAAGCCGCCCCATGGGCGTTTCGTTGCCCTTCTCGCTCGCTCTCGCCAGCCGCGGTCACCGCGGCTATTTTCCGAAGGAGACATCCATGGCCAATGCGGCGCCCGCTAACGCAGGCAAGGTCCTTGCCCGTGACAAGGCGGCACTTCTCCAGGCCCCCGTGCCCAAGCTCGTCGTCGCGACGGGGTTCCTGGTGATGGCGGTGTCGTTCATGGTCAACGCCATGGATCGGCAAGTGTTCGCCCCACTTCTTCCGACCATACGCACGGAGTACGGGTTCAGCTTGCAGCAAGGCGGATTGCTCGCCACCGGTTTCACACTGGGCATGGCACTGGCAGGACTACCGGCCGGATACCTGGTGGACCGCTTCTCCCGCAAGACCGTGCTGCTGGTCAGCATCGTGATCTACTCCCTCGGCACGCTGGCGGTTCCACTCGCGTCCAGCTTCGGCGAGATGTCGGCGTACAGGATCATCTCCGGCTTCGGCGAGGGCATGCAGGCCGCTGCCTTGTTCGCGGCGGTCGGGGCGTACTTCCACCACCGACGTGGACTCGCGCTCGGCGGCATCGGCGTCGCGTTCGGGGCGGGGGTTTTCCTGGGCCCGCTCCTCGGCGTCAGTATGGCCACCGGTTTCGGCAGCTGGCGGGCGCCCTTCGTCGTGTTCGGGCTGTCCGGACTGGCGGTCGCGCTGATCGCCGCGTTCACGCTCAGCCGTCGAATGACCGAACGCGCCGTCGAAACCTCGGTGAGCACCGCGACCTTCGACTACATGCCCGCGTCGCCGTACAACCGCAACACCGCCGCGCTGGGGATCAGCTCGGCGATCGGCGGCATGGTCCTCTATGGATTTCTCGGTCTCTACCCGACGTTTCTGATCAGCGAACTGCACTTCAGCACCGCACAGTCCGCGCTCGCCATGAGCTTGGTGGGCCTCGGCGGTGTCGCCGGCCTGCTCGGTGGCTGGCTCGGCGACCGGGTCAATCAGCGCGCACTGCTGATCGGCAGCCATCTGGCGATTTCGGTGATCGGCATTCTCATCTACCAGGTGCAGGCCACACTCGGCTGGCAGTGCCTGTTCGCCTTCCTGATGGGCGTCTTCGGCACCGGCTTCGTCTTCCCCAACAGCAATAGTGCGATGCAGCGAGCGGTGCGGCCGAGTCAGGTCGGACGCGGCGCCGGACTGTTCATCACCAGCTACTACATGGCCGCCGGGTTCTCCGGTCTGCTCTTCGCCGCTCTCGTGGACAGTTTCGGCTGGCGTCAGGCGGGCTTGTGGCAAGTGACGCTACTGCCAGTGGCTGCCATTGTGGCCCTGGCCTTTGTGCGCACTGCCCGGTTCAACAACGCGGTCCAGCAACCGGCGCACTGAGCGAGCACCATGTGCCACGGCCGCGGCGAGAGCCTGCGGCCGCGGCCCGTTGCGGAGTTGCGGGGGTCAGGAAGCCTGCTCGCCGGCCTGCCGGAGCCGGACGAGCCCGGCCTCAACTCTTTGCAATAACGCCACGGCCGCATCCAGGTCGGCGTCGCCTCCGGCCGCCGCGGAGACCAGTTCGGCCCACTCCGTACGCACCAACGCGTAGTTGCTCGTCCCGCGAGCCGTGGGAAAGATCTGCACCTCACGAGCGTCGTCCACACCGCTGCGCCGCTCGATGAGCCCCCGGTCCTCCAGCCCGCGAAGCACAGTGCTGAGATTGCTGCGCTGCAAACCCGAGGCATGCGCGACCCGACTCGGTATCGATCCCGGGTGGCGATGCAAGTAGCGCATCACGACGCCTTCCGACGGCGAGAGCGACACCGCCTCCTCGCTGGAGTAATCACCGAACTTGATCTCCCGGGAAATGGTGAGCACAAGATCGGCGAAGTCGGCCCACTGGCCGTCCGGGGCCTGCTTCGGCGCGGTCGAGCCGCGCCCACGGCGTTGACGAACTTGATTCTCTCCCACGATTCCCATCGTAATACTTACCAACTCATAGTTATATCTGAATAGCCAATCTGCCACGAAGTTGAGGGTCCCGATCCCGAGCAGCACCGGCACCACCTCTGAGGCCGTGCCCGAATTCGGGGCGGAGGATGCGTTGACCGGATCTTCGAGCATCTCGACGGATCGGCCATCGCGTTGTGCGCCGTGGTGGCCGCGACTGTCATCTCGGGGCGTGAATTCGATAGCACCCTAGCCTTTCTCAGAGCGCGCCAACACCCCTCGTGTCGACTCCTCGCCCTCTGCGCATCCTCTCGGTCGAGGCGGCAGCGCGCCGACCCTCCCATGCCTCGTCGGTGGCGTCACTCTGACCGGCTGATCGCGTGGCCACTCGCTGCCATCCGCACTAGCTGGGCACTGATTCGACCCGCAGAGGTCGTCAACTTCGTGCATCGTGAGCCTCATTGCACTGCAAATCAGCCCGCTACGGCTGGAACCACACATTTACTGATTGCTATCGATAGCACGCTGAGTGCTATCGTTGTCGACAGAATTGCATGAGCCGGGTCGCAGGCTGTAGAGCCGTCCGGGTGGAGGCGAAAGCATGGATGCATCGTGAACTTGCACGCGAATCTCATTGGTAGTCAATGCCTGCCCGCCGACCAGGACCGGTCCCGTTCGGCGGCGCTGACCGTGGGTCCGATCCTGGCGCGGTGTGCATCGACTGCTCCGGACACACTGTGCCTGGGCGCCATCACCTGAATTGCGGCGCCGATTCTCAATCGCGATCGTAGGCGAGGTCGAGGAGTTGGCCGATATCCGAAACACCGATCCGGTGCGCGGCTGAGCGGATCGATGTTAACGGCCTCGGTTCCAATTGCGCAGCGATCGAACTGATTTTCTGGTAACCGACGATGTCGACTCGTCCGGAACCGCCACGGGCAGCGGATCCGCGCCGGACAGTGACGAACGACCGATAGGCCCCAGCCTGAACGACTCTTTCGACGAGGAACTGCGATGGTAAACCGATTGAACACAGTCACCGATCCCGCTCTGGAAGATAGCGAGCCCCTGCGACAGGATATCCGCCTACTTGGCGGCATCCTCGGCAACATCGTCCGCGACCAGGCCGGCGACGAGATCTTCGACCTCGTCGAGACCGCCCGCGTCGAGAGCCTCCGCATCCGCCGCTCGGAAATCGAACGCGCAGATCTCGCCAACCGCCTCGCCTCGGTGCCCACCGACGATCTGACCCCGGTCATCCGAGCCTTCAGCCATTTCGCTTTGTTGGCCAATCTCGCAGAGGATCTGCACCGCGAACGCCGACGCTCGGTGCACGTGCACGCCGGCGACCCGCCACCGAACAGCTCGCTCGCCGCGACCTACGCCAAACTCGATTCCGCAGACCTCCACCCGGATACCGTCAGCGATGCGCTCGCGACAGCCCTGGTCGCGCCCGTCATCACTGCGCATCCCACGGAAACTCGCCGCCGCACCGTCTTCGACGTGCAGACCGCCGTTACCGAACTCATGCGCAGCCGTGCGTACACCAACGACTCGATGCAGCTCGCGCAGATCGAGAAGGACCTGCACCGCCAAATCCTCACGCTGTGGCAGACCGCCCTGATCCGGCTGGCCCGACTGCAGATTCGCGACGAGATCGACAACGGCCTGCGCTACTACGATCTCGCCCTGTTCGACGTCGTCCCGACGCTCAACGCCCAGGTCCGCGCCGCCCTGCGCAGTCGCTGGCCCGACGCCACCGTGCTCACCGAACCCATCGTACGACCGGGTAGCTGGATCGGCGGAGACCGCGACGGCAATCCGAACGTCACCGCCGACGTCGTCACAGCCGCATGCGACAAGGCATGCGCAAAGGCCGTCGGCCACCACCTGAGCCAGCTCGCGGCACTCGAACGCGAACTATCGATGTCGATGCGAGGGACCCCGACCACCGACGAGCTCCGCGGACTTGCCGACGCCTCCGGTGACGACGGCGCCGCCCGTGCCGACGAACCGTATCGCCGCGCAATCCACGGAATCCGCGGGCGACTCACGGCCACCGCGGCGCGCCTACTGCCCGTCGGTGACCTGCCGCACACCCTGGCATCAGGACTGCCCGCCTACGAAACCCCCGCCCACTTACTCGCCGACCTCGGCATCATCGACGCGTCCCTGCGCCGCGGGCGTAGCGGCGCAATCGCCGACCACCGGCTCACGCACCTGCGCGACGCAATCGAGGTCTTCGGTTTCCACCTCGCCCCACTCGACCTGCGGCAAAATTCCGAGGTCCACGAACGCGTCGTCGCCGAACTGCTCTCGTGGGCCGGCATCGTCGATGGCTACGGCGACCTCCCCGAGGAGAAGAAGGTAGCGCTCCTCACCGCCGAGTTGCGCACCCGCCGCCCGCTCACGACACCCGACGCGCACCTGTCGGAGGAGACCGCGAAGGAACTGTCGATCCTGCGCGCCGCCGCCGAGGTCGTCCGCCGCATCGGTCCGGCCGCCATTCAGCACTACATCATCAGCATGTGTACGTCCGTCTCCGACCTGCTCGAGGTCCAAGTTCTGCTCAAAGAGGTGGGCCTGCTCAACCTCGACTCTGATCTGCCCTACAGTTCCGTGCACGTAGTCCCCCTGTTCGAGACCATCGACGACTTGCGCGCCGGCGCCGCGACACTTTCTGCCGCGCTGAGTGTCCCGGAGTTCCGCAGCCTCGTCGACTGCCGCAACGGTCTCGTCGAAATCATGCTCGGCTACTCGGACTCCAACAAAGACGGTGGGTATCTCGCCGCGAACTGGGCGCTGTACCGCGCGGAACTCGACCTCGTCGACACCGCCCGCGACGCCGGCATCCGGCTGCGCCTGTTCCACGGCCGCGGCGGCACCGTCGGCCGCGGCGGCGGACCCAGCTACGACGCGATCCTCGCGCAACCACCCGGCGCGGTCCAGGGCTCGCTGCGCCTGACCGAACAAGGCGAGGTCATCGCCGCGAAGTACCGCGAACCCACCCTCGCGCGCCGCAACCTCGAGGCCCTCGTCGCCGCGACGCTCGAATCGAGCCTGATCGACGTCGAGGGCCTGCGCGACGACGCCGAATCCGCGTACAGCGTGCTGGACGAGCTCGCCGCTCTCGCACGGACCGCCTACACGGACCTCGTGCACGGAACCCCAGGGTTCGTCGAGTACTTCACGACGTCGACGCCGGTCGCCGAGATCGGTGCCCTGAACATCGGATCGCGCCCGACCTCACGCAAGCCGACGAACTCGATCACGGACTTACGGGCGATCCCCTGGGTGCTGGCGTGGACACAGTGCCGCGTCATGCTCCCGGGCTGGTACGGCACCGGCAGTGCCGTGCACACCTGGATCGGCGGCAATCCGGACCGGCTCGCCACACTCCAGAAGCTGTACCAGCGGTGGCCGTTCTTCCGGTCGGTGCTGTCGAACATGGCACAGGTCCTCGCAAAGTCCGACCTCGGCCTCGCTGCCCGCTACGCGGACCTTGTACGCGACCCCGACCTGCGCGAAAGGGTGTTCGGAAAGATCACCACCGAACACGAGCGCACCGTCGACGCGTACCTGACGATCACAGGGCACACCTCACTGCTCGCGGACAACCCGGCACTCGAGCGATCGGTGCACAACCGGTTCCCGTACCTCGAGCCGCTCAATACGCTGCAGGTCGAATTGCTCCAGCGCTTCCGCGCCGGAGAGGACACCGACCAGGTGCGCCACGGCATCCTACTGACAATGAACGGCCTCGCCACGGCGCTACGCAACAGCGGATAGCCAGAGGGAATCGCGCCAACGCCTGAAGTTCGGAGGACACCCGTCGACCTCCTGACGATCCGATCGAGTCCGGCCGACGCTGTCGATCGCGGTGACGACGGCGCCCGCCCAATTGGGGGCCTCGAAACGCCAGTTAGGAAGTTCTGTACGGCGAAGGTGGGTGGCACCGCAAGCACCCTCACCATCGAGGGGATCGCGAGACGGTGGGGTCGATTGCCGCGAAGATCGCCGAGTCGGTCCTCGACCAAGAATGGGTACCGATCGTCGGACAGCCCGCGATCTCCCCCTATGATCCAAAGACAAGACGAACTCTTGCCCTCAGCGGTGTCTGCAGTGTTTGTCGACGCCAGCGGCGTTTCATGTCGTGGCAAACGCGTCCCGCCCGAGTCACCACGCTCAACTTCTTGACGGTCATCGTCTTTGCCGCGTTGAGGGCCATTTCCGCTCCTGCGATGAGAATACGCTTGCAGCGGTGCACGTTCCGCTCAGTTGTCCGGCATAGTGCCCAGGCGCGCCAGCAAGGGAATCGCTTCAGCGAGCTTTGCGGCGTCCGCAGGACTCATCCCCTCCAGAAGGCTACGAACTCCGCGGACCCACATCTCGTCGATCATCCGATTATCGCGCTCGGCCAAGGCCGTCCGGTGCAATCGGTGCGAGCGCCGGTCACCGGGATCGGCCCGTCTTTCGAGCAGTCCACGATCGACGAGGCTGCGGACCGTGGTGCTCACGTTGCTGCTCTGCAAACCCAGGAACCGGGCGACCTCGGACACGGTACTTCCCGGCCGTTCTGCCACGGTGCGGAGTACTTCGATCTCCGAATTCGGAATGCTGGCGAGGCCGGCCTCCCGCTCCCCGAAGCGACGCAAGGCCCACACCAGCGAACGCGCAGTCTGCGCCAAGAGTTGGACATCATCGTCGACCACGCGTGGGGATTTGGACACGACAACAGTGTACAAGCAATGGTATATCTATAGTTAGATATACTTTCAGATAGAAAGGTCGATGTGAACCAGCATCCCCAGGAAACCGGCACAGCCGTAGACGAGATCGATGACGCCGTCGCCACTACCCACGGCAGCAACGTCCGATCCACCCACTTTCCGGCGACATTGATTGCGACTCTGGCACTCCTGGCCTCAGTCGCCCCTCTCGCCATCGACATGTACCTGCCTGCGTTCCCCGCAATGGCAGTCCAATTCGACACCAGTGCCTCAGCAGTTCAGTTGACGCTCACGACCTTCCTGGTCGGCCTCGCCCTCGGGCAGCTCGTCATCGGACCACTGTCGGACCGCTACGGTCGACGACCCCTGCTACTCGCAGGCACCCTCATCTGCGCACTGTTCAGTGCAGCATGCGCTCTCGCCCCCACCATCGAGGTTCTCGCCCTCTCGCGCTTCGGACAAGGGTTCGCCGGGGCCGCGGGCATCGTCCTCGGCCGAGCCGTGATCTCCGATCGAGCTCGGGGTGCCGCCGCCGCGAAGTTGTTCAGCCTGCTGATCGTCATCAATGCCATCGCCCCGATCATCGCCCCCCTGCTCGGCGGTGTAATCGTCTCGAGTGTCGGGTGGCGCGGTGTCTTCTGGGCACTTTCCGTCCTAGCCGCGGTCATGTTCGTGTGCGTGCTGGCGGGGGTGTCCGAGAGTCATCCGCCGGAGCGACGCACCACCGGCGGGACCGCAGCGCTGCTGCGCGACGCCCGCACCGTTCTCCGCGACCGTCGATACCTCGGCTTTACCTTGGCCTACACGTTCGCCTTCGGCGTCTTGTTCGCCTACATCTCCGCGTCCCCCTTCGTTCTGCAGAACGTCCACGGGCTCTCGACCACCGGATACACGATCGCGTTCACCGCCAACGCGGTAGGACTGGTCATCTCCAGCGTCGCCAACAGCGGACTCGTCGCCAGAATCGGCGAACGCGGCACCCTGCGGATCGGTCTCGTGATGCTTGCCGTGTTCTCCGCCCTGATCCTGATCAACAGCCTCGTTCGGCCTGCCCTCTGGGCCACATTGATCCTGCTGTGGTGCGCCGTGACCAGCCTCGGCCTTGTCATCGCCAATGCCACCGCCTTGGCGCTGGGGCAGGCAAGACAGGCGGCGGGCACCGGATCGGCAGTCCTCGGAGCGTTGCAGTTCATGCTTGCTGCCGGGATTTCTCCTCTCGTGGGTATCGGCGGCGAGCACACCGCCGTCCCCATGTCAATCACGATGGTCGCCAGTGCATTGATTGCCCTGGGCGCACTCGCTCTGACCAGCGAGGGCAAGGTGGCCCACACCGCATAGCGCTTCCGAGCTGCCTGATACCTGGGCCGAAGAGTCCCGGCCCTCAGGGAAGCCGCCGGGGACGTATCCGATCATGGGGCGGTATGACGGTCGTCGACCGCGGAACGCGGTCCACACGCGGCGGCATATGCGAAAGCGGATCCTCGAACGGAACGAAGACCGCACCATTCGAATGCATACCCTCTGTATGCGTTGTCGGATTCGACGCGCACCCGAATCCTGCTGAACCTGCGGGATGTGCCCGGGTATCCGCCCGAACGGGCGGAGCAGATCGGGGTGTCGCGGCGGATCCTGTCGAACCACCCGGCCTGCCTACGCGGGGGCGGTCTGGTCGTCGCCGTAACGGAGGGCCGGCCCGCTACGAGTTGGCGGATTCGCGGATCGGCCACACTCTCGGCGATCCGCTCGATCTGGTGCTCGCCGTCGATCCGGCGCCGCGTCCGGACTCCGACGACGACGGTTGCTGCTGACCGCCGAATCAAGTTGATGCGAAAGGGAACTGAGATGCCTGGGTCGACCGAGGCGATTCGTGCCCTGTACGAGCGGGAGATGGCGCCGCGTCCAGTACCGGTGAGGCGCAGGCGCGATGGGTGCACCTCGAGCGCGCACCCATCGTCTCGCAACCGTATCCGTGGCTGCACACCCGCAATCATATGGCGATGTTCCGACTGGCTCTGCGCCACGCGATCGCCGCGAGGCCCTCGGCCAGGTCGTGCGGATCATCGTGGCCGCCCCCGGCTCGGCGCTGGGCCGATACCCGGAAGGCAACACCGGGCGGGTCTCGGCGGGACTGATGACGCCGATGCCGGTGCCGGGTGATCTGGCCGCTGAGATCGCTGCCGCCGCCTGACGCCGAGACCGGAGCAGGATGATCTACTCCACGAGCGGGCATCGACCGTTTCTACGTGTCGCGGTCGGCGAGGGCTTTGCGATCCGGGTCGGCGGTGAGTGACGAACGGCGGTCCGCGGCTGCGGCCCTGGTGAGCCGTTGCAGGAGGCCGGGCGGTGCCCGCGTCTCGGTACCGGGTGCGGTCAGCTGTGCAGCAGTCGTCGCGCATGTCGCCTGCCATGAGCATGGGACCGTCGTGACCTGATTTCTGCCACCCTCATGGGACCACTCGGATTGCCAGTCATGGGACCACCCCGGCGCGTCGCGCCGAAGTCCCGCCGAATGACTCGTTTGATCGTCGTGTCGGTATCCCCGGACACGAAGGCGGACGGGCATGGCTTTTCGGGAGGTCAACGTGAACGAAGTCAAGGAAGTACTCCGCGTCTGGCTCGGGGTGCCCGGGTCCCGGCCGCCGGGACTGCGCGCCATCGCGGCGCACTGCGGGGTGGACCGCAAGACCGCGCGCCGGTACATCGAGGCCGCGCAGGCCGCGGGGCTGCAGCGCAGCGACGGGGTCGACGCCCTCGACGACGGGCTGATCGGGACGGTGATCGAGGCGGTGCGCCCGGCCCGCCCGAGCGGACACGGCGCCGCCTGGGACCGGCTGTTGGGGTTCGAGGAAAGCGATGCCATGAGGTCGCGCTGCGGGAGCGGTTGGAGCGGGCGATCGAGAGCACGGGCGCGTTCGGACGGTTCCGCGACCTCGTCCACCAGGAGAGCCTCGCCGACCAGTGGTACGCCTTCGCCACCGACCGCCAACTGGGTCGTGCCCGCGAGTTCCTCGCCGACGAGGGCATCCGCGTGGGTGACGGTCAGGTGTCTCTGACCCATCCTGAGCGGCTCCAGGTTCACCCGTCGGGCAGCCCAGTATTCGCGTACCGGGGCCCGCCGCTGTGGGCAGGAGATGAGAACCGCCCGTCGTCATCGGATACGCGGTCCGGCGAGTAGATCCACCCGGTTATCGAGAGGGACGGAGTTGTAGTTGTCGGTGTCGACGAAATTCACGACCCCGCCGATGCCGGCCCGAGATACTGCCGATCTCGATCCCGCCGATCTCGATATCGTGTTGGTGCCGTGTGGGTTCGAGAGATTATCCGGTGCGGCCGTCTCGAGCTCCGGACGAACGACGACGACTGGACCAAGGTCGTGCTCCACTCCGGAGGACTCTCAGCGAGCCGGTTCGAAACCGGCCAACATCTGCTCGAGCGCGGCCTGGTCGGGCCCGACGAAGGCATCGGCCTGCGCGGCGGTGGCAAGCATGTCGAGATACTCCACGGTGCGCCCGTCCGCCGGGGGGCAGGTGAGTGCTGAGGAGTCGCCGGGGTTCAAGAGCGCTCAGGGTCGACACGGTGGCCAGGAATTTGTCCTGGCCACCGTGTGCACCCAAGGGCTGTCCACGGTGGCCCACAGGTGATGGCGCTCGCTGACGCGCTCGCTCAAGTATTGCCCACCTGCGGCCACACCACTGCGCTCCACATCCGACCCGGTGGCGGCGATAACGCCGCGATCAACGGCGACATCCGTCATCACCGAACCCGAGCATCATGGTCGAGTGGGCTTTCAACAAGGTTGAAACAGTGGCGCGCGGTGGCCACCTGCTACGACATACTCGCCCTCACTTA
Organism: Rhodococcus pseudokoreensis; assembly: GCF_017068395.1. NCBI lineage: Bacteria > Bacillati > Actinomycetota > Actinomycetes > Mycobacteriales > Nocardiaceae > Rhodococcus > Rhodococcus pseudokoreensis. The sequence continues at coordinate 189,319 of NZ_CP070614.1, read as the reverse complement.
CCCAGCCGGATTTCCTCCTTGCGGGCATCGTCGAGTGGCTCAAGCCATTAGGAAACATGGCCCAACTGGATTACCGAGGGTGCCCAATGGTTCGGTCTCCCGGGCCGTCTCAGAAGTGCCTGCACGGCCGCGGTGCCTCCGATCCCTCCGGTGAGCAACCCCAACAGCAGTGCCACATTGGTGTTCATGTAGACGTCCCTTCGGGTGTGGTGATGGTCGAAAATGTTTCGACGGGCATGACCCCGTGGCGCGTAGTCGAATGATGGGCGGAGCCTCTACTTCGCTGTGCCCGCTGTCGTCACGGATGCCTCTGCGAAAGTCCGCGGGCGCCGGCGCGACTTAGCGTCGCGAGCGTCGGCCTTGGACCGTAGGGGGTTGCCTGTCTTGGCCACACGACGTCCGACAAGAGTCAGCATCGGTCGAGGAATTCCGACACCCTTCACCGGCATGCCTGTCACATAGCCTTCCTTGAAGAGATAGTTCGAGGCGTCGTACACCTCGTCGTCGCTGAGCGCCGACGCTGCCCAACCGACTTCTCCTCCGATGGCATCCGCGTCCAGGATCGGGCTGCGATAGCCCTCCGTTGTCTTCGCAAGAAGCCAACGCAGGACAGCGTCACGAACCGCCCACTGGCGATCGGTAGCTGCACTCACATTTCAGTCCTCCAGTAGATGTCGTTGATGCCTGATTGCACCATAGCCGTCGGCAAGGAATAGGCAAGTATCGAACTATTGTGCACGTCTTGGGATTTCGGACCAGCACTGGTTGATGCTGCAAGGCGGTCGGCGCGGGCGTGACTGAGACGCAGGGCATCTCGCGCGGGAACAGTGCGCGGGAACAGACCGGTGACGACGTTCTGGCCGATCCCGTCGTCACCGTCGACGCACTCCGAACCGGCCCTTTGCGCGTGACTCGGTAGACGTGCCGTTCCCCTGAATATGCCGCTGAACTGGACTTATTTCTTTTTTTGGGTATGGTCGAGGTCAGTTCGCGGTTGCCGATTCGGAAAGGACCGACAATGGCCGACAAGTCCGCCGTCAAGAGTTCAAAGCAGTCTGCACGTGCTCTCAAGGAGCGCCGGGCGGAGAAGAGGGCGAAGGCCCTCGAATCGACTCATTTCATGCGAAAGCGTAAGAGCTGACGTCATCCTGGAGCATCGCCACCTCCCCCGCCATCCTCGTCACTGCCTGAAGGTTGGAAGGTCGCACCCGAAGCTCGGCCAAGAGAAAAGCCGACTCGCCCCATCACGGACTAAACAATATCGGGTTCCAGCTACGTGGGGCGAGGACCCCGCCGGGCTTCCCTCCTTTCCTCTCATATACAGACGGAAAAGGCTCACGAAGGGCTGACGAGTGTTCTGGAAACACGGCGAATGTCATTGGTCCGCATCCGCGTGAGACCCGACGGGGGGCCAACTTCCGACGCTCCTCAATGCTGGGTGTCGGATCGACTGAAACGAGTGGTGACGATGCGAGTGTTGAACGTGATGCAGCGACCGGTTCGAGTGGTGCGTCAATCCGACAGTATGCGCACGGCCGCAGTACTACTGGCCGAGTACGGGTTCGCGGCGGTGCCGGTCGTCGACGACCACGACCGGTTGGTGGGGATGTTGAACAGCGGAGACGTGTTGCGGGCCGGACAAACGTGCTCGGAGACGGTGGGCGAGGTGATGACTGCACCCGCCGTTGCTGCGCCGATGTATCAATATTTGGCCGATGTGAGCAAGATGCTGCTTCAGCAGGGACTACGCAGTCTGCCGGTCGTGGATATCGACGGGCGGGTAGTGGGCATCCTCAGCCGCAGTGACGTGGTGCGGTTGATGCTCAAACCGGACGAGACGATCGCCGTGGGCGCGCAACGCCGCCTCGACGATTACACCGGGGACGGACGCTGGCGCGTGACGGTCGAGGAGGGCTGCGTCACCCTCGCAGGCCCGTTCGCGGACGAATCCGAACGCCGCATCGCGATCGCGTTGAGCAAGACCGTACCGGGCACCCGCATGGTGTCCATTGCCGCTGGAGAATAGGTGCTGGTCGATGAGGCACAAGCTATCGACAACAGCGCACCGCGGTGATCACTGCAAGGCCGACACAGTGCGCGATGAGTTTCGGCATCGCCCCGAGGGCCTGAGTGAACAGTCCGCGACCACGCCGACCTGGCTGTGGCCGAAGGCACTCTGATCGCGGCTCCTGTCGTGACGCTGCGCCGCACGCACGGCCACCCCGCGCCGGTAGCGGCCCGGAGGCCGAGAAAGAGAGAACGAGGAATGTATCGATCGCGCACGCCCGCCGCGGCAATCCACAGTTCCTTCGCCCACGGCGGATCGATGAGCACGCGCCAGATCAAGGCCCATCTCGAGGTGATGTTCGCCGCCGAGACCGATCACGGCGCCCCGGCTCGGAAACGCCGGTTCAGTGTTCGCAAACCGGCTCAGCGAGGCTGAGTAGAACACGCTTCCGCTTCTCGCAGACATTGCCTGAGATCGCAGAGCGCCCGGACATCCCGCAGCACGCGTGGGTATCGATCTCACCGATGGGCGCGGTCCCCTACCAGGCCGACAGCACAATCGGGACGCCTCGGTCGGTACGACCCACACCAAGGACCCCGACACCGACCTACGAAAACGATAGGAGCAACCATGACCCCCACCCCCATCACCACCACCCTCGACGCCGAGCAGCAGCGGATCGCCGGCAAGGCACTGCAGGGCACCGTCGTCGACCTGATCGACCTCAGCCTGATCGCCAAACAGACCCACTGGAACGTCATCGGACCCCACTTCCTGTCTGTACACCCCGCCCTCGACGAGCTGGCCACCGTCGCACGCAATTTCACCGATGAAGCGGCCGAACGCGCCACCGCGATCGGCGTCAGCCCGGACGGCCGCGCGGCCACCGTCGCCGCGGACGCCGGTACCACGGGATTCGCCGAAGGGTGGACATCCGACGGCGAGGTGGTCGAGACGATCGCCGCAAACCTGGCCGCCGTCATCGCACGGTTGCGGGCCCGCATCGAGTCCACCGAGAAGGCGGACCCGGTCACCCAGGACCTGCTAATCAGCATTACCGCCCGACTCGAGCAACTGCACTGGATGTGGCAGGCCCAGCGCACGCAACCTGTTGCCCAGCGCCGTCGGCTCGGACAGTTGCTCAGCGGATAGCTCCGCCAGCCGGTGCGCGAACGAGCGGGGTACCGCGACGGGCGATCGGCACCTGCGGCCTCGGCCTCAGTGCCGTAACAACCGCGTTTGCATGCCGCGCTCCAGTCGCCCCAGCACGCGAAACCCGAGTGCGACGACGGTCCGTGCCACCTGATGAACGGTTGCGGACCATCCCAGCGGCTGCGCCAGAGGGCGTGTGAGAACTCGAAATGGCGCGCCTGTGCCTCGCCGAGAATCGAAGACCTTGGGCTCCTGACTGGGTCGGCGATCACCGGATCACCGCCCACGCAGGAGTCCACAATGCCATCACCGCCGATCTCGTTGCGCCCGGAGGACATGTTTTCGTGGTGTACTCGTCGTCGGTCACCGACGCAGAGTGGGCCCCTCGAATCACGATTGCCTGCACCGGGTGGCAACGCAGGTCGCTTGAGGCGACCCGAGACGTACTGCCGCCGTTGATAGTGGATGGCATCCAGCACATCGTGGGCGGTGGTACCGCGTGGGGGAAACTGCCGGTGGAGTTCTGGTCAACCGGGACGGTGAACGCGGTCTCCGCCCGCAGAATACCTGTGCACGAAACTCGCCCAGAAACCCATCGCAATGGTCTGCGGATCTGGATTTCGACGAACACCGTCTGCACTCGACAGGACACCGGAATCCGCACGATCAGGTGCAGCCTGCGGTACCCATTCGGCTCTGTCGACGGTACGTGAAAACTCGATCTCGAGCCGTCATCTGACTGCTCTTCGGGTTGGCGGCACGATACTCCTCGTGCCTCGCCGAAGGGGCGGACGGTACGAATCGGGCCCGGGCCAGGTCGGTGCGGGGTGTCACCCGGCGGTGGGGCGACCCCTCGACGCCCCACCGGTGTACGCACGGTCGAACGACACGGTGAATGCGGCCCGGCGTACCCCCAATGCAGCACCAACAGGTCGCTCATGGAAAGACCCGAGCGGTCGACGCTCACCGCGGCGGGAACGGAGGGTGCGCTTTCGTCGGTCCGCCTCCGTCATGCCTCCCCACACGCCGTAGGATTCACCCACCGTCAGCGCGTGATCGCGACACCGCACCAGCACGGGGCAGACCTGACAAATCTGCCGGGCCCGCGCTTCACGCCGATCGCGAGCGGAGCGCCGTTCGCCGTCCGGCGAGAAGAACACCGACAGATCGGCGCCGCGGCACGCGGCACGCACCCGCCACTCACCGGAATCAACGGTGACCGCCGCCGGGAACGGATCCTTCGGGATCGGCAATGGCGGATTCCTATCCATTGACACCACCACCGCCAACGTCGCGGCGCGGCAGATGCGCTGTTGCACGGCGATGTTGCTCACGGCCACCGCGATCCGCCGACGGCCGCGCCAGGACACGTACAGCTGCGGTGGTGACGCTGATGTGGCTACGGCGGGCCACATCGAGGAGAGCATCGAAGCCGGCGTCATGGCTGCAGGCGCGCTGCTCAGCCAGGACTGCAGCCGCGGCGGACAGCAACTGCGCGTCCGCAGGCTCCGGCGAAGGCCCTCGTCCGGGTACTGCTGCGGTGTCGGTCGGCATGGGAGTCCTTTCGCTACATCGGGCGGTACAGCGGTACAGGTGACGTCGGCGCGTGTGGGCGATGTCGCGCGCCTCACCGTCGACGCCGCCTGGTATGGTCCGTCACTCCAGTCTCCAGGAACGGACACCCGGAGAACACAGGCCTTTACCTAGGCCTTACCTAGGTAAAGGCCGGGTGTCGTGGATAAGACCGTTCATGGGGTGCCCGGCCTTGTGTCGCGGACCACGCACATCGGCGTTGCCGATCTGCGCCCCGACACCGACACGCCAGGCTTCTACGAGCGCCGGTTCAATTCAGCGAAGGCGCGGATAAATCTGGCTGTGCAGAAGTAAATCCGACGAGACCACCGACCTCGGCGATAGCTGACGCCCTTACCCGAACGCCCGACCGCATGCCTTCGCCGAGCGGTGCCGACTGATTCGACGGGTTCGTCGTATTGGTCGACTCCGGCGCGCGGCACCCACTCCGAACGGTGCGAGGCACCCCCGCCGGGTCGATCGGGAGGCCCCCCGACCCGAGCAAGGAACCGGAATGGGAGTGCCCGATCGGCCGATTCAGCCTTCAGCCGGCAGATCCCAGCCGCGATGGCATGCACCACCGCCCTCGACAACGAAATAGGTAGGTGCGATGAGTCATCCTGCGTCTCTTATACTTTCAAGACGAGCGTGCGGTGATGCACGAGGATCGAGGTTGATGTGGTCGAGGTGGCGGTGCGCATAGACATCAGGTGTGCGGCGGATCTGGTGCCCGTCGTCGCGGCGAACATCCAGCGGGGCGTAGACCAGGTGTACCGCGCACACCAGGGTGCATCAGCTTCCACGGTGCGGACAGTTCTCAAACGCAAGTTCGGCAGGGCGATCGGGACAACGGCAATCGAGGTCCTCGCCGGGTGCATCTCGGACGGGAACACCCCGGTGATCATGTCCTCGTCCCGGTAGCGACCGGGCCGGCAGACAAGACGAGGACCCGAGCGATCTGAACGCCCTGGTCTCCATCACCACCACTCACAGCCGCAGCCTGCCCTGCGGTCACACGGACGCCCCTATGCGGCTGCATCCGGAAGACCAAACCAAGAGCGGGCTGGCACCGGGGTCGTGATCAAACGGTCGTCGGCGACCGGCCACCGCCGAAAACGTCGGGCGCTGGCACCCTCGATATCGTCGTCACAGACGACGTCGCCGGGGATCGGCCTGGAGGTGCACCTCGACGTCGTGCAGGGCCCCTTCGGCACCACGGCGCCACTCTCCGCGCAGGCCGTGTTCGCCATCCTGGTGGGATCCTCAGTGCTGTGGGTCGACGAGGTCGGCAAGGCATCTGTCCGGGCCCGCACACACCCGGCGGTACGGACCTGCGAATGACAGTGGGCCGGCACGGATCCGCGGGAGCGCCGGTGCCAGACTCACCCCGATCGCAGGATCGCTCATCTCTGCCCTTCAGGGGCCCGGCGGGCCTGGCGCCGAGAAGGATTGATCAGCCGTTGACGTGGAACACCGCACGCCGGCCGCGGTCGGCGGAACGGCGCAACGCGGCCTGGATGGCGGCGGTGCCACCGATTCCGCCGGCAAGGACAAATAACAGTAGGGCGACATTGAGGTTCACGGGACAGGTCCTCCTCGGGGTGGTCCAGATGTGGCGGACGGTGCGGATCGTGATGTGGTGGGGCTCAGTTCGCTCACGGCTGGCGGGGCCGGCAACGAGGGCGGAGGGGTGTCGGCGTTGTCGTCACCGAACATCGCGGCGAGTCGGGCCTTGATCTCCGCGGTACTGATCGACCCGGCACCGGCGAGGGTCGGCGATGTCCTGTGGTCGGGTGTCACACTCATGATGGACGATTCCTGCCTTCGTCTCGAACTACTTGGTTGGCTCCGTGTGCAATGGGTCGGATCACGGGCGGGCATGCAGTCACCCCACGAGAAGGCCACGAAGTCATCGCCGACCGTTACACCCTCACCCGCGAACACGTGCCCATCGCCGAACCACGCGAACGGCGACGGACCTGCGAAACTGTCAGTCGCTCTGCGCGCCATCGGCCGATCCGTCCAGCACCCACGCTACGATCCCCAGGGCCCCCCTTGCCATCCAGGATCTCACGTGAATCTCGCTATCGTTCCGGCTTTTTCGGTGATGCACCCTGCCCGGCGGGCTCCGATATACGATCCAGGCCGTACCGATCGCAAACCAATGAAATAGTCGACCGATGGGTCGGGCATTCGCGACGGAGTGTGCGTACGCGGACACCTACCGACACCTACCTCGCGGCGCGACCGGACTGGGTAACCTCGTCGGTGCCGGCGTGGTCTGCACCGCGACGGTGCGGACCACGCCGGTTCCGGGGTCAACCCGTGCTCACGTACTCATCGTCGAGTGACCGGTCGAGCCATTCTCTTATTCACTTCACTGCGGCCGTCGTCGCGGATGCCTCTGCGAGCGAGGCCGCCAGCTGCTGGCGCAGCTTCGTTCGGTTGACGTCGTCCTTGTACCTGAGGGGTTTGCCTGTCTTGGCCACCCGACGTCCCGCGACAGTCAGCATCGGTCGTGGAATCCCGATACCCATTACCGGCACGCCTGTCACATAGTTCTCCTTGAAGAGAAACATCGAGGCGTCGACGACTTCGTCGCGGGTGAGCGGCGAGGCCACCCACCCGACCTCTGCTCCGATGGCATCCGCGTCCAAAATCGGGCTGCGATATCCCTCCGTTGTCTTCGCGAGAAGCCAACGCAGAACAGCGTCACGAACCGCCCACTGACGATCGGTAGCTGCACTCACATTTCAGTCCTCCAAATAGATGCCACTGATGCTGCCCTGCACCATAGCCATCGGCAAGAAATAAGCAAGTCCGTGAAATTTCCTGCGCGCCTTGAACCTCTGAAACTCCCGACGGACATCGCACGACGACCGCACCGGGCGCAGCTGGGGTCGGGGAGAATCTCGTATCGGCGAACAGCCCGCCGAACACAAAAACCGACCCCGTCGTCACGACCCCCGCATCACCGAACCGCCTCTAATCGGCCGCTGAACTGGACTTATTTCTTTTATTGGGTATGGTCGAGGTCAGTTCGCGGTTGCCGATTCGGAAAGGACCGACAATGGCCGACAAGTCCGCCGTCAAGAGTTCAAAACAGTCCGCACGTGCTCTCAAGGAGCGCCGGGCGGAGAAGCGAGAGAAGGCGCTCGCGTCGACTCAGCTCTTCCGAAAGCGGAAGAGCTGACGCGACACTGGCGTCAACACCGCACCCCGTCACCCTCTTCGTTGCCTGAACATCGATGATGTTGCCCCGCGAACTCGGCCCACAGCCCTGACCCGCGCCCATATCAGACGTAGCAGTTTCGGAAGAGAACGGCTCGGAACGTGGAAATATCAGCGACTGCACTCTCTTCCATTTATCTACATCGGTGAAAGCGGCTCACAAAACCCTGCCGAGTTCAATGGAAGCACATCGCAGTCCTATTGGTCCGCCCCGCGTGTGACCACCCGATCGGGAGGCCAACTTCCGGCCTCTGACACGCCCGCCCCGGCCGCTGCGCGGCGGGGGCGGGCGTGTTCCCAACGAGTGCAGGGTGAGCGAGACAGGGGCACTCACACAACATCCGGTGAGATGACCCTCTTGCGTTCCGCCGCATCGGTCGGCGCACGAGTGCCGGATGTTTCGAGAATTGATGGAACAGAAATGAAACGTCCTGGACTCGTCACCCGTCGGTCGAACCCGGCTTCGCTGTCGTCGAGGAGACGGCGGGCACTGTTGCGGGTCATCCTGTTGCCGTTGGATATCGTGGAAAGCGCCGATCCGGTCCCGGTACCCGCGGTCGACGAGGTCGAACCGTTCCTGCCTGCCCGCATCAGCGCCCCCACCGCCACCGGAGACGATGGACCCCAAGCACAGTTGCTGGCGTTCCGGCACATCGTCGATCGCAGCAGTCCACCGGTTACCTTCGGACTCGCACTCGATGGACAGCGCGCACCTGACGGTCGGCGACGACCCTACGTCGGCCCGCCGGCCACGTGCCTGTCACTGTGGGAGGTGCCCGGCAACGGACTGGTGCTGGCCTGCGAGGAACTCACCCCCGAGCGCACCGGCAGCCTGATCGACCGGCACCATGATCCGCTCCGCGGCGGCGGTAGCCCCGAATTCTGGGCCGCCATCGAAGCATTCCTCCGCCCCTTCGGGCTGACGCCTGATGCGAGCCCGATGGACGTCTTCCCGCGGCTGAACACCCGACTGCCCAGCTCCGCGGTCTACCGGCCGCTGCGCAGCCTGACAATCCACGGCCCTCACCGGACTGATTCGGACACCCTCGAGGGCCTGATCATCGAGGTCCACACGGACGGGGTCGATACGGTACGGCGACTGGTCGATGAACCGGGCACCTCACCCTGCGGCGGGGCCGCGTCCCGCTCCTACCGTGGACTCTTGCGCTGGCACCGGGTCCCGCTGATCGACAGGGCGTCTCGGCTCGGATCGGGGATCGCGATTCGCGAGGACGCCCGCGCCCTCGCCGTCGACGTCGGCGCCCCCGTTATCGGTCGCCAATACGTCGATCGGGGCACCCGTGAGATGCTCTACTGCCTCATCGGCTGGGTCGCCCTGCGCGCACAGCACTCGGCGGACCACCGACGCGTACTGTCGCTCCTGCGCAACCGCCGCCAACTGAGCGAGGGTGGCGCCCTCGCGGGCCTCGGCGACATCGCGGCGGCCCGCACACGGATGATCGAGACACGGCTTCTGCAAGCACACCCCGCCGATGATCACCGCCTCTCGCCACGGATCGAATCGACACACCTTCGATCAACGCTGGTGCACCGCACCGCCGACGAGATCGCGTTTCTGCATACCGAACTCGGTAAGCTGTGTGACAGTGCTGAAAGCAGTCTGCTGCCTCACGCGGTCGCCTCCGCCCGAGAACGGCGGTCCACGCTCGTGTCGGTTGCGGCCGCCGGTGCGCTGTTCGTGACCTCGCTCCACGCGGCCGTCGCGGCATCGCCGGTGGACTTGCAGCGCTGGGGGTTCACCGTGGCGGTTGCCGCCGCGATCGGCGCTGTCGCCTTACTCGAGGTTGTCTCACGTCGTCGCCCCTCCAGGACACCCCTGAAACCGACACCGGTCGCGCCGCCGCGGGCCTCGCCCGTCGTGACGCCTGTCAGGGACCTCGAACGCCGACGGCGGGAGTCGATCTTCCCGTTCGAGACGCAGGTGTGGGCCACCGTTCCGAGTCGCCGCGGCATGACGCCCACGTTCCGAGAGTGCCTCGAGGCCAACGATCTTTCCGTCGGCGAGCCTTCCAACTCACTGTTGGTGATGGCAAGTCCGACATTCCGTCCAGCACCAAAATAGACCCGACCTTCAGAACACCGGCCCCACGCTTGCGGACCGTCATGTTCCAGCGCGACGCTCGCGCTGTTCTACTTCTATCGTCAAAGGATTGTCCGCGCGATGCTAGTAGACCGTCGCGGCTAAGTGTTGGGATATAGGTGGCGGAGTTTGATGCGGGCGTCGTCGGTGGTGAAGTGCCACTGGACCTGGCGTTGATCGGCGTTGGTCTGTCGTTGCCAGGCGGCGAGTTCGGCATTGAGTGTCTCGAGGTCCTCGATGCGCCGGTCCAGACACTGGCGCGTCAGCACAGAGAGTTCGATCTCGGCAATGTTGAGCCACGAGCCGTGCTTGGGGGTGTGGTGGATCTCGAGCCGCTGCGCGAGCGCGAACGCCTCCGCCGTCGAAGGCCTCGTAGAGCGATCCGATGCCGTGAGTGGTGGGGGTGTCCATCACCAGCACCACCGTCTCTGCGTCCGGGTAGTCCACGCACAGCAGGTCCTTGACCTGTCCGGCCCAGTCGATCTTGGTGCGCCGGGGCCGGGCATCGACCCGCCGCCATCCGGCCACGGGCTCGACCCAGCAGAAGAACGAGCAGGTCCCGTGCCGCACGTACTCGTCAGTCCTCCTTCAGATCGCGTCCCGGGCCTGCCGGGATCGGGTCACGCACGTGAGCGAGGAGCTGGTAGGGCTTTTCGTCCATGCACACCACCGGCCGCATCGGGTCGTAGATCCGGGCGTAGACCGACAGAATGTCCTCCATGCGGGCCGCGAACTCTGCGTTGGCGTTTGGTGGGATGATCCAGCACTTCCTCAGGTGAGGACGAAGTTTCGTTTTTCTAAAACCCGGCCGATGGTCGAGTGGTCCAGGTCGGGGATGTCGTCGACCAAGGCGACGTGTTTCTCCAGCAGTCGCAGCGACCACCGGGCATGTCCCGCCGGGGGTTGCGTGCACGCCAACGCAATCAACCTGGCCTCGATCTCCCCCGTGATCTGCGAGGGCACCGGCGGGAGGTCACGCTGCTTGCGACCGATCGTGGCCTCCACGTCCCGACCGGTCTCAGCGAACCGCTTGGCCACCAGCCGCACCGTCTCACCCGAGACCCCCAACCGTGCTGCGATCACCTCCTTCTCATCAACCACCCCGACCGAGGTGTCCAGCGCCAGCAACACCCGGGCCCCGCCGGATCATCGAGGCCGGATGCACCCCGGTCGTCGTCAACCGTTCCAAGAACTCACGATCAGCCAAGCTCAACGTCACCGGACGCTTCTTCTGCGAAGGCATTGACAACAGTCCTGACCGGCAGAGGAGAAGGGGAAGTCTGCCGCCCCCAACCTAAACGAAACAGGGCAGAGCTAAGAAGCGACACGCTACTAGTCTAGGTAAGCCGTCAGGAGTATGACTGTTTGCCTTGTTGGCTCGTCACCGTGGTCAGCAGGAAAACGCTGTCGGCGAGGGCAAGTACCGCATGGCGTTCATGGGTGAGAATCCACAGTTCGCCTTCGCCGAATTCCCCTTGAGACTCCTCTTCGAGTTCGACGCGAACCCGTCCTGTGAGGACCTGGAGGCTCGCTGCCGGCGGGGAGTTGTGCTCGGCGAGCCGGATGCCCTCCCGAAGTGCGATCACTGTCTGCCGGAGTGCTCCGTCGTTGGCGACAAGTTCGGCGCTGCGGCCGCGTTTGTCCGTCCGTGCCGTGGAGAGATGAGACTCGGTCAGCTCCCTGAGATTCGCCATGATCGTCCTTCCGCGAGCCTGCTGGTCTGCCTAACCTACGTGGGGTGCGTAGAGGATGTCCACGAACAGAGAGCACAGCGCGGATCGACGTCTTAGCCGGCTCAATTTCGATCTGTCACAAGCTTTGAGGGCGTGTAAGCGACACCAGGGCGTGATTCTGCCGTTTTCCCCTGTACCCTGTTCGTCCGGTTGGCGCTCGCGATCGCTGCGAGCCTGACTGCCTGCCCGACGTGCGCGAACTCGCCAGTCGTTTCTTGGAAGACCGTCCCGCAAGGCGGTCAGTTGGACCGTTGTCAGAGCTTGTCTCGTTTTGGGCACTACGAGCACGCCAGGTGTATCGGCAAGTGCTCAGCCAGCGAAGCATTAAATTAAGGATCGGCGTACAAGTCGGCGGCGCAGCCGCCGAACGGTCGCTCACATGAGCCAACGTCGCCGCAACTCAGGCGAGTCCCGGACTATGGTCGCGACTTCGCGCCGCCTCCGTTCACGACGCAACCGACCTGTTCCCGCCGTACCCGAGTTCGGTGTCGGTGACCTTCTCAGCCCCGTACGGCGCGCACCTGACCACGATGAGTCACCGATGCCGCGGCGCGGAGACCACCCGCACCGCTGACAATTTCGCGGTGGCCTTCACGCTGAGCGGCACCGCGAGCGAGATCGACGCCGAACCGTGCCCGACCACCGTTCCGGGCACCTCGAGAGCACCAGTATCGACGATGTGTGGAACGGCCCCGGGCAGACGAACTGATTGCCCTCGAGGTGAGCACTGACTGCGCATGGGAAGAACTACCATGTCGGACAGACCCTTGGATGGTAGGCGCCGATGCTGGATTTAGCGCGGGTTCCACGGGCGGCCCGCCATGTCAGCGAACAATGGAAAGCACTCACCCATGTGGGCGGCACGGGCCAGCGGTTCGACCCCTCCCTCGTCGAGAGCCTTCTACCCGCCGCCCGCCGCTGGATCACTCACGCCGTCGACGACAACACTCGCCTTTACGGCCACCCAAATCCTGGTGCCGGCGTCGGGGTTCATATGGGCTGCCACCGCCAAGGTCGGCGCTCTACCGATTCTGGGCTTCGACCGTTTCACCGACGGTAGTGGGGAGATGCGGTGGCGCATCGGCGGGGTGGTCCCGGTGAATTCCGAGCGTGGACGCGATGTCACCGAAAGCGCGGCGGGTCGCCTGGCGGGCGAAGCAATCTTCGTTCCCACAGGGTTTCCCCTTGCCCGCTGGACCGCCGACCTCAACGAGTCAACCACTCAGGCCACCTGGACGGTGGCCGGGCATGAGGAAACCGTGCGGCTGGAGATCGGCGAGGACGGCGCCCTGCGCGGGCTGCAGATGCAGTGTTGGGGAAATCCTGACGGTCAGGGATTTGGGCGCTACCGGTTCACTGTGACCATCGATGCCGAGCGCAGATTTACCGGCATCACTATTCCCGCGCAGCTGCGCGCCGGATGGGAAACCGGCAGCACCTCGGAGAGTGAGTTCTTCCGCGCCGAGATCACGGACGCCCGGTTCCGCTGGCGCAATATCGACCGCCGGTGCCGTCGGTGCGGTCCGATCTTGCTGGCCACGCGAGAACCGCGTTCCGGCGAAGGCGGGTCCTCTGCCATTCTGGAGCAATTCGCAGTGCACCGCAGTGTGTGGGGCGCATCGGTGTCGACGACCTGACCGAGCTTGTCTCCGATGTCGATCGGTACAGGACCCGGTCGGATCGACGTAGCCCCCGAGGACTTGGCGAAGCGCCGACGGGCCACCGTGGCTTGACGGTGCAATGGCCTCCACGGCACCGTCGGGAACTGCCTGTCATTCTCGGAAGAGAATCTCTGACAACGGGCGTCGGGATACTGCGGTTGTCGGTGCGGGTCGGGTAGAACGCCCCACCCTGACCAGGACCTGGGGTAAGCCGTCACCGTCGGAAAGTTCGCGTAGCGCGGTCCGGACCGCGCCCGATTCGGTCAGATGTGTGACTGTGCATGTCGCGAGTCCGCGATCGGTACAGGCGAGAAGTACGGCCGACAACGCCTCTCCGCAGCGCACCCAGTCCAGCCGGGAGTCCGAAGGGGTGGAGAGCAGCAGGATCGCCGCGCGGTCGTCCTCGTTTCCGGTGTCGGAGGTGACGTTTCCGGGAGGGAATTCTCGTTCGACCGCGACCGTGCGGTGTCGCGCGGCCGGTAACGCCTCGGCCGGGATACCTTCGGGGTAGAGCGAATGCCCCGCCCACCACCGCAGCTCTGCTTGGTAGACCGGATCTGCGCGGCGCAGACCGCTGAGTCGGCGTGACATCGCTTCGAGTGCGGGTCGGCCGTGCTCGCCGATGTCTTCCAGGTGAGTTCCGGACTGTGCGGCGAGTTCTGTCACCTGGGCGAAGGTCTGATCCCAGCGGCCGGGCGGGTCCATCGGAAGTCGCTCGGTGCGTCTGCGGGTGATCGCCGTTGCCATCCGGTCATCGGTATCGGATACGTCCTGGGCAGGGGCGAGCCCGATGGTTGCCAGGCATTGTCGTCCCTGCGAGTGCGGGAGGCGGTCGATCACCGAAGTCCAGCGCAGGGACGCGAATGCGTAGCGGAGATGGTTGAGTGCCGCCCCACAGGACAGCACCATCTGGCGTCCGAACGCATCGGTGGCGGGCAGGATGCGATCGGGATCACTGAAAAGGGACAGGTCCTGCGAACCGAGGACCCACCTCCACGGTTGGCTGTTGTACAGGGACGGTGCCCGGCAGGCCAGAGCGACCGCGGTTTCGATGGTTCGTCGGCTCGGCATTGTCTGCGATGGTCCCATCACTCCTCTTGTTCTGACGCGGGCCCGACTTATGTCGGCTGTCCGGCGTCGGCTCGACTACGCCGGCCTGTAAACGACACGCCGGAGGAGTGCGACTACGTCGGCACACCGCACTGTCGCGGCGTCACCGGCGCCTCGTCGACGCACTACCGCTTTCGACTTCGACGCGCCAGACACACCATTGCCTGGTGCGTCGTCGCCTCGGCGAACTCGAATTCGCAAATCCATTCCTTCACTGTCGCGCACGCCGGCAGGACGGACGAGGGCCGAAAGTCCCCTGCGGCTCACGTCGTGGGTGCCATGTCGCGGGCCGTGCCCGAGCCGTGGCTGGACGAGGACAGTCGACATACCGAAGACAACCTGGAAATCCAGATGTAATCATCAGATATGACCAATTCCGAGAACGGCACGGACGGACCCATCACCGAACTGACCTCCGACGAGAGTTGGGAACTGCTCGGCAGCGAAAAACTCGGTCGTCTCGTCTTGAGCGTAGCGGACAGGATCGATGTTTTCCCCGTCAACTATGTTGCGCACCAAGGGAAACTGCTTTTCCGTACCGCCGAAGGCACCAAACTCGTCGAACTCACCATTCATCAACAGGTGGCGTTCGAAGTCGACCACGTCAGCGAGGTACTCGGGTGGAGTGTTGTCGTCCACGGGAGTGCTCGGCGATTGCAGACCTCGGCGGAGATTGCCGCGGCGGACGAGCTGCCCCTGCAGTCCTGGGTGCCGACACCCAAGTTCAACTACGTGGAAATCAGCCCAAGAGAGATCACCGGTCGCCGGTTCGTGTTCGGCGCCGAACCGCGGCCGTGATTCGAGCATCGGTCAGCGCGCCAACCGACGGCGTAGCGTGAGGAGCATCTTCCTGCTCATGACGAATCCGATCGGTTCCATGAGAGCAGGACCGAAGAACAGTCGGCTGGGCAGGCTCGCGCCGTGGCTGCCACGACCGCGCTCGAGCAGGGCCGGCTGGCCACGACCGCGCTCGACGTCTTCGCCACCGAGCCGCTGCCGCCGGACAGTGCACTGTGGGAGCTGCCCAACGTGTTGCTCAGCGCGCACACCGCCGGTCTGTCGGTGCACGAGAACGAACGCATCGTGACCCTGTTCTGCGAAAACTTGCGTCGGTATCTGGCGGGCGAAGACCTGTTGGGCCACATCCTCCCGACACGGTTGTACTGATGCGGCCAGGGAAGAGACGAGATGCGATGAGATTGCGGACCAGTGGGCAGAACCTTCGTCACTGGTTCGCAGCGCCGGCTTGACCTAGGGTGGTGGCAATGACGACGGTCCGAGAAATCATGACGGCACCGGTCGTCGTGGTGCAGGCCGATGATGCGGTTGTCCGGATCGCGGCGGTCCTCGATCAACATCGGATCAGCGCCGTCCCCGTCGTCGATTCCGACGGCGGCGTGGTCGGGCTGGTCAGTGAGTATGACCTGCTCGCCAAACCGGCCGGTTCCACCGCACGCGAGGTCATGACGACGGCGGTAGTCAGCGTCACGGAGGCCACCGACGTCGGGGACGTACGGCACCTGTTGATCGATCGACCGATCCACCGGGTGCCGGTCGTGTCCGGCAGCAAGCTCGTCGGAATCGTCAGCCGCGCCGACATCGTGGCCCTGCTCATCACCGAATGGGTCTGCCCGGTGTGCGGGGAGTCGATGCGTGGTGAACAATCGCCGGCTTCCTGCCCGAAGTGCCACAGCACCGACGCGTTTGTTGTCCAGGAACAGCCGCCCGGTCCCTGAGTTCAGCGAGTTGCAGGAGGTCACATGGTCGGCGAGAACGCGGCCCTCCGGAGATGATGCGCGGGTATTACCGACAAATGGTGCTCATCAGAGAGTTCGAGTTGCGGGCCAGCGAGATGTACACCCGCGCCAAGATCGGCGGTTACTGCCACCTCAACGTCGGTGAGGAGGCCACCGTCGTCGGATTGATGGATGCGCTTGAACCACGGGACTATTTGTTCAACACCTACCGCGACCACGGTTACGCCCTGGCTCGTGGCTTGGAGCCCGGACGCATCATGGCCGAGCTGTTCGGCAAGACCGCCGGAGTGTCGGGGGGCTGGGGCGGGTCGATGCACTTGTTCGACGTGCCTACCCGGCTGATGGGCGGTTACGGCATCGTCGGCGGTCAGATTCCGCCCGCGACCGGCGCCGCGCTGGCTTTGACCTACCGCGGTCAGTCGGGACCGGACGCTGAGGCGGTGATGTGCGTAATGGGCGACGGCGCCACCAACATCGGTGCGTTTCACGAGTCACTCAACCTCGCGGCGGTGTGGCGGCTGCCCATCGTCTACGTCATCGTCAACAACGGCCTGGGCATGGCCACCACGGTGGAGGCGGCCGCCGGCGAGCCGGAACAGTACAAGCGGGGCTGCTCCTACCGCATCCCAGGGCAGCGAGTGGACGGCAACGACGTGCTGGCCGTCCGCGACGCCGCCCGTGCAGCGCTGCAGGGTGCGCGGATCGACCGGCAGCCGTATCTGTTGGAGACCATGTGTGAACGGCTGCGCGGACACTCGGTGGTCGACCCGGCCCGCTACCGCTCGCAGGGGGAGACCGACCGGGTGCGTGCCCTCGACCCGGTGGCGACGCTTCCCGCTTCCGGTTCGCCTCCTCGAGGAGGGAGTCTTGGCGGAGGCCGACGTGGTACGGATCGGCGCACAGGTCGAGGAGGAGGTCACCGCTGCCGTCGAGTTCGCCGACGCCAGCCCCTCACCGGAGCCGGACCAGCTGTTCGCGCACACTTATGCCACCGCGGTGCTCAACGCGCCACACCACCTTCCGGGCGAGCGGGTGGTGACAATTCCATGACCGACGCTGCGCCGGTGGGGCCGGTGATCACCTACCGCAAGGCTTTACAGGACACGCTCCGGGCGGAGCTCGTTCGCGACCAGAACGTGTTTCTGATGGGGGAAGAGATCGGTGCCTTCGAAGGGTCCTACAAGATCACCGCCGGTCTGCTCAAGGACTTCGGTCCGACCCGCGTGCGGGACACGCGGGTCCGACCCGCGTGCGGGACACGCCCATCTGTGAGGAGGGCTTCGTCGGCGCGGCCATCGGTGCCGCAATGCTCGGGTTGCGGCCGGTCGTGGAGATCATGACGATCAACTTCAGCCTGCTGGCGTTGGACCAGATCGTGAACCACACGGCGAAGATGCACACGATGTTCGGTGGGCAGGTGTCGGTACCGATGGTGATCCGCACACCCGGTGGGGATGGCCAACAGCTCGCGGCCACGCACTCGCAGAACCTGGAGGTCTGGTACGCACATGTGCCCGGCCTGAAGGTGCTGGCATCCGCCACCCCGGCGGACGCCAAAGCACTGCTGACGGCGGCGATCCGGGACGACGATCCGGTGATCGTGCTGGTGAACCTCTCGCTGTACAACACCAAGGGCGAGGTTCCCGAGGGGGAGCTGCTCGGCAAGATCGGTACCGCCGGGGTGGTCAAGCAGGGTCACGACATCACCGTCGTTGCGTACTCACGGTCAACGGTGATCGCCCTGCAAGTGGCCCGCCAACTCGAGGAAGAGGGCATCTCGGTGGAGGTCGTCGACCTGCGAAGCCTGCGGCCACTGGATCGGGAGACGATCTGCACCTCGGTGCGCAAAACCACCCGGGCGGTGGTCCTGGAAGACGACGGGCTCAGCTACGGGATCGGCGCCGAGGTCGCCGCCAGCATCGGCGAAGGTGCCTTCGACTACCTCGACGCCCCGGTCCGACGGGTCGCCGCCGCGGAGGTCCCGCTGCCCTACGCCAAACCGCTCGAGCTGGCGGCCCTGCCCAACGCTGCTGCGCTGCTCACGGTCATCCATCAGGTCCTCGACGACACTCGCTTCACGCGGTAGGAGTTCCGCCATGCCTGAAGCACAGATGCCCCGCCTGTCCGACACGATGACCGAGGGGATTCTGAGTCGGTGGCTGAAGAACGAAGGTGACCTGATCCGCAAGGGCGACATCATCGCGGAGATCGAAACGGACAAGGCCACTATGGAGCTGGAAGCCTACGACGAGGGGCCGCTCACCGCTCTGCTGGTCACCGAAGGCAGCACAGTCCCTATCGGCCAGCCCATCGCCATCATCGGCGAAAGCGCCAGCGCGAAGCCGACATCCCCTGCGCCGCAGGCACCGACGAGAGCCGAACCCTCAGCCTCCAAGCCCTCGGCGGGTGGACCCGCGACAGCGGAGGCACCCGAACCGGCCACCCCCTCCCGGCGTGCCACCCCGCTCGTCCGCAAGATCGCGCACGAGCGCGGCATCGACCTTGGCACTGTCACCGGCACGGGGCCGGGTGGGCGGATCGTCCGCGCCGACGTCGAGCCGGCCGTCGGCGCCGTCGGGCACACTCCACAGGCATCGGTGCCGGTCGCCACGACACCAGCCACAATCCAGTCAGACGACGAGTCCGTCCCGCTCACCACCGTTCGCCGGGTCACGACACGCCGATTGACCGCGAGCGCCGATGTACCGCACTTCTATCTGACCAGCGTGGTCGACACCGAGCGGCTGCTCCAGCTTCCGTGCGGAGGTCAACGCTGCATCGGCGGACGCCGGCGGAAAAGTCAGTGTGACGGACCTGCTGGTGCGGGCTTGTGCGGTCGCATTGCACGCGCACCCGCAGGTCAACGCGTCCTGGGGCGGAGACGCCATCGTGCGGCACCGTCGGATCCACATCGGTGTCGCCGTCGCCACCGACGGGGGCCTCCTCGTTCCCGTCATCCGCGACGCCGACCGCAAGACCGTTCGGGAGATTGCCGCCGAGGCACGGTCGCTGGCCGAACGCGCCCACACCGGCACCCTGACCCCGTCCGAATTCACCGGCGGAACCTTCACCATCAGCAACCTCGGCATGTACGCGGTCGACCATTTCACCGCCATCATCAACCCACCCGACCGCCGCACGGACGGCGCCCACGACTCGGCCGCGGCGACCGCCCACCGTCATTACCTGCTCCCGATGCTGCGCCACCGACGCCCCGAGGTACCGGGCTCGTGCGGAACGACGGCCACCAGCTTGCGGTAGACGACGTTACGGGCGTGCTCGTCGGCCAATGCCGCCAGGTCGCACCGCTCGGCCAACGCCTCGATCGGGACCAGGCTGGCGCAGGACACCGGATTGGGATCGTCGAAGATCGCCGACGCTACCGGTCGGGTATGAGATAGGTCCATCTACGAGATGCCCTTCGTCGTGGCCGAATGCGACCTTCAAGGAATCCTATTCTCCCACCACGACAGGGCGTTTCGCCGTTGCGACCCACTTCAGGCCTCTACCGAATCGGTGGATCCATGCGCCCGAATTCACCGGCGGAACCTTCACCATCAGCAACCTCGGCATGTACCCGATCGACCATTTCACCGCCATCATCAACCCACCCGAAGCGGCGATCCTCGCGGTAGGTGCAGCCAGTCCCACTCCCGTCGTCCGGGACGGCGAGGTGGTGGTGCGCTCGATCATCAAGCTGACCTTGTCCGTCGACCACCGCGTCGTGGATGGTGCACCCGCAGCCGCATTTCTGCGCAAACTCAAAGACATCGTGCAGAAGCCCCTTGCGGATCGTGAGCTTAACGCGGGAGGGGCCCAGGTCTTCGTTCGGCGTTTCTGTTGCCTACCGGCGGCGCGGGATGGTGTCGACCTTGTCCCAGCCACGGCGGCGTTCGCGGGATCCTTCGTGTGCATCGCGACTGCGGTAGAGGATGTATGGCCGGAAGATG
Organism: Rhodococcus pseudokoreensis; assembly: GCF_017068395.1. Taxonomy (NCBI): domain Bacteria; kingdom Bacillati; phylum Actinomycetota; class Actinomycetes; order Mycobacteriales; family Nocardiaceae; genus Rhodococcus; species Rhodococcus pseudokoreensis. Next base: position 169,044 of record NZ_CP070614.1, on the reverse strand, counting down.
TATCCCAATGGGGCGGTGAATACGTGTACCAGACGGGTAAAGGGCCATAGCGCGAAGAGGCTGATGGCAGCCAGGCCGTGGAATTGGAAGCTAAATGGGGCGTGGGCCATCAGCTCGGGCTGGGGGTTGAGGAAGAAGATGCTACGGAACCAAACGGATACACCTTCGCGGTAGTTGTAATCCCCGACAGCGCCGGACCCGGTGTTGACGAGACCGCTCAGGATCACGACGGTGAGCATGAGGTACATCAGCTTGTCCATCTTGGTGGTCGCCCCCAGCACTGCCTTGGTGAAGCGTCGACGATAGAGCAGGCCGACCAGGCCGACGATGGTGAAGACACCGGCCAAGATGCCCACCGTGATCGCCATGAAGTGGTACATGCTCTCCGAAATTCCGGCGGCCTCGGTCCAGCTTTCGGGAATGCCCAGGCCCATCACGTGGCCGAAGAAGACGGCCAGGATGCCGAAGTGGAACATCGGATTCGCCCAACGCAAAATACGGCTTTCATACATCTGACTCGATCTGGAAGTCCAGCCGAATTTGTCGTAGCGATAGCGCCAAATATGGCCGAGGACAAAGATGGTCAGGCAGATGTACGGGAAGATCAACCACAGGAAAATGTTCCAGACGTTGTCCATCATGCACCTCCGGGCATCGGCAACAGATCGGGCATTCCATAGGGGTTGAGGCCCACCTGCTCCTCTTCGGGGCCTTCGGCGATAAGCCGTTCGACGGCTTCGTGATCCGTGCCCTTTAGCGGGGGCAGCGTGGCGCAGACGGCTTCTAGTGCCCCCGTCCACGGCGACTCGATCTCGCGCAGATGCAGGCGGAGGAGTTCGAGGCCCGCGCGGTTGTCGAGAATCATCTTCAGGCCGGCCTGCTGATCGATTGTGGCGGCAAACTCCAGTACGACACACAGATGATCGGGTAGTTGGTCATCGGTGAGTGTCAGGCCAGCCCTTGTGTATACCTGCTTGATGCGAAGGAGCGCCAGACCCCGCTTTCGGGTCTCACCGTTGGAGAAGTAAGTCAAGAACAGGCAGCCGCGCCTGCGGTTGTCGAAGGTGTCGACGTAGTCACTTTCGGACTCGCGTAACGGCCGGGCGCGAAGGTGGTCGATCGTCGCCTGCAGGCGCGCACCGAGTTTCGCAGGCAGGGTGGCGGCAACCTGGCTGAGAAGATCGAGATGTGCGAGCAGGTTCTGGTCGGGATAGTCCATCAGCATCGAAGCGGACTGCCAGGTGCGGGTGAGTTCGTCCTTGGAGTATTTGAGTTTCGGTACCCGTGGGGTCATGACCGGCGCTCGGTGTCCGTCGGTCCTTCGGACCGCTCGTGCAACTCGGGGAAGAGCCCATCCGGGGTCCCCTGGCCGTTCCAGGTCACCAAGTTGATCCGCACCCCCTCAGGGCGTCCCGGGCCGACCGGCGAGCCGACGCCGGGGTCCGCACCCATGCCGGGGTCGCCACCAAAGGAACCGTCCATCCCGCCCATCCCGGGCCCGCCGTCGACGTTGAGCGAGCACTCGGTGGCGATGTTTTCCAGTTTGTGGGCGTCTTCGTAGTGGGCCGGAGGGATGACGTAGCGTTCTTCGTACTTGGCGATGGCCAGCAGTCGGTACATATCTTTGATCTGTTGGCCGGTCATCCCAACCGACTCCGCGATGGACTCGTCCGTCTCCCAGCCCATGTTGATGTCGCGCATATACGAGCGCATTGCTGCGAGCTTGTGCAGCACCTTGTCGACAGGAGCAGTATCCCCGGCGGTGAACAACCCGGCGAGGTACTCGACCGGGATCCGCAGCGTGTTGATAGCGGCGAACAGGTTGTCCTTGCGTTCGGCGTCCTCGCCGGTTTCACTGACTGCGTCCACGACCGGAGACAGCGGCGGTATGTACCACACCATCGGCATCGTGCGGTACTCCGGATGCAGCGGCAGGGCGACCTTGTATTCATTGATCAACGCCCAGATCGGTGAACGTTGTGCACCGTCGATCCAGTCATCCGGGATGCCCGCAAGCTGCGCCTGTCGAATGACTTCCGGATCTTTGGGATCCAGAAATACGGCGCGCTGGGCGTCATAGAGACCGTGTTCATCGGTCGTGGATGCAGCGTCGAGCACCCGGTCGGCGTCGTAAAGCATCAGGCCGAGGTAGCGCAGTCGCCCCACGCAGGTTTCGGAGCAGATGGTGGGTTGGCCGATCTCGATGCGCGGATAGCAGAACGTGCATTTTTCGACTTTGCCGGTCTTGTGGTTGAAATACATCTTCTTGTAGGGGCATCCGCCCACACATTGTCGCCAGCCCCGGCAGCGATCCTGGTCGACGAGGACGATGCCGTCCTCTTCGCGCTTGTATATCGCTCCGGTGGGACACGACGCCACGCATGAAGGATTCAGGCAGTGTTCGCAAATCCGTGGCAAGTAGAACATGAACGCCTGCTCGTATTCGAATTTGACCTTGTCGCCGACTTGTTTGAGGATCGGGTCGTTGTGCCCGTGCTCGACGGACCCGGCAAGATCGTCGTCCCAGTTCGATGACCAGGTGATTTTCGTATTCTCACCCGTGAGCAACGATTTGGGGCGAGCTACCGGCATATGATCCTGCGCCGGGGCCGTGGTGAGGTTCTCGTAGTCGTAGGTCCACGGCTCGTAGTAATCGTTGATGCCGGGAAGGTGTGGGTTGGCGAAGATGGTGGCGAGGTTCTTCAGGCGACCTCCTGCCTTGAGCTTCAGCCGGCCACGCTTGTTGAGTGTCCAGCCACCTTTCCACTTCTCCTGATCTTCATAGGTGCGCGGATATCCCTGACCGGGCCGGGTTTCCACATTGTTGAACCAGACGTGTTCGGCGCCGGACCGGTTGGTCCACACCTGCTTGCACGTGACCGAGCACGTATGGCAGCCGATGCACTTGTCCAGGTTCATGACCATCGCCATCTGAGCCATGACTCGCATCAGTACCTCACCTCTTGGCTACGGCGCCGGATCACGGTGACCTCGTCGCGTTGATTGCCGGTGGGACCCATGTAGTTGAAGGCGTAGGTCTGTTGGGCGTATCCACCGATCATGTGGGTGGGCTTGATCATCAGCCGGGTCAGCGAGTTGTGGTTGCCGCCGCGCTGGCCGCTCGTCTCAGAGAGCGGCATATCGATGAGGCGGTCTTGCGAGTGGTACATGTAGACCGTTCCCTCAGGCATCCGGTGCGAGATGATGGCGCGTGCGTTGACCACTCCATTGCGGTTGACGGCTTCGATCCACTCGTTGTCGTGTACCCCGATCTTCTCTGCATCCTGAGGGCTCATCCAGATACCGGGCCCGCCGCGGAACAGTGAGAGCATGAACAGGTTGTCCTGATATTCGGAGTGGATCGACCATTTGTTGTGTGGAGTGAGGTAGCGGACCGAGACACCGTGGGCGGGCGTCGCCCCGATCTCGGACTCATCGAAGAGCGCGGTCATGTTCAGCGGTGGCCGGAAGGTGGGCAGCCCTTCACCCAGCTCGGTCATCCAGTCGTGGTCGAGGTAGAAGTGTTGGCGGCCGGTCAGCGTGTGCCAGGGCTTGAGTCGTTCCACGTTGATCGTGAACGGCGAGTATCGCCGTCCGCCGGTCTCGGATCCGGACCATTCGGGTGACGTGATCACCGGTACCGGGCCGTGTTGGGTATCGGCGAAGGTGATGCGTTTGCCCTCATTCTCGGAGGCCAGGTCGTGCAGCAGCGTGCCGGTACGCTTTTCCAGTGTCTTGAAGCCCTCTGTGGCGAGATGGCCGTTGGTGGTGCCCGACAGTGCCAGGATCATCTCGCAGGCCTGAATATCATGGAGAATGTCGGGTCGGCCGTCGGCAAGACCACCTCGGACGACGCCGTTTTTCTCCTTGAGAGCCGCAATTTCCTGGCCGAGTTCGAATGTGACTCCCTTGGTGGTTGCCCCCAAGGTGTCCATCAGCGGGCCAACGGAGCGCATCATGTCGCCGATCGCCGTGTAGTCCCGTTCGACTTCGATGATTTTCGGCATCGTGACGCCGGGCTCCGGTTCGCATTCTCCGTATTTCCAGTCCCGGACCCTGCCGTGCGGCGCTGCCATCGCATCTGGTGTGTCATGGGTCAGGGGTGCGGCGACCACGTCGGTCTGCTTGCCGAGGTGGCGCGCAGCCAGCTGGCTGAAGACCTGGGAGATCTGCTGCCACGCATCCCAATCGGTGCGCGACTGCCATGGCGGGGAAATCCCGGGGTTGAACGAGTTGACGAAGGGATGCATATCCGTCGTCGACAGGTCATGCTTTTCGTACCATGTTGCCGCTGGCAACACGATGTCCGATAGCAGGGTAGAGCTGGTCATCCGGAAATCGAGGGTCGTCAGCAGGTCAAGCTTGCCGATGGGCGCCTCGTCATGCCATTTGACCTCGTGTGGGCGGAATCGTTCGGCGGTCTCGTTGGCGCTGACGGTGTGTGACGTCCCGAGGAGGTGATTGAGGAAGTACTCGTTGCCTTTCGCCGACGATCCGAACAAATTGGATCGCCACAACGACAACACCCGGGGAAAGTTCGCCGGCGCATCGGGGTCCTCGGCCGCGAACTTCAGCCGACCCGCCTTCAACTCCTCCACCACATACTCTTTGGCTGACTTCCCATTCTGGCGGGCCTGCGCACCGATCACCAGCGGATTGCGGTCGAAGGTGGGGTAGGACGGCATCCAGCCCAGCCGTGCGGACTGGGCGATCACATCAGCGGTTGTCTTGCCGGCTAGTTGGCCCTTGCCGGTCTGTGCCGTCAAGGTATCCGCGCCGAACTGATCGTAGCGAAACTGGTCGGTGTGCAGGTACCAGTAGGCTGTCTGCACCATGTTCCGAGGCGGTCGCACCCAGTCCAGGGCATTGGCCAACTGGGTGTACCCGGTCAGCGGGCGGACCTTCTCCTGACCGACGTAATGGGCCCAGCCGCCGCCGTTGACACCCTGACAGCCGGTGATCGTCGTCATGGTCAGGAACGTCCGATAGATGGTGTCGGAGTGGAACCAGTGGTTGGTGCCCGCCCCCATCAGGATCATCGACCGCCCCTTGGAGTCCTCCGCGTTTTGCGCGAACTCGCGGCCGATCCGCTCGGCAGCCTCCGCGGAAACGCCGGTGATCGCTGCCTGCCACGCGGGCGTGTAGGGGGATTCCGCGTCGTCGTAGCCGCTCGGCCACCGGCCGGGCAGGCCGGGTCGTCCGACGCCGTACTGCGCCAGCATCAAGTCGAAGACCGTGGTGACGAGCCGGCCGGCGACCCGGCGGGCTGGCACGCCGCGTCGGATGACGCCCACGTTGCCCTGACCGGTGTCGAAGCGTGGCATGTCGACTGGGACGTTCTCGTCTGCGCCGTCCATCAGGGACAGCTTCGGATCGATGTCCCCGAGGTCGAGATTCCAGTTGCCCTCACCGGTTTCGCCATACCGGTGACCCAACGTTCCGGGAGGGATAACGAGTCGATCTGTGACCGAGTCCACCAGCACCGTCTTGAATTCGGCGTTCTCCTGCTCCGGCGCAATCTCGTCGGCGAGGTCTGAGGCGGTCAGGAACTTCCCTGCGGTATATGTAATCTCACCGTCGGCGTCTCGCGCTTCGTCGAGCACGACCAGGAACGGCAGGTCCGTGAACTTCTTGACGTAATCAGTGAAGTAAGCAGTCTCTCGATCGACGTAGAACTCCTTCAGGATCACGTGCCCCATCGCCATTGCCAGTGCACCATCGGTGCCCGGCTCGGCCGGCAGCCACTCATCGGCAAACTTCGTGCTGTCGGCGAAGTCCGGCGAGACGACGATGACTTTCTGGCCGCGGTAGCGCGCTTCGATCATCCAGTGTGCATCGGGCGTCCGGGTCACTGGGACATTGGTGCCCCAGATCATCAGGTAGCTGGCATCCCACCAGTCCCCGGATTCGGGCACGTCTGTTTGGTCGCCGAACATCTGCGGGGAAGCGACCGGCATGTCGGCATACCAGTCGTAGAAACTCAGCATCGACCCGCCGATGAGGTTGACGAAACGGGCTCCGGAGGCGTGGGAAACCATCGACATCGCCGGGATGGGAGAAAACCCCGCCACCCGGTCGGAACCCCACTTCCGGATGGTGTGCACATGGGCGGCCGCGATGATCTCGATCGCCTCATCCCAGTTGGCGCGCACCAGACCGCCCTTGCCGCGCGCACGCTTGTACCGCGCGGCCCGCTCAGGGTCTTCGGTCACGTCGGCCCAGGCAAGCACCGGATCCTTCAGTCGCGACTTGGCTTCCCGGTACATCTCGAGCAGAACGCCGCGAATGTAGGGATACCGGGTTCGGGTCGGCGAGTAGGTGTACCAGGAGAAGGAGGCGCCGCGGGGACACCCGCGTGGTTCATATTCGGGCTTGTCGGGCCCGGTGGTGGGATAGTCGACGGCCTGGGTCTCCCACGTGATGATGCCGTCCTTGACGTACACGTTCCAGGAGCACGAGCCGGTGCAATTGACCCCGTGGGTCGATCGGACAACCTTGTCGTGACTCCAGCGATCCCGGTAGAACGAATCTCCTGAACGGCCACCGATCTTGAGGAGGGTTCGGCCATCGAGCGAGACGGGTTGGTTCCTCGTAAAAAATCTACGAGTCTTGATCAACGCATCAGTCAATCCGCTATTCATGGTGGCGCTCATGACGGTCCTCCCTCGAGAGATCGGTGAACTGCCGCACGTAGTCGACGAAGAACGGTTCTCGCCTCTTCACGAAGAACTCCGACAGGATGACGTGGCCCATCGCCATCGCCATTGCGCCGTCCGTGCCCGCGGCGCAGGGCATCCATTCGTCGGCGAACTTCGTGTTGTCGGCGTAGTCGGGGCTCACCGACACGACCTTGGTGCCGCGGTACCGCACCTCGGCCATCCAGTGCGCGTCGGGCGTCCGGGTGACCGGGACGTTGGACCCCCACATCATCAGGTACGACGCGTCCCACCAGTCCCCGGACTCCGGAACGTCGGTCTGATCACCGAACACCTGGGGCGAGGCGACCGGCAGATCGGCGTACCAGTCGTAGAACGAGGTCATGACGCCGCCGAAAAGTTCGATGAACCGTGACCCCGCGGCGAACGACACCATCGACATCGCGGGGATCGGCGAGAATCCGGCGACGCGGTCGGGCCCGTATTCCTTGATCGTGTGCACGTGAGCGGCGGCGATCATCTCGGTGGCCTCGGCCCACGACACCCGCACCAGCCCGCCCTTGCCGCGCGCCTGCTGATACTTGCGCCGGCGCGCCGGGTCGGCCTGGACATCGGCCCACGCGTCCACCGGATCGCCGACCCGGTTCTTCGCTTCCCGATACATCTCGACGAGAATCCCGCGCGCGTACGGATATCGCACCCGTGTCGGCGAATACGTGTACCAGGAGAACGCCGCGCCGCGGGGACAGCCGCGGGGCTCGTATTCGGGGCGGTCGGGCCCCACCGACGGATAGTCGGTCTCCTGGGTCTCCCAGGTGATGATCCCGTCCTTGACGTAGGTCTTCCACGAACACGATCCGGTGCAATTCACCCCGTGGGTGGACCGCACGACCTTGTCGTGGCTCCAGCGGTCCCGGTAGAAGACATCGCCCTCGCGCCCCCCTTCCCGGGTGACCGTGCGCCTGTCGTCCGAGAACACGCCCGGGGTGAAGAACCGCCCTCCCCTGAGCAGGGCGTCCTCCAACGGACCACCGGTGTGCGGGACGACCACGTCAGCTCTCCTTCACGTCGAGTGCGCCTGGACCGAGGTATCGGGTTCACGAGCGTGCAGGCGAAACGCCGTGTACAACAGGGCCACCGCGGCGGTGATCGCCAGCAGCGCGAGCCCGACGGTGTAGTCGTTATCCGCCGCGTCATACGTCGCACCCATCACCAGCGGCGGGAAATAGCCACCGACCCCGCCCGCCGCGGCGACGATCCCGGTGATGCTGCCGACGCTCGCCGCCGGCGATCGGCGCGCCACCCACGCGAACACCCCACCCGTCCCGATCCCGAGGAACACCGCAAGGCCGATGAACGTGACGGCCGACCAGAAGTCCGGTGGCGGTTGGAACGCGGCCACCACCGCCATCACCCCGGTACCCGCGAGGGACGTGAGCACCACGAACTTCGGAGGAATCCGGTCCGACAACGCGCCGCCGATCGGTCGGGCGATCACCGCCGCGACGGCGAAGCCCGCGGTCCGGGTGCCCGCGTCGACGGCGGAGAAATCGTAAATGGTCTTGATGTACGTCGGGAGGTAGTTGGCGAACGCGACGAACCCACCGAACACCACCGCGTACAGGAATGCCATCTCCCACGTGACCCGGAGCCGGGCCGCGACACGCAGCTTCGGGATAACGGGATTGGTGTTGGGCACGAACTCCGGCGAGTCCCGCATCACCACGACACACACGAGCGCGGTGACCCCCAACGCGGCGGCCACGATCGCATGCGTCGGAAAGAGGCCGAACCAGCCGACCATGCGCGGGGTGAAGAACGCCGACAACGCCGTACCGACCATGCCGGCACCGAAGACGCCGGTGGCGAACCCCCGGCGTGCCGGCTCATACCAGTTGTTCGCGAACGGGATGCCGATCGCAAACACGGTACCGGCGATACCGAGGAAGAAACCGAAGACGAGCAGCAGGGTGTACGAGTCGATCGAGCCGGCAAATCCCACCGCGAGGACCGGCACGATCGAGGACGACGAGAGGGCAATGAACATCACCCGCCCACCGAATCGGTCGGTCAGTGCCCCGACAACGATACGGCCGAGTGAGCCGACCAGGATCGGCGTCGCCACCAGCATCGACGCCTCCGCACTGCTGAGCGACAACGCCTCGGCGTACGTGGTCGACAGAGGACCGATCAAGTTCCACGCCCAGAAATTGATCGCGGACACCCAGGTCGCCAGGGCCAGATTGACCGACCTTGCCGAAGATCCCCGCACGTGCGCCCCGGAGCTCACCTACATCATGAAACCCCACATCCCGGGTCTTCGCAGCGTTTCGGCAGGCTCGACGGGACGGGTCAGGGACTCGTCCCGGAGGCTCGGATGCGACCGAACCGCAAACCACGCCGCCAGCCACCACCGGAGGCGGGCCAGGCCCCTTCACCGGCGCCCTTGTGCACCACGCGCCGCGGTGGCCTTCGATGCCTTATCACCTCATCTCACCGGGCGTCGACCACCGACCACTTTGTGGAGGTGTTGACCCCTTCGCGGTGGGGTCTGCGAATAGGTTGAGGTTCCCAGCTACTCCGAAGGCGAACGTCGCACGTTTGAGAAGGGAGTCTGCCACATGGTCGGATCGGCAACCGGAAACCGTCGGCCGGTCACCAGGGTGGGAACGAGTCGGATGAACAGGTTCTTCGCCCCGCCCTGCCACGGAAAGAGCGGCAGGTCAACCGTGTCCATCAACTCGTCGATTTCCTGGATCCCCTCGGCACGTCCCTTGATAACCACACTCCACGCTTCGCGCAATGAAGTCTCGTAGCCGTCTACTTCGAGCGCAACCGGCGCATCCGAGAGTGCAGCGGAGACCTTGGTGCCACTGCCGGATCGAAACACAATGGTTCCATGATCAACTGCATAGTTGAGTGGAAAGATGTCCGGGTGGTCGTCTACCCACACCGCGAGACGGCCGACACTCTCGGTACGAAGCAACGCCCAACATTCGTTGACAGCGAGTTCTCTGACATGTGGCTCATTGCTTCCCATTGCCGTCGCCTCCTGTCGTGGCATCGTGTCCGATCGTTCCGGCGCACGACGATCTCCTCTCGAAAATCATCGTCGCTCTTTCGGCTCTGCGCGACCCCTCCGGCGCACGACAGTCAGCGTGGTCGTGTCACGGTCGGCGGAACGGTCCAGCAGGTGGCCGTCGAGTCGCCGCTCGGTGTAAGTGTAAGAGCGCGTCTGAGAACTCCGGGATAGGTCACGCCGTGCGGGCGAGTCGGCGTGACATGGTGGCGATCATGGCGATGTAGACCATCGCTTCGTGATGGTCGGGCCGCGTCTCGTAGTCACGGACACAGCGCCGGTGTTTACAGATCCAGGCGAAGGTTCGCTCGACTACCCAACACCGGGGAAGAACCTTGAACCCTTTGACATCGTCGGTGCGCTTGACGACCTGAACCGTCAGGGACACAACCCGTTTCGACCAGTCTATCAGCCGTCCGGCATAGCCGCCGTCCGCCCACACCAGGCTGATCGTCGAGAATCGGGCACGCAACGCAGCCAGCAGCCGGATGGCACCGCGGTCCTGAATCCCGGCCATGGTTACCACGACCGCCAGTAGTAGCCCGTTGGCGTCGACCGCGATATGACGTTTGCGGCCGTTGATTTTCTTGCCCGCGTCGTATCCTCGGCTCGACCGGGCCACCGTGTCGGCGCCCTGCACCGACTGGGAGTCGACGATCGCCGCGGACGGCAGCGGGTGTCGACCGCCCTGGACCCGCGCCCGAGCACGTAACGCGTCGTGAATCCGCTGCCATACTCCCGCGCGGACCCAGCGGGCGAAGATCGCGTACACCGTGGTCGCGGGCGGGAACTCCGCCGGCAACTGCCGCCAGGCGATCCCACCTCGAACGACATAGAAGATTGCATCGAGTACGAGACGGCGGCAGTGTTTTTCGGGTCGACCACCGCTGCCGGTGGTGTTGCCGGGTGGAGGTAGTAGTGGTTCGAGAATCGCCCATTGAGCGTCGGTCACCGAGGATGACGAGTAGACCGCGCACCGATGCCCGATCCCCGGATCCGGGATAGGGCATGACGGACACAGTGCAATGAGCGATGATGACAAGTGAACTCCTGGTCGGGTCGTGGCGTAAGCACCTACTGACCTACCAGGAGTTCACCCATTCCTCACCAGTCACACGCCAATCACCCGAGTTTTCAGATGCGCTCTCACTCCGTCGGGATCATTGATCTGTTGCCGCTGTAGGCGGTGTGATGAGGAACGCGAGCCGGAATTTTCCGATCTTGATCTCGTCACCGGTGGCGAGCAGTGCAGTGTCGACCGGCACCCCGTTGCGGTAGGTGCCATTGAGGCTGCCGACATCGGTCACCCGAATTGTGTCGTTGTCGCACCGGATCTGGGCGTGGCAACGGCCGACGGTCGTGTCGTCGAGGTAGATGTCGCTGTCGATGTGGCGACCGATCGTGGTGACCGTCTGATCGAGCAGGAACCACTCACCGCGGTTGGGTCCCCGGATGACCACGAGCAGTGCCGAACCAGACGGCAGTGCCTCGACCACGCCACGGCCCCACGGCGGGTCGCTGGCGACCGGCTGCCGTCGACGGCAAGTGGTGGGGAGATTCACCCCGGCGTACGACTTCGCCGACAGTGGGCCATCGAGTGCCAACTCGGTCACCAGTGCCGCTTTCGCTCGATACTCGCGGAGCAGACGGTGAGCGTCATCTCGAATGCCCGAGCCGGCCCGAACACCGGAGCCGGTGATGGTGTCGGTGATGTCGAATGGTGCGCACACGACGAGGCCCTCTCTCTGCGCGAGGAGAGCAAGCTTGCACTACCTCAAACAACAACTGATATTTACTATTATGATAGTGCAAACTCGCTGACCGTCGGAAGGAAAAATGCGTGTGACTAAAATCACTAGACGTTGTTGACCTGGTGTTATCGGACGATCTTCCCCTCGTTGGTTCCTTCGTCGATATGGATGGTTTTCACAATAGACTCGGCTAAAATAGGCAGTATGAGCGAGCGGACGTTGACCGACCCCACGCTGCCGACCGCGCTCGGCGAGACCCGGAACCGGGTGCTGGACCTGCTGTGCGCCGCGGCGGAACCGATGGGCGTACACGACATCGCCGAACGGGTCGACCTGCATCCGAATACGGCCCGGTTCCATCTGGACGGATTGGTCGAGGCGGGCCTGGCCGAGCGTCGCGCCGAGGACCGCCGCCGTCCGGGTCGGCCCCGGATGGTCTATGCCGCTACCACCTCGGATGCGTCCACCGGCCGGCGCAGTTATCGGTTGCTGGCGGAGATGCTGACCGGCCTGATCGCCGACACTCTGCCGGAGCCCGGCCGGGCTGCCGAGACGGCCGGGGAGGCGTGGGGTCGCTACCTGGCGGAGCGGCCGGCCCCGTCGCAGCGGGTGGACGCCGCCGATGGGGTCCGCCGGTTGTCGACGGTGCTGGCCGAGTCCGGCTTCGCCCCGGGCGTGGTCGACGACCTCACTCGACCAGTGATCCCGTTGCGGCACTGCCCGTTCCGGGAGGTAGCCGAGCGGCACCGGGACGTGGTGTGTTCGCTGCACCTGGGCTTGATCCGCGGCGTGCTGACCGAGGTGCGGGCACCGCTCGCGGCCGATCGGCTCGAGCCGTTCGTCGAGCCGTCGCTTTGCCTGGCGTACCTGACCCCCACCCCTGATGAGAGTAACCTCCACCCGTCGTGCGATTAGCGAGATGAGGGTTGGATGTCCGCGACCTTTCGCCACAGGGCTCATGCTCGATATCCATCACGTACCAGACCCCGGCCGACCGTCGATGACCAGTATCGACCCCACCCCCCCGATCTCCGACCACTGCGCACCGGCAGCCCTGGCCCGATCGATGCCCTCGCCGAGTTCGAAGTGAGCCTGATAAGCGATCGCAATCCGCACCAGCAACCGGGCCTTTAACGTCATCGGCGGCGAATCCGCCGCCGATCTCTGCGCCGGCCGGGCACCATTGCGGTGCGAAACTGCTGGGACTGTTCGAAGTGTCCATCCTGCACAACCTCGTGCACCTGCTCTTCGGGATCGCCGGAGTATGGCCGAGTGGGCGAGGACCACGAAGCTGTTCCTTCTCGGCGGCGGTGTCATCTGATCCCGTGGATCTACGGTCTGGTCATCGACCAGGACAGCGCCGCGACCTTCGTCCCCGTCAACACCGCCGACACTTGGCTGCACCTCGCCCTCGGGGTCGGCATGCTCGGCGTAGGTCTGCTCGCCGGGCGAGCACGGCGCAGACTCCGGTGGCGGTCACCGTCAGTCGCACCTCCACACCGTCGGGGAAGGCAAAATCTCGACCAGGTGAATGGTGAGATTGTGCTGGGCAGCGAGCACCGCGGGGCCGTGCACTCGCACGCCCCCGGTCGCCGGCGCCGCGGGCCATCGCAGTCTGCGCATGACTCGATGGTGCCAGCGGCCGCGGGCGACCACCAACGCCGACTGATGCTGTCCTTGCCCGCGGTGTGTGCTTGCGCTCGTGTGGCTCGCTCGTCGATCGGGTCCGGCTTCGACGATGCGGGTGGCGACCGCCGCCCATGGGGTGTTGGTGTCCGGGGACAGTCCGGCGAGCATCTCGAATGCACGATCAGCGGGGATGTCGAAGCGTTCCATCAGCCTGCCCTTGGCCTGACCGATGATGTCCCGGCTTGCGAGCGCGGACCGGAATTGAGCTTCGTGCGGCCGGCGGTGATCGCGATGGCCGCGGGGCAGCGAGCACCTCCCCGATGGATTCGGATTCGCTGTCGAAGGTGTTCGGTGCGAAGGCGGACAGGTTCAAGGTCCCCAGAATGGTCGGCACGGGTGTAGAGCCGGAACAAGAGCATGCTGCGCACCCCCGCGGCGAGTGCTGCTTTGGTGAACAGCGGCCACCGGGTCTCCAACTCGAAGTCGTCGCTACGGGTCACGAATGCGGCGACGTCGGCGTCCACACAGGGGCCTGCTCGAATTACGTGTCCTTCACTAGTCGCCTGATGAGGACAGGTGCACTGCATCGCATTTCCCGGTCGCCCGCCCGTCGGGTGGGTACCCGCACTGGCGGGCGCCCACACACCGCCCACAGACATGGCGAACGAACTCCCAGGGGCGCCCGTTGCCCGCGTAACTCGCCAGCCTCGACGCAGTCAAGGAATCTCCCAATGCAGCGAGCGGAACGGCATGGAGACACGTGCGTTCCCACTCCGGCGCGGCGTTCGGCTATCGGAGATCGCACACCCGGGGCATCGAAATGTGCAGTACTCGAACAACACCCTTGGCAACGCGTCACTCACACCGTCGGTGCGGGGGGCCGCGCGCGTCGCGAGTTCCGTCCCGCCCGGTTCAGGCCGTGCGGCCGGTGTTCGAGCCGGCTGATCGGCATCGATGTCGGGATGTAGCGCTGGTCCGTGTCCGTGTCCGTGCCCGTGCCCGTGTCCGTGTCCGTTGTCGCAGTCGGACCTCACGCTGATCTCCGGTGGCGGTGAGATGCTCACAGATCAGGTGGAGGGTCTTCTCGGGCAACTCGAACTGCGGCACGTGTCCACAGTTCGGGAGGATGACTGATTTGGCTCCCGGGAGGACAGCGCTGAGGTGGCGAGCGAACCTCGCGGGGACGAGGGGGTCTGCGTCGCCCCAGAGGAACAATGCGGGCGGCTCCAACGCCGCAATTCGATCCCAGAGTCCGGTCTCACCGAAGGGTTCGTCGAGGTAGAGGCCCAGCAGTGCGGACCACAGCGCACGGCGCCGCGTGGCGTGTCGCAGGGATAGTTCCCATTCGTCGGCTGCGGCCTCGTACCAGTGCCGAGGCACCTTGTCCGGGTCCGCGAACAGTGCTCGAAGTCCGCTACGGGCAGCAGTGTGCAGCAGCCACGACGGCACAGCGAGGGGAAGGCGAGCCAAGTCGGCGGGAAGCAGTCGGGCAAGCGTGGTCAGTCGGCGACGACGGAACGCCATCGCCGGACACAGCAGCACCAACCCGGTGATGGCGTCCGGGTCGCGCAGGGCGAGTTCGAGGGCGACGCGGCCACCGAGAGAGTGCCCGATCACCGCGGCACCGCGAGCATCGACTGCGTCCAGAAAGGCATTGAGCCATCGATACAGCTGGTGTGGGGTGTACCGCCATGCCGGGGCCGCGGAGGATCCGAAACCGGGCAGATCAGGACAAATCACCCGGTGATCGGGTGCGAGTGCAGCTAGCACGGGCAGCATCGAAGAATTGTTGGCGCCGAGGCCGTGCAGCAGAATCACCGGCGGCTTCTCCGGGTCGCCGGCTTCGAGGTAACCGGTGGGCACCCCGTACGCGCTGGTCTCTCGGCCGTGGGCGCGGGTGGACAACTCGGCATTGGGTGCGAGGGTGCCGCCGACCGTCAGTATCGTCGTCATACTGCCGCGAACGTCGAGATCGCCGGACAAGAAGCCATCGACGACACTGATCCGGCCGGTCAGCAGATCACACAGGGTGCTCGCGTCCGTCCGCACGGTGCAGGTCGGATGAGAGACGGCACCGCGGGAGTGGGTGACGGCGCCTTCGTCGATCCGCACCGTCCACCGACCGTGACCGGTGATGTCGAAGACCATCGTGGCCCGTCGGTGGCCGAGCACGCTTCGGGAGACATCATGTGGCAGATACGTGGACAGACAGATTTCGGGATCACGGCTTACGATTGACCGCCTGGTCATGACCACTCCTTCCCGCTCCGATGTGTCCTGATCCAGGTCGGATCGGTCGGGCTCGCTCCCTCGTGAGGAGTTCATCGGTGCGTTCTCCGTCGGGGCGGTGACGGCTCTACTGATTAGTTCAACACCGAAGATGCACGAACTAATCCGGCCCTGGTCACCGCCCGGACAGAGACCTGGTGCCAGGCCAGTCCGAGTCGACCCCGATCAGACGGGCCGTAGTGGGCCCACCAGCTGTGTTTCGTCGCGATATTCAGCCGATCGGCGGAGTGCGATACACGTATCGGCCCGCGCCCACTGGAGGGTTGGAGATCGGCGCCGAGTTGCGGGGTCATTGTGGTGGAACCGGATCCGAGCAGCTGACAGCCCAGCGTGCACAGCCGGAATCAGCAGGGCAGACCGCCACGATGCCGTCCCGGCCGTCCGTCGACACCACCATCAGCCGCAAAGACCGCCATCCGGGCGGTGACAACAATTCTCACGGCTCCCCTGCTGACACACCACCGGCTGAAAGTGGGGACGCGGTAGGTTCCGACGGACCCCGTTTACCGCACGGCGGCCCGGGTATTCCTGCAGGAAGGTTCGATCGGAGGTTAATGCTCGGGCTGCCGCCACAGCACGGATCCGCAGCCCGAACTGACGACAACCAGCGAAGACTCACCACTGCGACGAGGGGCTGATGTCAAATGGGCACCTGCGAGACCTGCGGCAACGAGTACGACAAGACCTTCACCGTCACCCGCGGTGATCGGTCGGCGATATTCGACAGCTTCGAATGCGCAGCCCAGAACATGGCACCCCAGTGCGGTCACTGCGGATGCCGTATCCTCGGCCACGGTGTCGAAGTAGACGAGCAGATGTACTGCTGCGCCCACTGCGCCCGCGCATCGGGCCATCAAGGGCCAACGGACCGCGTCGACGGATGAGCGCGGACGCAGATCCGTGACCAACGACGTCGAGAAGAGATGGTCCGACAAGGCCACGTTTCGCCGAGCGGGCCTGTATGCAGGCGCGGTCGTCGGTGTCGCCTTGCTGCTCATGGCGATCACCGTCGCCTGGGCAGCGGCGAACCGAGACGAATGCGCGGACGCGCAATTTCTGGTGTGCGCCAGTCCCGACCGATACGTTCTGGTCTTCGGACCCACCGCCATCCTCCTTCTCGGCGGACTCGGGGCCTTCGTCCGCGCCTACCAGGTATGGCGACGGGGTGGCACCTGGCCGATCTGGCATGGCGCAGGATGGGCACTACTGACCTTCATGGTGATCTACCTCGGCATCTCCATGCGAGCGTTCGCCCCCACTTGACCCCACATCAAGTCGGGTTCGCTACGGCAATCAATTTCTGCCGCAAGGATCGCCCTGCTTGCCCGGACGCTTCCTCTTTCACCGCATCTGGCATCGTCGAATCGTGGAGACCCCGGATCGGGCCTGTCGATCAGCACGGCCCGGGCAGTGAGAGGAGACCGCGTGAGCGTTCCGCGGACATCACGGCACGATCAGATGTGTACTGGGAAGCAGCAAGTCCAGGTTGGGGCGCGGGCGAGTCGGTACGGCGCAGCCAATCTGTACCGGCCGAAACCCGGCCGACCATAGCCAGGCTCACCGGGACCACGCCGACGCATCATCGGTCGATCACCGCCAGTGATTCCGCACCGGGTTGTCCATTGTGTCGTCGACACCACTCAGACTCAGACGACGGCCGTGTGAAGGAGGTTCTCGTCCTTGCCGCTTCGGCATGATCATCAGCTCGCGCTTCGCCAACAGAAGCGAGTAGGCTGAATCTCCGCAGGAGGTGAACCCCAAACCCGTACTCGCACATTGTCGTCGAATGTCAGGCGGAGCCGTGCCTAACTCACAACCTCGCCACCGGAAGAGATCAGCCGCTTGCGCGACTTTGCCTCACGAGCGTCGACCTCGGATCGTAGGGGTGTGCCTGTCTTGGCCGCACGACGTCCGACAAGAGTCAGCCTCGGGCGGGGAATCCCGATACCCCTTACCGGCATGCCGGTCGCATACCCTTCTTTGTAGAGATGGTTCGCGGCGTCGGACACTTCGTCGGGGGTGAGCGCCGAGGCCGCCCAACCGACTTCTTCTCCGATGGCATCCGCGTCCACAATCGGGCTGAGATAGCCCTCCGTTGTCTTTGCAAGAAGCCAACGCAGAACAGCGTCACGAACCGCCCATTGACGATCGGTAGCCGCACTCACATTTCAGCCCTCCAGTAGATGCCGTTGATGCCTGCCCTGCACCATAGCCATCGGTAGGGAATAGGCAAACGCCGTGACATTTTCTGCGCGTCTTGGGATCTCGAACCGCCTCTACGTGACTATCGAAGATGATCGGGGCGGGCGTGGAAGAGGCGCAGGGCATCTCGGACGGAACAGCCCGGTGATGACGTTCCAGCCGACCCCGTCGTCACGTCGGGGCAGAACCGAAACTGACCTTTTAGTGTAGGTTCGTAGACGTGTCGGTTCCTCGCATCTGCCTCTGAACTGGACTTACTTCTTTTGTTGGGTATGGTCGAGGTTAGTTTGCGGTTGCCGATTCGGACAGGACCGACAATGGCTGACAAGTCTGCCGTCAAGAGTTCGAAACAGTTTGCACGTGCCCTCAAGGGGCGCCGGGCGGAGAAGCGAGCGAAGGCCCTCGAGTCGACTCAGTTCATTCGAAAGCGTAAGAGTTGAAGCCCTTCTGGAGCATCACCTCACCCTCCGCCATGCTCTCCGCTGGCTGAGGGTTGAAGATGTTGCGTCGGAAACTCGACCAACCGACCCGCACCCACATCGCGGAGTAGCACTGTCGCGTGACAGCTATTCGGGCGCAAGACATCATGGGGGCTGCTCTCTCTTCCGATTGTCGTACAGGATCGGAAAAGGCCCATCGAAACCTGAATTAATCTCGAAGCACGCCACATGTCATTGGTCTGCGTGTGCGTGTGCGTGTGCGTGAGACCACCATATCAGGGTCCGATCTCCGGCCCTCCCGCGTCGTCTCGGCCTCTCCGCAGTCGGGACGGCATGTTTCCCGGGGAGTTTCAGGTACTGCGTGCAGTGAGCGGGCACGCTACTCACGTACCGAGACCCGGTGAGAGGCGCGCCCAGAAATCCATCGCGATCGTCCGGATCTGCAGCTCGATCGGCACCCGCTGAACCCCGCTGCTCATGAAAACCGGGGACCTCGACCGTTATGTGCAGGCTCTTGTAACCGTTCGGTTTTGGCTTGGCGATGTAGTCCTCGACCTCGACCACGGTGACGTCCGCCTGCCCGGCAAGTAGGGCAGCGATCCGGTACGTGTCCGAAATGAAGCTGCAGATGATCCGCACACCCGCAATGTCGAGGATGTTCTTGCGGATGTCCTCGACCGTGAGGGGGCACTGTATGCGCTGCGCCTTGTGCAGGATGCTTTCGGCGGATTTCACCCGGGATGTGACGTGTTGGGACTGCCCCGGCTCTGGTTGACACCTGACCTGTGAGGGATCTGCCCTCACGGTGGAAGGATGATCGACATGCCAAAGCCGTACCCGGAAGAGTTCCGCCGCGACGTCGTCGCCGTGGCCCGCAAACGCGAAGCCCCGCTGGAGCAGATCGCGAAAGATTTCGGGATCTCCGAGACTGGCCTGAAGAACTGGCTGCGCAAGGCCGACATCGAGGACGGCACCCGACCGGGCCTCACACGAGACGAATCCGACGAGCTCCGCGAGGCCCGCAAACGTATCCGGCTGCTCGAACAGGAAGCGGAGGTGATGCGCCGGGCGGTGGCCTACCTATCGAGGGACGTCAACCCGTTACCCTTTTCGTAGTCGGAAACAACCCGCTTCCGACCACTGAACTGGACACCTCGGCATGACTACGTCAACCTGTCGCACAATGATCAATTTTGTGATGTCACCGAGGTGGACAGGCGATGAGTGATCGCTGATAGGGGCCGGACCCGCACATACAGGCCGTCGTAACGTGGATGCCGAGACTCACTCGCCACACCCAGCAGTGCACCACATCTCTTTCCCACGAGAGGATGCGATGACAGTCCCGACACACGAACAAATCGAAGTCTTCCTCGGCGTCGACGTAGGCAAGGGACAACACCACGCTGTCGCCGTATCCCGCAGTGGCACCATTTTATTCGACCGGACACTACCCAACGACGAAACCCGCCTCCGCGAACTGATCGACACACTCACCCAGTACGGTCCGACTATCCTCGTCGTCGATCAACCCGCCACCATCGGTGCGCTGGCCGTCGCAGTTGCCCAAGACATGGGGATCGCCGTCGGCTACCTCCCAGGACTGGCGATGCGACGCATCGCCGACCTCTACCCCGGTGAAGCGAAGACCGACAAGAAAGACGCCGCGATCATCGCCGACGCGGCACGCACGCTGCCACACGCGATCCGAAACCTGAAGGCGACGGACACACAGGTCGCCGAACTGTCGATCCTCAGCGGATTCGACGACGACCTCGCCATGCAGATCACGGCCACCAGCAACCGACTGCACGGCTTGCTCACCCAGATCCATCCCGCACTCGAACGCGCCATCGGTCGGCACATCGCCCACCCTGCCATCCTCGACCTGCTCGAGCACTACCCGACCCCAGCTCAGATCCGCCGGCTCGGATACGCCCGCCTCGCGACACGGCTGAGCAAGAAGGCCCCACGCATGGGAGCAAGACTGGCCGGCGACATCACCACCGCTATCTCCGAACAGAACGTGGTCGTCATCGGAACCAGTGCTGCCGAGACCGTCATTCCGAAACTTGCAGAGCAACTTTCATCATTGCAGCGGCAACGATCCGACGTCGTAGCCAAAGTCGAAGCGCTGGTCGAAGCGCACCCTCTTTACCCGGTGCTGACCTCGATGCCCGGAGTCGGGATCAGGACCACCGCCCGCATCATCACCGAAACCTCCGGCAAGCACTTCGCCACCGCCGGCCACCTCGCCGCCTACGCCGGCCTCGCACCGGTCACCCGCCGATCCGGGTCCTCGATCCGCGGTGAGCACCGATCGCGACGCGGCAACAAGAAACTCAAACGCGTGCTCTATCTGTCCGCGTTCGCAGCCCTGCAAGACCCGGACTCACGCGACTACTACGACCGCAAACGAGCCCAGGGCAAAAGCTACAACCAAGCTCTCGTCGCACTCGCACGTCGCCGCTGCGACGTCCTCTTCGCAATGCTCCGCGACGGCACCATCTATCAAGCCCACCCGCGACCCTCAGCTGCTTGACGAACAGCATAGGGGCACAAAATGATGTTCCCGCTGGTCCGTGAACTCGCCGCCGACGGTATCGCCGTCGCGGTGACCTGCCGGGTGCTGGGATTCTCCCGGCAAGCGTTCTACAAGTGGAACACCGATCCCGTGTCCCGACGGGACTGGGACGATGCCCATCTGATCAACGCCGCACTCGATATCCACGCCGGCGATCCGGAATTCGGATACCGGTTCATCGCCGACGAACTACCCACCCACGGCATCGTCGCCGGCGAGAACCGCGTCCACCGGCTGTGTTCGCAGCAGCGGATCTTCTCGGTGTTCGCCAAGAAGCGAGGACTTCATCGCCGCTCCGGGCCACCGGTCCATGACGACCTCGTCAGGCGGCAGTTCAGCGCCCAGCAGCCCGACCGGTTGTGGTTGACCGACATTCCCCCAAGCACTACGTGCAGGGAGGTGCCCCCACCGAGCACTGGACCGATGAGGGCAAGCTCTACCTATTAGTTACGTGGAATCACGCCGGGGGCGGGTTGTTCGTCCCGCGGTGTCACCACGAGCTGAGGGGCCCTGTTGACTGTGTCGATGAACTTGGAGGAGAAGTGGCCGGTGCTGTGCCGGCACGAGCGGGCGGCCGAGTGGTTGCGGATCTGGACCGATCTGGGGCGGGCGCCTCGCACGATCGACGCGTATGCGCGTGGCCTGGCCGAGTATCTGCTGGTCTGCGATCGCGAGGGCATCGACCCGATTGTTGCCACCCGGGCCCAAATCGCCCTGTTTGTAAGGGAGTTGCGGACTCGCCCGAGCCGACGCGGTACCAACGTTGTCGCGTTGGACTCGGGTTCGGGTCTGGCGAACGCGACGCTGCAGCAGCGGCTGGTTCCGGTGCGGTTGTTCTACGACTTCCTGGTCGAGGAGGGCGTGCGCGAGTCCAACCCGGTCGGTCGCGGGCGTTACACGCCGGGCCGGTACTTCGGTGGGCAGTCCCGGCCGCTGGTCCCGCGGATGGTCAAGTTGCCCTGGATCCCCGGCGAGGCCGAGTGGTTCCAGCTGCTTGACGCGTTCCGGCTCGAGCCGATCCGTAACCGGCTGATGCTGGCGCTGGCCTACGACTCGGCGCTGCGCCGTGAAGAGCTGTGCTCGCTGCGCACCGACGATCTCGATCCCGCGCACCGCACGCTGCGGGTGCGGGCGGAGACGACCAAGACCCGTCGGGGGCGGGTGGTGCCGTACTCGGCGGCGACCGGGGTGCTGCTGTCGGGCTACCTCGCGCACCGGGCCGGGATCAGCCGCGCCCGGGGACCGCTGTTCTTGTCCGAGTCACGGCGCAATTACGGTGAACCACTGAGCTTGTGGAGCTGGTCGAAGGTGGTGCGACGGGTCGCTTTGGCTGCTGATGTTCCGCAGTTCTCCACGCACACCACCCGACACCTGTGTCTGACCGACCTGGCCCGGATGGGCTGGGAGCTGCACGCAATCGCAACGTTCGCCGGGCACCGTTCCACCGAGTCGACACTGACCTACATTCACCTGTCGGGCCGGGATCTTGCGGAAAAGCTGAATCGTTCGATGACGCACCTGCATGCGCAGCGCATCAGCATGCTCACCGCAGCCGATGCCGACGGGACGGGTCCGGCGTGACCGCCGCGGTTCGTGCCGTCGGCAAGACGGAAGCCATGCCGCCGGGGTGGACGTTTCCGTTGTCCCTCGAACGCTACGACCAACGGGGGGAGCTGACCGATGCGGAGTGCCGCGCTCTGCGCGAGTTGGGTCCGAAGGCATTGCGCCGCAACAGAGCACGCGGAATCCCACGCCGGACCGCGACCCACTGGACGGCGCTGGCCCGTCTCGTCGAGCCGCTCGACACCGCGCGGGCCGGGTTGCATCATGGCGATGACACCCGGTTTCGCCGGGCCGGGGCGCACGCGGCCGCGATCATCTTGCAGAACTGCGTGGACACGAGCCGGTCCTACTGGGCGTGGACGACCGAGGACTGGGCGCAGCTGTGTGGTTCGAGCGCCGAGGCCTTCGTCGCAGCCAGGGAACTGCCGACCGAGACCACGGTGCGTCCCTTCCTGCTCGCGCTGGCCTATCTGCTCGGCGGCTTCGACGACTTCCAGCTGTTGGGCACGTTCAACCGGCTGCACCTGGCCCGCTTCGTCTTCGGCGCCGGGATTGTCGAGGAGTCGATGCGCCAGGCCAGCGCGGTCCTGGACCAGTGGGGCTACCGCGGCGCCGCGAGCGGCAAGCACCGCCTGCGTGGGGTCTTCAGCCAGGCGCTGCTGATCAACCGCAGCCCCAGGTTGGAGGACCTGGATACCGCGGCGTTCGAGCGGCTGCGCGCGCATCCGGCAACAGGCGACCACCACGGCGAGATGCTCTACGCGCTGCAACGTGCGGTCGCCGCACTCGGACACTGCGACCCGCCGGTGCGCACCGGGCACCACGCACCCGGCATCGAGGGCACTGCCACAGCCTGGGCCGGCTGGGTCGAACGCTGGCACGACACCTCGACGCTCACCCCACGGGTCCGCGCCGCCGTGCGCACCATCATGGCCAAGGCCGGGCGATGGTTGGTCGCAGAACATCCTGAGATCACCGAACCCGGGCAATGGACCCGTCAGACGTGCGCCGCCTGGGTCGCGGCCGTGGACCGCATGAACGTCGGCGACTACGTCCAGCGACGCGACCACCTCCACGCCCGTGCTGGAACACCGATCTCCCCGCGCACCAAGGCCCACAACCTGATGGCGACCCGCACCTTCTTCCGCGACTGCCAGGAGTGGGAGTGGATCGGTCGCCGCTTCGACCCGGCCCGGGCACTTGCGGTGCCCCGCAGCGTGTCCGCGCTGATCGGCACCAACCCACGCGTCATCGCCGACGAGGTCTGGGCGAAACTGCTCTGGGCCGGGCTGAACCTCGACCAGGACCATCTGCCCGGCAACTCCGCCGACACCTACTACCCGATGGAGCTGATCCGGGCGATCACGCTGACCTGGCTGTTCAGCGGCCTGCGCAGCGACGAGTTGTCCCGCCTTCGAGTCGGCTGCGTGCGCTGGCAACACAACGGTCAGTCCATTGCTGCCGACTCGCCCGACGTGCTCGCCGAGGACGCCGTCTGCCTGCTCGACGTGCCCGTCCACAAGACCGGCACCGCGTTCACCAAACCCGTCGATCCTCTTCTGGGACAGGCGATCGAGGCCTGGCAGGCGCTGCGCCCGCCTCAGCCGACGACGCTCGACCGCAAGACCAGCGAACAGGTGGACATGCTCTTCGCTGTCCGCGCGCAGCCGGTCGCGAAGAACTACATCAACCGCACGATCATCCCTGCGCTCTGCGCCAAGGCCGGTGTCCCGAGCAGCGACGTCCGCGGCAACATCACCAGTCACCGGGCCCGGTCCACGATCGCGACCCAGCTCTACAACGCCAAGGAACCGATGACGCTGTTCGAGCTGCAGGCATGGCTCGGACATCGCACCCCGACCGCCACGCAGCATTACGCGAAGATCAGCCCGAACACCCTTTCCAAGGCCTACACCGAAGCCGGTTACTTCGCCCGCAACGTGCGCACCATCGAGGTGCTGCTGGACCGCGATGCCGTCACTTCCGGCGCCGCCGCCGCCGGGCAGCCCTGGCAGCACTACGACCTCGGCCACGGATGGTGCAGCTACAGCTTTTTCGAGCAGTGTCAGCACAGGATGGCCTGCGCACGCTGCGACTTCTACACCCCGAAAGACTCCAGCAAAGCCCAGCTGCTCGAGGCGAGCGGCAACCTGCAGCGCATGCTCGCCAGCATCCCGCTTACCGACGACGAGCGCGCTGCCGTCGACGACGGACACACCGCAGTCACCGCCCTGCTCGACCGGCTCGCCGACGTCCCCACACCCGCCGGGCCCACCCCGCGTGAGCTCGGTACCCCCGCGACCGTGACCCTGCTTCCGATCGTGCAAGTCCGACCCGGGAAACCCTGATGAACTTGACAATCTTGATTCCACATAATCTGCGCGATCAAGGACTGCTTCTCCACCCGGATCGTCGGCTATTCGATCGCCGACCGGATGACCGCGGACCTGGCATGTTCGGCGCTGCGAAATGCCATTGCGCTCCGCAACCCGGACGGCACCGTCGTACATTCCGATCGCGGCAGCCAGTTCCGTTCCGGGATCTTCGTAGAATTGCTGACCTGCAATGGTTTACAAGGATCAATGGGGAAGGTGGGGGCATGTGGTGACAATGCCGCGATGGAATCGTTCTTCGCGTTGCTGCAACGCAATGTCCTCGACCGTCACCGCTGGAGCAGCCGTGAGGAACTACGGTTGGCGATCGTCGAGTGGATCGAGAAGACCTACCACCGGCGTCGCCGGCAACGCGGTCTCGGTCGACTGACACCCGTCGAATATGAGACGCTCCATCAGACCGCACACGCGGCCTGAAACTGCACACCCCGTGTGTCAACCAGGGTGGGGGCAGTCCCGTTCGATCAGACCGTGGAGCAATCCCGAAACTGGATACATGAATCATCGATGTCATATTGTGGGGAAATGGCGACAACGGTTCGACGACCCAATCACCGCTCTGCGATGCACGAGAACGCCGCCCGCACTCGTAGCTGGACCTTCCTGACCAATCATGCGCACGTCTTGTTGTGTCTGGCCGGTGGTGATCAGCACACCGCTCGCGAGTTGGCGATCGAGATCGGCATCACCGAACGTTCGGTGCAAGCGATCCTGGCCGACCTCACCGAGGGCGGGTACATGTCCAAGACGAAGGTCGGTCGCCGTAACACCTACACGGTCAACCTCGACAGGCGACTGCCCGATCCTCTGGAGGGCGGTCACACCGTCGGTGACCTGATCGACGCCCTCCGCTGAACAACCAAACCATTATTGACGAAATAGTTTTCATAAGTTATGATTCGTTAAAGGACGCTCTTAAGTTAAGTGCTGAGTGTCGGATCGACTAAAGCGAGTGATGACCATGCGAGTGTTGAACGTGATGCAGCGACCGGTTGTAATGGTGCGGCAATCCGACAGTATGCGCACGGCGGCGGTGCTACTGGCCGAGTACGGGTTCGCGGCGGTGCCGGTCGTCGACGACCACGACCGGCTGGTTGGGATGTTGAACAGCGGAGACGTGTTGCGGGCCGGACACGCGTCTTCGGAGACGGTGGGCGAGGTGATGACTGCACCCGCCGTTGCTGCGCCGATGTATCAATATTTGGCCGATGTGAGCCAGATGCTGCTTGAGCAGGGTCTACGCAGTCTGCCGGTCGTGGATCGACGGGCGGGTAGTGGGCATCCTCAGCCGCAGTGACGTGGTGCGGTTGATGCTCAAACCGGACGAGACGATCGCCGTGGGTGCGCAACGCCGCCTCGACGACTATACCGGGGACGGACGCTGGCGCGTGACGGTCGAGGAGGGCTGCGTCACCATCGCAGGCCCGTTCGCGGACGAATCCGAACGCCGCATCGCGATCGCGTTGACCAAGACCGTACCCGGCACCCGCACAGTGTCCATTGCCGCTGGAGAACAGGTATTGGTCGATGAGGCACAAGCTATCAGGCAACGGCGCGCCGCGGTGATCACTGGGGCGCCGCCCTCAGTACGCGATGAAGGTGTATCGGCATCGCGTTGGCGACCCGAGTGCTCAGTCCGCGGCCACGCCGACCCGGCTGTGGCCGAAGGCATTCTGATCGGCTAGCACAGCTACGACCACGACGACGCGTTCTCCGAACTGCTGACGATCGGCTACCGCCACGACATCGATGTAACCAACGTGGCTCGAAGTCGTTGCCGGACTATGCGCTGCTGGACCGGATCCCGGTTCAGATCCTTTTGGTGCACAACGATTTCGACGATGTTGACTTCCGTGGGACACGGTCGACCCGACAGCGAGGAGTGGATGAGCTGCTCCACTCCGCGGATATCAAGGCGGTGGTTGACGGATATCAAGGCGGTGGTTGACGCCGACCCGAAGGCGCCTCCGCGAAGGCCGCGCCGACTTCGCCGAGATCACCATCGCACCCGGCACCCACGCCTACCTTTGTCTGCCGCTGCCCTTCATGCTCGGCGTGCGCGAGGCACTGCTCGAGAGGGAGCTCTCGGCCGAGAACATCCGCTACGGGGTTGGCCGCAGACTACCGTCGCCGCAAGAAATTTCGGCCCAAAGGATTGGTAATGTTTCGAGCGTGGTTGCACACTGGATAGGTCGGCTCACGAGGGAACGAGAAGAGCATGCCCATGTTCGTCGTCGAATACACCTACAGTCCCGAAACATCCTCCGGTCGTGATGATCACCGAACAGACCACCATGCGTGGCTCGCCGAATTGGTCCGCCGCAAGGTGGTGCTGTCATCGGGTCCCCTCGCCGACCGTACCGGCGCCCAGTTCATCGTCGACGCTGCCGACGAAGACACCGTCACACGTCTGTTCACGCACGATCCATTTGCTCAGGCAAACCTCGTCTCAAAGGTCCTCATCAGCAAATGGAACCCCTTGATTGGCGAAATCCGCACCTAGTGTCAGGCCGGGGATGTGCCGCTCGGTCAATGTCAGCGGTGTTGTCCGAACGTCGACAGTACCTCTGAAGGCTATGGCCTCATCGTGTACTCGACGTTGTCGTCGGTCGATCATGACCTCGGCGCCTGCGATCCGTTTGCGTAACTCGTCGTCGTGAAGTAGCCATACGCCGGCGCGGTCGCATTCGATCAGAGGACGCTCGTCTGCCGGCGTGGCGGATGCGCCAACGCCCGTGGTCACCCCCCGTGGTCACCCGTGGAATCGTTGCGCGATCAGCTCCCGCGGTAGCTGCTCGGGGCCAGGGTAGGCGACGATCACACGGATACCGTCCGGGTCGCAACCATCCACGAACGTCACCCCGCCGACCGTCTGCGTGTATGTGGCCGCATCATATGCGTGTAGTCGCTCGGTGATCCGCTCCAACTCTTCCTCGGTGTCGGCGGACCACATGACGTAGTGGACACCGATGACGCTTACCCCGCGACGGGTCGATGCCCCCTTCTTCGCATACATGTAGATCTGAAAGTTATCCGGCGTCAAAAGGAGTGCTGCATCGGGCTCGCGCACAGCGACACGGCAGGCGAAGACGTCGCAGTAGTACTTCACCGACCGATCCAGCTCGGCCACTTGCATCACCGACGAGGCAACCTTGGCAGCGCACATCTTCATCTCCTACGCCCGGGCGGTCCGTGATCTTCACCGTACCGCTCACGGGGTGGGTTGGTGTCGTCGCTCAGATCGGAACGCACGCATCCACTATTGTCCTCCGACACCATCGCGCCGCGCAATGCGGCAAGCGAATCGGGCCAATGTTCACTCGTCCCACACTGTCCTGCAGATCGCCCCCTCAGTTTGCACCATTGAGCCACCGGACCGGTCGTGGAAGTGGGGACATTCGGCCCTGGCAATTTGATGCGGACGGGTTATGGTGGCAGGCGAAGGTCCGCGCTGCTGCTGCGGTGTCTGTGCTACGGCTGGCAACGCTGAAACAGGAGGACAGCTGTATGCCCGAGTCGCTGTATCAGCCCACCACGCCGGAGATTTCGGAGCGTCGAAAGGCGCTCGCACCCGGGATTCACGACGCCTTCGAGGATTTCAGTCGCGCCGTCTTCGCCGACGGTGCGCTGCCGGGGAAGACGAAACAGCTGATCGCGGTCGCGGTCGCCCATGTGACGCAATGCCCCTACTGCATCACCGGGCACACCAAACTGGCCCGCCGCACGGGCGCCGAACCGGAGGAAATCATGGAAGCCATCTGGGTCGCGGCGGAAATGCGGGCCGGTGGTGCGTTCGCGCACTCCACGCTGGCCCTGAACGCGATGAACCATCGTGTCCACACCTCTACCGGGGAGCCCGAACCGTGAGCGGCAACAGTTTCGGCGCGCGCTCCACACTGACGGTCGCAGACCAGACGTACGGCATCTACCGGCTGGATGCGATCGAGACCGACGTGCAGCTTCCCTACAGTGTGAAGGTGTTGTTGGAGAATTTGCTCCGCAACGAGGACGGCCGCCTGGTCACCGCCGGGCAGGTCTCGGCCCTGGCGTCCTGGTCGCCGCGCAATCCCGGCCACACCGAGATCCAATTCACCCCCGCCCGGGTGCTGATGCAGGACTTCACCGGCGTGCCGTGTGTGGTCGACCTGGTGGCGATGCGGGACGCGATGACGGCGCTGGGCGGCGACCCGCGAAAGATCAACCCGCTCATACCCACCGAATTGGTCATCGATCACTCGGTGATCGCGGACGTCTTCGGTCGGCCCGACGCCTACCGGATCAACGCCGACCTCGAGTTCTCCCGCAACAAGGAGCGCTACCAACTGTTGCGGTGGGCGCAGCATGCCTTCGACGATTTTCTGGTCGTGCCACCCGATACCGGCATCTGCCATCAGGTCAACCTGGAATACCTGGCCCGCGTGTTGTTCACACGGGACACACCGGACGGCCCTCTCGCCTACCCGGACACTCTCGTCGGCACCGACTCGCACACCCCGATGATCAACGGCCTCGGCGTGCTCGGTTGGGGAGTCGGCGGGATCGAGGCAGAAGCAGCCATGCTCGGCCAGCCGATGAGCATGCTCCTGCCGCAGGTCCTCGGGCTCAAACTCACCGGCGCCCTACCCGAGGGCACCACCGCCACCGACCTCGTCCTCACCATCGCCGAATTGCTCCGCAAGACCGGGGTCGTCGGCAAATTCGTGGAGTTCTACGGCCCTGGTGTCGCCAACGTTCCGTTGGCGAACCGGGCGACCCTGGGAAACATGAGCCCCGAATACGGTTCGACCTGCGCCATCTTCCCCATCGACGACGAAACCCTCAACTATCTGCGCCTGACCGGGCGACCCGAGCAGCAGATCCGACTCGTCGAGGCCTATGCCAAAGAACAAGGAATGTGGCACGACCCCGATCAAGAACCCGTTTACAGTCACACCGTCGAGCTCGACCTCGCCACCGTCGAGCCCTCCATCGCGGGCCCGAAACGACCCCAGGACCGCATCCCGCTGGCCAGCGCGCCGCACGCCGTCGGGTCGTTGCTGGCGGACCAACCATTGCCGACTGCGCTGGATGCCGGCCTCGACGAGGCATCCGACGAGTCATTCCCCGCCAGCGACCCGATCGCGGTCGACCACGACCGCGCATCGGATGGGCCGGCGGCACCGTGCCGGTGTGGGAAGAGCCATGAATGGCCCTCCGACCCGGTGGAGGTGGTCCTCGACGGCGCGGTGCACAGTGTCGATCACGGGCACGTGGTCATCGCCGCGATCACCTCGTGCACCAACACCTCGAACCCGTCGGTGATGATCGGCGCGGGCCTGCTGGCGAAGAAGGCCGTGCAGGCGGGCCTGACCCGTAAACCGTGGGTGAAGACGTCGCTGGCCCCGGGATCGCGGGTGGTCACCGACTACTACGAACGGGCCGGGCTGACCCCCTATCTGGAACAGCTCGGTTTCGGACTCGTCGGCTACGGCTGCACCACCTGCATCGGTAACTCCGGTCCGCTGATCCCCCAGGTCAGCGACGCGGTCACCGGACACGATCTGACCGCCTGCGCGGTGCTGTCCGGGAACCGCAACTTCGAGGGCCGCATCCACGCCGAATGCAAGATGAACTTCCTCACCTCCCCGCCGCTGGTCATCACCTACGCACTCGCCGGGACCATGCTCGCCGACGTGCTCCACGACCCGATCGGGACAGGGTCGGACGGGCAGCCGGTGTACTTGCGCGACATCTGGCCGAGCACCGAGGAGGTCAAGGCAGTCATCGACGAATGCCTGCAATCACAGATGTTCACCGACGGCTACGCGAATGTCTTTGCCGGCGACGACAACTGGCGCGGCCTCGATGTCGCCTCCGGCGAGATATTCGAATGGCACGAGGACTCCACCTATGTGCGGCGGCCACCGTACTTCGACGGCATACAGCCCGAACCGCAACCGATCTCCGACATCACCGGCGCCCGGGTGCTGGTCATGTTGGGGGATTCGGTGACCACCGACCACATCTCACCCGCGGGCACGATCCGCCGCGACAGCCCGGCCGGTATCTACCTGCGCGAGCATGGCGTCGAACCGCCCGACTTCAACTCCTACGGATCCCGTCGCGGCAACCACGAGGTGATGATCCGCGGCACCTTCGCCAACATCCGCCTGCGGAATCTGCTGGCCCCGGGCACGGAGGGCGGCGTCACCCGCCACCTCCCCGACGGGCAGGAGATGAGCATCTTCGACGCCGCGAACGCCTACGCCGCCGAGGGCACTCCGCTGATCATCCTCGCCGGCGCCGAATACGGATCCGGGTCCTCACGCGACTGGGCGGCCAAGGGAACACTGCTCCTCGGGGTCAAAGCGGTCCTCGCGACGTCGTTCGAGCGCATCCACCGCTCCAACCTGATCGGCATGGGGGTACTGCCCCTGCAATTCCCGCCCGGTCACACCCGCGAAAGCCTCGGCCTGACCGGTGAAGAGGAATACTCGATCACCGGACTCGAAGGCGGCGACCCGGGCGCGGACTTCCCTACCGAGGTCACCGTCCGAGCCCACCACCATGGTCAAGTACAGGAATTCCGCGCCACCGTGCGGATCGATACCCCCGCGGAGGCGGGATACTTCCGCCACGGCGGGATACTGCAATACGTGCTGCGACAGCTCCTCGTCACCTGAGCGGCTCGCCATACCCACCGGGGCAGCGACCGCCGGCCAGCAACCCTGGCCGAGCGGGTCACCGCGCCGCGGGCCCGAGCAACAGGGTGACGCCTTTTCGTTCCCGCCACTCCAGGGCCTCACGAACCCGCTAAAGGCCTGGCGATGGTGCAGAACTCGTGCGGCTACCGCACTACTGCCTTGCGGTTGAACAGCAACGCGCGTTTGACTTCGGTGATCGCTTGCGTCACCTTGATTCCGCGCGGACAAGCGTCGGTGCAATTGAACGTGGTGCGGCAACGCCAGACGCCGTCGACGCCGTTGAGAATGTCCATCCGCTCCCCGGCGCCTTCGTCGCGGCTGTCGAAAATGAAGCGATGGGCGTTGACGATGGCGGCCGGCCCGAAATAGCTACCATCCGCCCAATACACCGGGCACGACTCGGTACAGCACGCGCACAGGATGCACTTGGTGGTGTCATCGTACCGGGCACGATCGGCCTGGGACTGGATCCGCTCGCGGGTGGGCTCCTGACCCGATGTCATCAGGAACGGTTTGATCTGGCGGTACGCCGAGAAGAACGGCTCCATGTCGACGACGAGATCCTTCTCGACCGGGAGTCCCTTGAGGGGTGCGATCGTGACAGTGGTGTTCTTACCGTCTTTCTGCAGCATGTCGCGCATGAGCACCTTGCACGCGAGCCGGTTGACTCCGTTGACGACCATTGCATCCGATCCGCACACGCCGTGCGCGCACGAGCGGCGGAAGGTCAGGGTCCCGTCGAGATACCCCTTGACGTAGGTGAGCAGGTTGAGCAACCGATCGGTGGGCAGACACGGAACCTCGAAGCTCGCCCATCCGGCCTTGCCCGGGTCCTCGGGGCTGAAACGGCGAATCTTCAACGTGACCATCACGGCGCCTTCGGGGACCGGCGGTAGCGCTACGGAACCCGAGCCCTCGCTGTTCATGGGGACAGACATGGTTATCGACTCCAACCTCGTCAATTACGTTTTCGGGGAGCTCGTCTCGGATTGTCCACAGGCTAGCTCAGCGGTCCGATCGACGGATCGGAAAACCCGGTGCGGACCCTCTCTCGCACCGAGGGGCGCCGCGTGATGTGCGGAGCCGATACCCCTCCGACGAACAGGCGCATCGGGTTGACGATGGCCACGAGCACCGACAGTTCGTGCACGAGCATCCCGATGGACATCGTGGCGTGGCCGGCGAAGGCGCCCGCCGCCACCACGACACGGTTGCCGGCGCGGTGTCCGCGATCTTCACCGCCACAGTGCACCGCGGGTTTGTCATTCGTTGTGGGCACCGTCATTTCGTGTCATGATCGATCTATGGGCCCGATCGAGTTGGTGCGAGCCTATGACGCTCGCGGCACTAAGAAGACATCGCCAACCTTCTTGGTAGATCGACTCTGGCCAAGGGGCATCGCGAAAGCGGACCTCGACTGCGACGCCTGGATCAAGGAGGTGGCGCCCAGTACGGAACTGCGGACCTGGTTCGGCCACCAGGCGGATCGGTTTCCGGAGTTCCGCACACGCTATCTTCAGGAACTTGATACCAATCGCACTGCCGCCCAGCCGATCGTCGAGGCGGCGCGGAACGGGACTGTGGTGCTGCTGTATTCGGCGAAGGACCTCGAGCACAACCAAGCCGTGGTCTTGCGCGAGTGGATCTCGAATCAGTTCTGACATCCCCATAGGTCGGGCTGAACTCTCATCGCATCCATGAACCTCCGGCCCGCACATCGAGCCGTGCCGTCCGGCCGCGGTCAGAACGGGGCCGTGGTCCGCGGGGCAGTGGCGGGTCGGTCGCAGGTCAGTGCGGGCAATCAGACCCCCAGGCCCGTAGGGCGACATCCTGGAACCGGACGGCACAGGGTGACGGTCCTGCCCCCTGCCGCGAGTCCCGCCGCAACAGAGGTCACCGTGGTGTCGGGATCAAACATAGCTCCCGACACCACCTGCCACCCAGGACCCTCCAAACGGAACCGGCGGTCACTGCTCTGGACCCACACGGGTCTATTGGTCCTATCCGAATCGTGATTGTTCGAGGGCGAATCCGCGGGCGTCGACGGGCGTGTGTTGTGTGTGCCGGGTCGACGGTTCGTCGTTCACGTTGGCCGGAGTGGTTGTGGTTGTAGGTTCGGCTGTTCGCGTCGGAGCATGGGCGGTGTGCGGTGTCGCTCGTTCCAGAAAGCGGAGCAACTCGACCGGGAACGGCAGCACGAGGGTCGAGTTCTTCTCGGCCGCGACTTCCACGACGGTTTGCAGGAGCCGCAGTTGCAGGGCGGCGGGATGTTCCGTCATGGTCTCGGCGGCCTGGGCCAGTTTCGCGGAGGCTTGCAGTTCGCCGTCGGCGGTGATGATGCGGGCCCGCCGTTCACGTTCGGCCTCGGCCTGGCGCGACATCGACCGCTTCATCGAATCGGGGAGGACCACATCCTTGATCTCCACCCGGTCGATCTGCACACCCCACCCCAGCGCGGGGCTGTCGATCATCAGCTCCAAGCCCTGGTTGAGGCCCTCCCTGTTGGACAGCAGGTCGTCGAGTTCGCTCTTGCCGATGATCGACCGCAGCGACGTCTGTGCGACCTGACCGATCGCGGAGACGTAGTCCTGCACGTCCACTGCCACTCGCACCGGGTCGGCGACGTTGAAGTAGACGACCGCATCCACCCGGACGGTCACGTTGTCGCGGGTGATGCCGTCCTGGGCGGGCACCGGCATCGTGATGATCTGCATGTTCACCTTCTCGAGCCGGTCGGCGATCGGGATCAGCAACATCAGGCCCGGTCCGCGGACGGCGGGCTGGACGCGCCCGAACCGAAACACGACGCCGCGTTCGAACTGTGTGACGACGCGAATGCTCGAGCTCAGGCCGAGTAGGCCGAGACCGACTATGACGGCCACCGCATAGAGAATCATGGTGTTCTCCTATCCGTCCGTGGCCTCTACCGATACCCGGTCACCACGGGCTTGCTGCCAATCGATGAAGTTACGTCACGTCCCCGCGTTTAGCTGCTCGGGGCAGCGCCTCGATTCGCGGAGGCGTCCGATCAGGTGCGGCGCGTTGGCTTTCCGAGTTCGCCAATTATTGCGGTGCCGGCGCCCCGCGGGGCGGCCATGGTATGAGCACAGCACCGGATGCGGTCGATGGATCGAGGATTCGGACGGTGTCGGTGTTGACCGGAATCGCGCTCGCGGAATGGGAACCGCCGACGGCCAGACGGTTGCGTGCTGGCACCGCCCGTGTTGTGCGTGGCGTCGGTGCACTCTTCCGGACGGTGATCTCGGCTTCGTTGAAAATGCGAGGACCTCGCAGTGCAAACACTCCGAACGTCACCGCGAGCACCAGCACTCTCAGTCGGGTCCGCACACTGCGATCGTATGGTGGGCGCGGTGTGACGCCGTGAAACACTCGGAGCAGCGTCGGGCTGCTTGCGAGAAGCCGTTGTTCGATCTCGCACAAAGTATTTCGTTCATCGTCGCTGAGCACAGCGCACCTCCCGGACTCCCCCGGCGAGGTCTTGGTGCCGGGACGACCACTTTTTATATCGTATCACGATAAAAACGTTTCGCTTGCAGCGCGGAAGGCGCGGCGTCGTCCACCCTGGTTGACTGCGCTCCTCGCCGGTGGTTCAGTAGTGGACCCCTTTTTCGTGCGCGAAGACGCTCGCGCTGAACCACATACCCGGTCCCGCCGCTCGATCCGTATGCGACTCCGCGAAAATCACGGTCGATATCCGGCACCGCGGGAAGCCTGGCCGCTGCCGGACGCGAAGGGGATTGCGCGCCAGGAAAGGTGGTGGTACCGCCGCTGCCCCTTTTCTAGCGACGGTCACCGATTGGTGCGGTCGGTGATGTCGCCGCGTGGGTGCCGGTCCCGCACCGCGCGAAGAGGGGTTGCGGTAGTACTCGCCGAGAATCGGGTGGATATGCCTGGGTTGGCTTTTCGAGTTGAACTTCTCGTTCAGTACCGGGAGTAGTGCTGTCCAGTCGCCTGTTCGCCGGCGCAGATGCAGTTTCGGTCGAGGTTTCGGTCCGAGGTCGCGGCGCAAAACCGAATACCGAGCGCATCGTGGGAATCCGGGCTGTGCGGACATGCCGTGCAGGACGGCGTTGATTCCAGTGCCCGTTCAGGGTTCGACACATAGGTCGCGTTCGACGCCATGGCGGCGCTCCAGTTCTCGGCCCTGTGACATCGGGCCGGGTCGGGCGCCGAGGACGACATGGCTTGACCGCGCATGTTCGGGCCCTCGGCACCCACAAGGCTACACGTGCCCGCCGGCCCCTGTGGCTCCGCGGGTGAACGACCTTCGCACAACAGAGGTTCCAGATCCATTGCCGGGACGAGTCGACGGTTCACAACGTTCCGACGACCCTTTTCGGCCCCCCGCGATCCGTGCCGCAATTGCACCCGAACGAGTGCGCGATGCTTTCGTTGCGGAATCTTCGACCCGCGCACATCGCTCCGCTGCACGCGGCAGTGCCCGTGCTGATACATGATGAGTTCATGGGGCGTCCTTCTGGGGGAATCGGAAATCGTCTGCGCCGGAATCACGACCGCCAATCGGCGATACTTGTCGACATTTGCCGAGTCGCCGTCCGATCGCACGGCGGGGTGTTACGCACTCGTCGCCGTGGCATCGACGTCGGGGCTGTCTCCATGGGCTCGTCGCACGATTTCGGGCAATGCCCCGTTGAGGCGTGATGATTGTCAGAGCATACCCGGTGTATCGTATGGCGATATATAGTGCGGCGGTTCTGACGACTGAAGGGGCGAGGTGCCGTGACTGCAGACGAGCACGTGGAGTCGGAGCCGTTGACGAAGCGGGATTTCGAGGCACTGGCACGTTTCCGCTTCGGCATCCGCCGCTATCTGCGCTTCAGTGAGGACACGGTCCGTGACCATGGCCTCACCCCGCAGCACTACCAGTTGCTGCTCGCACTCAAGGGATTTCCCGGCCGCGAATGGGCCACCATGCGAGAACTGGCCGACCGCCTGCAGCTGCGTCATCACAGCGTGGTGGAGCTGGTCGACCGGGCTCAGAAGCAGGGACTCGTGGAGCGCGCGCCGCACCCGTCCGACGCGCGGGCGGTACGGGTGGAGCTGACCGAGCACGGGCAGCTGATCCTGGCACGCCTGAGTGCGATGCACCGCGACGAACTGCTGCGCCTCGGACCCACCCTCGAGTTACCCATCTGGGACGACCCTCCCCACGACCCGTGACTTCGCGACCTACGCCGACCCACCGGGACCGCGACCGATGATCTGATCAGTCGATTGCCCGCTCGTCTCCGTCCCCATCAATTGCCGGTCGGTGAAAAAAATCGCTGGTCGATTATCTGTGGGAGTCCCCGACGAGGAGTTGCCGCAACCGTAGTGCGTAGTGGTCCGTCTGGGGGGGGCTCGGGCGAACACCACAGACCCCGGCGATGCCGTCAAAACCTTGACGAGTCGGCGTTCGTCCAGTCGCGGAGCCAACTCGTCGGGGGGTCCTCCGTGAGCAGGTCACCTGGCTGCAGCCACTCGTGTAGGTCCGCGTAAGTCATCGTGCGGTGCCCCTGGATGCGCCGGTTGAGCATCGACGGATCGAGGTCGCAGAAGTCGTCCAGCCCCATCGATGCCAGGATTTGTTGGGCGCTCGCGACGGTGGATCTCTGGAGGTTGTACACCCGGGTGGTCTTGTCCGGAACATTCAGTGCGCGGGCCCGGCGGGCGTCCTGGGTGGTGACACCGACGGGGCACCGGTTGGTGTGGCAGCGTTGGGCCTGGATGCAGCCGACCGCGAACATCATCGCGCGGGCGGCGAGGGTGAAGTCCGCTCCCTGGATCAGGCGTTTGATGATGTCGATTCCGTTGGCGACCTTGCCGGAGGCGCCGATCTTGATCCGGTCCCGCAGTCCGGTGCCCACCAGCGCGTTGTGCACCAGCATCAGGCCCTCGGTGAGCGGCATCCCGACGTGGTCCTCGAATTCGAGTGGGGCAGCTCCGGTTCCGCCCTCGGAGCCGTCGACGATGATGAAGTCCGGGGTGATGCCGGTCTCGATCATGGCCTTGCAGATGGCGAGGAATTCCGTGCGGGAACCGACGCAGAGTTTGAAGCCGATGGGCTTTCCGCCGGACAGTGCACGAAGTGTGGTGATGAAGTCGATGAGCTCGAGCGGGGTGCGGAACGCGCTGTGGGAGGGCGGCGAGATCACGGTCTGCCCGACCGGCACCCCCCGGGTTCGAGCGATCTCGGGACTGACTTTCGCAGCGGGCAGCACGCCCCCGAGCCCTGGTTTCGCCCCCTGGGAGAGCTTGATGGAGATGCACTTCACCTGAGGCAGGGCGGCCTTGGTGGCGAACTCGCCGGGATCGAAGTGCCCATCGGGGTCGCGGCAGCCGAAGTAGCCGGAACCGATCTCCCAGATCAGGTCGCCGCCATGTCTGAGGTGGTAAGGACTGATACCGCCCTCGCCGGTGTCATGGGCGAACCCGCCGCGCGCCGCGCCCCCGTTGAGCGCCTCGATGGCGTTGCCCGACAGGGATCCGAAGCTCATCGCCGAGACGTTGTACAAGGCGATGTCGTACCCCATGGTGCACTGTGGACCGCCGATCCGAACATGTGGTGTGTCATCGGAGGCCGGCTGCGCGCGCAACGAGTGGGTGACGAACTCGTATCCGGTGGCGGTGACGTCCCGTTCGGTTCCGAACGGTTCCACGTCCTTGATGCCCTTGGCGCGTTCGTACACCGTGGTGCGGGTGTCACGGTCGAACGGTGTTCCGTCCGTGGATCGTTCGACGAAGTATTGCTGGATCTCGGGGCGGATCGACTCGAGCAGGAACCGGGCGTGGCCTATCACCGGATAGTTCCGCAGCACACTGTGCCTACGCTGCAGCAGATCCCAGGTGCCGACCATGGCGATCGCCGCCGCGATCACCGTGAAGGACAGCCACCAGGTCGAGACGAAGAAGACCAGCAGCAGCGACGCCGATCCCAGCACCCAGGCGCCCGCGATGACCAGCCAACGGATCATGGGAATCCCTCCCGGCGCGTGTGCACGGACGAGGCGCCCATCCTCCGTCGCGGCCCCAGCGCACCCGATCGATCATGTCCGGCCGAACCGGAAGCGCCGTCGCTGGATCCAGGTGGCCCGGCCGAGTTCGAGCAGGGCCGTCGACACCACCACTGAGACGGGGGCGGTGTCTCGGGGGTTCGCGTCCGTGCCTGCTGCTGGGGCATGAGCGTCACCGCGCACCTCCGGGCACCCGATCGGCCAGGTACCTCAGGAGCTCGTCCGGGTCGGCCAGTTTCACCGGGTCGACCCGCTCACCGGAGCGCACCAGCGCCTCGATGGCATCGGTGACACCCCAGGTGTTGACGTTCATGCCGGCCAGCACCCGCCCGTCCCGCATCCAGAAGGCGATGAACTCGCCGGCGGCGACGTCGCCGCGGAACACCACCGAGTCGTACCCCCCGTGCGGGACGTAGCCGGAATACTCCATCCCGCTGTCGTACTGATCGGAGAAGAAGTAGGGCACCTGGTCATAGGCGGTGACACGGCCCATCATGTTCTCCGCCGCCACCGGCCCCTGGTTGAGGGCGGCCGACCAGTGCTCGAGGCGCAGATGAGTTCCCAATAGCGGGTAATAGGTGTTGGCGACGTCCCCTGCGGCGAACACGTCGGGGTCGGTCGTGACCAGGTGTTCGTCGACAACGATCCCGTTGTCGACCGCCAGCCCGGCCGTCTCGGCCAGTGCGGTGTTGGGCACGATACCCACGCCCACGACGATCGCGTCCGCCTCGACCACGGTGCCATCGGTGAGGCGGATTCCGGTGGCCCGGTCGTCCTTACCGAGAATCTCGAGCACCCCGGAATTCAGCCGCAACTCCACACCGTGGTCGCGGTGCAGGGCGGCGTAGGTTTCGGCGACCTCGGCACCGAGCACCGCCAGCAACGGCAACTTCGACCTCCCCACCACCGTGACGTCGCAGCCCGCCGCTCGGGCGGCAGCCGCGGTCTCCAAACCGATCCACCCCGCCCCGACGATCGCGACCCGGTCCGCCGCAACGAACGCGGCCTTCATTGTTTCGCAGTCGGTGACCCGGCGCAGGTAGTGCACCCCGCCCAGATCGGCGCCGGGCACCTGCAACCGGCGGGGCGACGAACCGGTGGTCAACAGCACCTTGTCGTATCCGAGCCGCTCGACGCCGTCGATGACCACCTCGTGTTCGGCTAGGTCGAGGGCAGTGACCGGGGTCCCCACCCGCAACTCGATGTCGTGGTCGGTGTACCACCCGGCCGGGTGAATGTAGATCTTCTCCCGCTCGGTGGTGCCTTGGAGGTAGGCCTTCGACAGTGGGGGTCGGTCGTAAGGGCGGTCGGTCTCGTCGCCGATGAGAACGATCCTTCCGCCGAACCCGCCGGTGCGCAGCGCCTCAGCGGCCTTTGCGCCGGCCAGTCCGGCGCCCACGATGACGAATGCCTGCTCTGCAGTGGCCATGTCATGTCCTTCTCTGATGCGAGGTGCTTAGGGGGTGAAGACCGATCTCATGCGCTGTGGCTCAGGTCGCCGTGTCCTGTTCACCGCGCACCGTCCGTATCGCGCGCCCGGCCGGGCCGGGTCGGGTCAGACCGTGGAGGTGATCGTTGTGCCAGTTGGTGGGCTTTGGCACGGAGTTCGGTGAGCAGATCGGCGAACGACTGGTGAAAGGCGGCGACACCCTGGTCTTCGAGGGTGCGGCCGACGTCGTCCATGTCGATGCCCACCGCGGCGAGCTCGCCGAGGACGGCGGCCGCGCCGGCGGGGTCGGTGTCGATGGAGCGTGTGAGGGTGCCGTGATCCTCGAATGCCAGGATGGTGGCCTCGGGCAGCGTGTTGACGGTGTCCGGGCCGATGAGACTGTCGACGTAGCGGGTGTCCGGGTAGTCGGGGTTCTTGGTCGAGGTCGATGCCCACAGTAGTCGTTGCACCCGGGCGCCGCGGGCGGCGAGTGTCTCCCACCGCGTGCCGGTGAAGCGGTCCCGGAAGATCCGGTAGGCGAGGCGGGCCTGGGCGATCGCCGCCCGACCCCGCAGTGCCGGGGCCTCGGGGTCGCTGCTGTGCTCGAGTCGTCGATCGACCTCCGTATCGACGCGGCTGACGAAGAATGATGCGACACTGCGCACCGCGGCCGGATCCCCGCCCCGTGCCGCAAGCGCCTCCAGACCCTGCAGGTACGCCTCGATCACCTGTTCGTAGCGGGCGAGGGAGAAGATCAGGGTGATGTTGATGCTGACGCCCTTGCCGATCATGTCCGCGATCGCCGGTATGCCCTCCGCGGTCGCGGGGATCTTCACAAACACGTTCGGTCGGGCGATCCGTTCGTGCAGTTGCCCGGCCGCGGCGATGGTGGCGTCGGTGTCACGGGCAAGTTCCGGGGCGACCTCGATCGAGACGAACCCATCGGTGCCGCCCGAGGTGTCGTAGACGGGTCGCAGTACCGCGGCTGCGTCGACGACATCGGCCGCGGCGAGCTCCCAATACGCGTCCTCGACCGCGAGTCCCTGGGCGATGAGTGCTGCGAACTGTGCGTCGTAGGCATCGGAGCCGGCGATGGCCCGCGCGAAGATGGTGGGGTTGGCTGTCACCCCCCGGATCCCGGCGGCCACGCACTCGGTGAGGGTGCCATCGCGCAGGTAGGGGCGGGTGAGGTTGTCCAACCAGGGGCTTTGCCCCTGCTCGCGGTACAGGCGATGCAACCGACTCACCGTTACCTCTACCGATGGGGGCGGGAATCTGTTCATCGTCAGGCCTTTCGTCGTGCGGGCGTCTCATCCACGCCCACGTGGCTCACCGCTCTGTCCGCGTGTGCACCGTGTCACTGCCGGTCGGTAGGTGGTGGCTCTCGTGTGGTGAGAAACTTCGATGGATCGCTGCCCGCCCGGGCGCCGGTGCTGAACCACGCCGCGAATCCCTGGGGATCGCGGCGCTCGATCTCGTCGAGGTACTGCTGGCGGATCCGGGCCAGTCGCAGCCGGTCGGCGGGCGACCTCGCGTTCTGCAGCTCCGCGAAGCTGGTGCGCCAGCCGCGGCACAACGCATCGCCGGACAATTCCGCACAGCGCGGCGGCGGTTCCGGCAGGGAACCCGGAGCGCTCGCCTCGTCCGGATCACACGAAGCAGAGGGCTGCGGGGAGAGTAACTGCGCCAACGGCGGCCAGCGTCGAAGCCGCCGCGCCACCGGCTCGGCGGTGACCGTCAGCACGAGCACCAGCGGCACGGCCGCAGCGCCGGACAGTGCGATCAGGCCCACGACGCCGATCAGGACCACGCCCGCGGCGGCGGCGTT
The DNA here is from genome assembly GCF_017068395.1 of Rhodococcus pseudokoreensis. NCBI lineage: Bacteria > Bacillati > Actinomycetota > Actinomycetes > Mycobacteriales > Nocardiaceae > Rhodococcus > Rhodococcus pseudokoreensis. The sequence goes on along the minus strand of NZ_CP070614.1, from coordinate 127,484 downwards.
GAGTGCGGCGGTCGGCAGCGATGAACGCGGCGTGGCGGTGGCGGACCTGTCGGCCACCATCGCGGTCAGGCCGCCGCCGGTCACTGCCGCCGCGAATGCCGCGGACACGAGGACGTCGGGGTGGACGGTGAAGATCGCGACCGCGAAGCCGACCAACCCCAGCGGCACGGTCACCACCCACCAGAGGATTCGGTAGACACCCATGGGATGTAATCCCTTGCAGAGGTATGGTTTTGATCGATGCGGACCGCCCTGGACCCACTGTGTCACCGAAAAAGGAAGACGACGAACGGTGAGCGTCATGGGTTCCGATTCGGGGGTTTCCAGACGTGGTCCCGGTGGTTCGCGCTGTGATGCGCGACGAGCGCTTCCTGGCACGCGGCGCTCGCATGGAGCGTCGCGGTCAGTGATGCGCCGGTATGCCGGTGGTCGGTTGCGCGGACCCTTCGGTCGACGCGCGAGCCGATCCGCCGCCTCGCCTCATGCCGGTTCGTGTCCGTCAGGGGCGGGCGGGACCCGGGGGCGGGGGCGAGTGCGCATGTGCGGACGCTGCGTGGTGGACCACGACACAGCACCGGTCGGGTCGCGGGTCCAGTTCTGCGTGCACGTCGTGTTGGGTACTCCCGGCGATCGCGCCCTCGACGAGGCGTAAGTTCAACCCGCACACCACGTCCAGGTGGTCTCGGGCGACATGGTGGAAGGGGCAGTTGCGTAGGTTGATGCGGCCGTCGTCGTCGACGTGGGGCAGGTATCCGCAGCCACGGAGCGCCGCCAGGAGATCTCCCCCGGTGTCGGCGGCGGCCCGCTTGCCGGCGTCGAGCGCGGCCTCGTTCACCGCCGCCCGCACCGCTCCGCTGGTGTCCTGCTCGACCGAGGAGACGAGCAGCCGGGCGAGCAGTTCGTAGTCCCGGGGCGGCACGCTGACGGTCATTTCCGTCGTGGCCCGGGTGTAGAGCTTCGCCGGGCGGCCCGCGCCGGGTCCGCCGCGGCCGGCCGGCCGCTGGTAACTGACCGTCACCAGGTCGGCATCGGCCAGCTTGTCGAGGTGATAGGCCGCGAGGGTGCGTCCGACGTCGACGGCGGCGGCCGCCTGCTCCCGCGAGACCGGTGCGTCGCTTTCGGTCACGTAGTCATACAGCCTGCGCCGCAACGGATCATCGAGGTTGCTCAACGCCGCCAGAACCGCCGGCGCAGCGGATCGCGGAGTGGACATACCCCGACTGTAACACCAAAAAGTATTGACAAATAGGTGTCGGGGGGAGATTCTAAAAATAGTTCGTATTACTTTTACAAAGGGGTTCCGTGATGACTACTCCCACGCCTGACTCGTCGGCGACCGCACCCACGCCCGGGACGGCCCTGCAACGCGCTCGCAGTGACCCCGCCTACGGCGCGTTCCTGTTACTGCGGATCGGATTCACCGTGCTCCCGATCGCCATGGGCATCGACAAGTTCACGAACGTGCTCACCACCTGGGAGGACTACCTGGCGCCGTGGATCGTCGACCTCAGTCCGTTCAGCGCGCACCAGACCATGCTGGTCGTCGGAGTGATCGAAATCGTCGCCGGTATCGCCGTCGCGATCAAACCACGATATGCGGCCTACATCGTCGCCGCCTGGCTCGCCGGAATCGTGATCAACCTGCTGACCTACCCGGGCTTCTACGACGTCGCACTGCGCGACTTCGGACTGATGCTCGCCGCCCTCACCCTCGGCCGGTTGGCCTACGTGTACGACCCGGCCTGGCACCGGCGCACCGTGGTGGCCCCGAATTTGCGCACCGCCTAGCCGGTACCGCCGCGCATCCAGACCATTTCCGGTCGCGCACAATTCACACAATTCATTCGTCCACCTCTCGGAGCAGCCGCTTCGTGGGGTGGACGTCACCCAAGGTCTCCCCGGAAGGAACCGGCATGCCTGCACACGCAACACTCCACGTTCTACCCCAAGCGCCAGGCCGGGACATGGCTGCTGCCGAAGACGCGGCGGCCATGTTCCTCGAAGCTCTCGGGATCGACCTGGACTCGGAAAGCCTGCGCGACACCCCCCGCCGCATGGCGTACGGCTACGCCGAGTTGTTCACCGCCCGCCCTTTCGATCTGACCACCTTCCCCAATGACGAGGAGTACGACGAGCTGATACTGGTCCGCAACGTTCCGCTGCGATCGGTGTGCGAGCACCATCTGTTGCCCTTCGTCGGCACCGTCCACATCGGGTACCTACCCGGTGAACGCATCATCGGATTGTCCAAGCTCGCCCGCGTGGCGGAGCACTTCGCCTGCCGACCCCAACTTCAGGAACGGCTCACCAAGCAGATCGCCGACTGGCTCGCCGAACAACTGCACCCTCGGGGTGTCGGGGTGGTCATCGAGGCCGAGCACAGTTGCATGACCCTGCGCGGGGTCCAATCCGTCGGATCGGCAACCGTCACGTCCACTCTCCTGGGCGCCCTGCGGGAGGATCCTCGGTCTCGCCAAGAATTCTTCGCACTCGCCGGCGTCAACGCTTGAGACCGGGACCGGCTGCCAGCGCTTTCTTGGATCGCGTGCATGGCCACCTCGAGTTGAGTTCGCGCGCGGACTGGTCAACACGCTTGCTGACGAAACGGGCATGGTCGGTGACCCGAACCAACAGACCCCGGACCGTGAATGAGCAACGGGCGCACGACAGTGTGATGACCCGGCACCGAGATGCGTCGGTGAGCGGCGCACCGTCCGTTGTTGCTCACGAGCCGCGGACTGGCTTTTTCTTTTATTTTGCGTATGGTCGACATCAGATTGTGGTTGCCGATCTCGAATATGGAACGACAATGGCTGAAGAATTCGGGTAAAGCCCTCGAGAAGCCGACGCGGAGCCTGGAGGAGCGGAGAAGCGGGACAAGGCGCTCGAGTCGTCGGCGGTGGTTCGCAGGCGCTGAGGTCTCCGTGCGAGAGCAACAAGGGCGACCTGACATGACCAAACCCGGCCGCACACTTGGCAACCTATGCAGCCCAGTGAGAGAACGCATTCGGTGAGTTTTGAGTTTCGATCAGCGTCGGCGCGCACACGTGTATCGCTCCGCGATCGGGTCGCCGCACCGCTTTGCGTGCCGACAAGCAGTGCACCATTCAAGGGTTTCGACAATCAATTCAGTGAATCGAAGAAAAGCGGGTGAAAAGGACCGGAAACGTTTGCATGCCCCCGCCCGAGGTGCAATTGCGGTTGGAGGAAAGTGTCGAGGCGGTGATTGCCGACGCGCGTCGAGGAAGGGCAACGGCCCCCGCCATGCACTGCCTCGAGCCTTGACTCGACCTGCGTGAGCGAGCCGTGCCGAGTCAGCCTGCTGACGCACGTCGCTCACCGGGGCTTGTGTGCGTTCGATGAGCCGCGGCGCCGTGTTCATTGCCGCCAGACGGGTAGTGCTCACCCCCAGAGCGGAAGGAGGTGCATCGGTGATCTACGTCTTCCTGGCCGGCGTCGCCGTTCTCTGCACCGGTGTGATGTCGATGTGGGTTGTCGACGACACTGGTCGCGTCTATAAGTGGCCGTTGACGGCGACGTACCAAACCCGGCACCAGGCGCGAAAAACAATGGCGAAAACAGGAATCACGCTGCTGCTCCACGGCACCATCGCCACAACAGCGTCCGGGGCGGCGATGTGGCTGCTCTGACCGACCTATGGAGCGCTACAACGTCGTCGTGTGTGAATCCCGCATTCGTTCACCGTGACTGATCATTCACAGGCGTGACGCTGATGCCGGCGACATGAGGTGTGGGTGGGTGAATGCGACTCTAACCTTCCGGCCGACAAGCAAACTCACAATATCCGGACGCTGCCCGGCGTTCACACGGTTGCTGCCTGGGTCATACCTGCGGGACCGCTCCGGCGCGGGGTAAACCACCCGGCGTAGGGAACGGTCGACTGCGACAGCCGATTCGACGTGTTCCATCGGATGGAAGTTGATGTGATCCTCGGAGGATCGGCCACGGAATTCCCGGTCGGCTGCCGGGCGAATCACTCCATTGCCGCTCGATTGCACGGGGGCACTGAGGAGTCCACTGCTCGTTGCGATTCGTCCACCGCTGATCACGAAGTCGGCTTAGCCGATCGCTCCACCCCGGCAGCGTAGGATGGGGGCATCGGAGGCACGTCGCACGCGAATGTCCAAGATCGCGTCGCCGCCGGTGGAGGTATTGGCTGCCATGCGGTCAAGGCGGGAGTGTTCTTATGTCGCTGCAACAGGATCGAAAGTTCCTCGGCGTTCGTCATGGGCGTCGACAGCGGCAAGGCGTTCGAATGGAGGAATCATGACGATGCCAGACCCCTTCTTCTCGAACGCGGTACCCACCACCGCACGCGGGGACCTCGACCTCGCCAAACGAATCATCATGGACTGGAAGGGATGTTCACGATGGCAGGCTTTCGATGAGATCATCGACGTCGCCCAGCGCACCCACCTGAGCCCACTTCAGCTCGCACGGGAATTGGCCCGCGTGGTGGGCACTGCAGAGTCGACACCCAAGCCGGGCGGAAGCCTCGCCGCGATCACCGCGCAATGGGGTCGCTATATCGGTGTATCAAACACAGCAATCACGCACCGACGTTGATCAGCGACTCGCTTTGCTGCGCAACAAATCAGCACGCCCCCGACAGCCGCATGGCCTTATGATCTCAGGAATCTCTCTGTGACCGGTGTAGCGCGCTCAGAAGGGCAAATCGGTGACCGCGGTCGAAGCCGCGCTCAAACGGAAGTTCGGTAGAGCGCTCGACAGTTCAGCCATCAAGATTCTCGCGGAGTGCATCTCGGACGGGCGTCATCATCGAGTCTTCGCGGACTGCGCGGCGGACGAAGCAGAGACGTTGGCGGCATCGCGCCTGATGCACGTCGGTCAGGACGGCGCCCGGGGGCGGTCCCACACCACCTGACCGTCGGGCCGCACCCGGGCGCCAGCTGCCGGGAGGTGCGGGGTGCACCGGCCGTCGTGCATGAGGTGCTCGACACTCACCCTGCGGCACAGAACTGCGACGTCGGCGACGAGCCGGCGGTGGCACCGCCACCACACGCTCTCGCTGCACATCATCGCCGTTCTCTGCCGTGCCGCCTGATCCAACAGCTCGGTCAGTGCCGCGGCGAACTCGGTGGTGCGGGTGTGTGCGGCATAGGCGGCGAACTGATCGACCTGCCACCAGGGGTCCTCTCGCGGCTGCCCGGGCGGCAGGCGGCGGCGACCGCCGAGTCGCGGCTCCAAGCGATAGCCGATACCGGCGTCCGGTAACCAGTGCGTCATCCTCTCGCTGCCGACGTCGGGATTGCGGCGACTGCCGGGATACCGGCGAATGTCGACCACCGCGTCGACGTCTGCCGTGGTCAGCAGCGTCGTCAATTCCTCCCGACCGAGCCGGCCGTGCCCCACGGACAGCAACATCGACGACTCACCTCCTCCTCCTCCTCCTCCTTTCCCGACACACCGCACCCCACCGTGCGCGATCGAGGTGATGCCGGGTATACCGGGCGGGCTAGCGTCGCGCCAGGTGGGCGACGCAGGTCTGGGGAGTTTCCCACGGGACGAGCTGGCTTTCGGTTTCCGGTGCGCCGAGCCGGGTCAGGACGCCGCGCAACAGCCCGAGATGCAGTGCGCACACGACATTCGGACTCTGCCGGGCGACCGACTCGAACGGGCAGGCATGCAAGCGGATCCGCATCTCGTCTTCTGACGCCTCGAGTTCGGGATCGAATCCCATCTCCGCGAACAGGATCGTGATGGTGCTCGCGGCGTCCTCGACCGATCGGGGAGCTCCGGGGGTGTCGGTGAGATCGTCGAGTGCCCACGCCCGGCCGGCCGCCTCCGCCCGGCCCACGGGGTCGTCGTCCTCAGCACCCGCCCAGTGCGCCGCCAACACCCGGGCCAGCCGCTCGTACCCGGAATCGGCACGGCGGCCCGGGCCGAGGGGGGCCAGCGCCCGGTAGAGCTGACGGGGACGACCGCGCGCCGGATGCCGCTCGGGTTCGGCCGAGACCAATCCGGCGCCGGTCAACCCGTCGAGGTGAAAGCGAACGGTGGTCACGTGCAACTCGCACAGCGCCGCCAATTCACCGACGGTCATCGGTGTCGGACTCGCCCGCAAAGCGTCCAGCAACTGGACCCGCCTGCGCGACGCCAGCACCGCGTGCGTCCCGGCGCGCTCCGCACCGGTTCCTTTTTGTGTCGCCATACTGTATGACTTTAGAGGAAGGGATTCCTCAAAAAAAGGGGTAGCTCCCCGGAGGTGGACCATGACCTATGTGATCGCAGAGCCCTGTGTCGATGTGATGGACCGGGCCTGCGTCGAGGAATGCCCGGTGGACTGCATCTACGAGGGCGGCCGTTCGCTGTACATCCACCCCGACGAGTGCATCGACTGCGGTGCGTGCGAGCCGGTCTGCCCGGTCGAGGCCATCTTCTACGAGGCCGACGTGCCCTCCCAGTGGGAAGCGTTCATCGACGACAACGCCCGGTTCTTCCACAGTCCGCTCCCCGGTGCGAGTGCAGCGCTCGGGATGCCGGGAGGGGCAGGCAAGCTCGGCCCTGTCCCCGCCGACACCGAGTTGGTGGGTGGGTATCCGCATTCGGACCCCACGGCTACCGGCGAGGCATCCCGCTGCAGTGACGGTGCATTGTGACTCCCGTCGTCTCCGAACTCGTCCCTGTCCGGCCGTACCCGACACGGCGCGGGATCAAGGGATCGTTTCTCTACAAGGCCGCCACGACCACCGACCCCAAGATGCTGGGTCTGATGTACCTGGTCACCTCGTTCGCGTTCTTCATGGTGGGCGGGTTGATGGCCCTGCTGATCCGCGGCGAGCTGGCGGTGCCGGGTTTGCAGTTCTTGTCCAATGAGCAGTACAACCAGCTGTTCACGATGCACGGCACCATCATGTTGTTGCTGTACGCGACGCCGATCGTCTTCGGGTTCGCGAACTACATTCTGCCGCTGCAGATCGGCGCCCCCGACGTGGCGTTCCCGCGGTTGAACGCGCTGAGTTACTGGTTGTATCTGTTCGGGGCGATCATCACCGTGTCCGGGTTTCTCACCCCGGGAGGTGCGGCGGACTTCGGCTGGACCGGGTATTCGCCCCTGACCAGCGCGGTGCATTCGCCGGGGGTGGGCGGCGATCTGTGGATCATGGGGTTGGCGTTGGCGGGTGTGGGCACCATCCTCGGGGGCGTCAACATGATCACCACCGTCATCTGTCTGCGCGCCCCGGGGATGACGATGTTCCGGATGCCGATCTTCACCTGGAACATCTTCATCACCATGATCCTGGTACTGATTGCCTTCCCGATTCTGACCGCGGCGCTGTTGGGTCTGCTCGTGGATCGGCACCTGGGCGCGCACCTGTTCGATCCGGCCACCGGTGGCGCCCTGCTCTGGCAGCACCTGTTCTGGTTCTTCGGGCACCCCGAGGTGTACATCGTCGCGATCCCGTTCTTCGGCATCGTCTCGGAGATCTTCCCGGTCTTCAGCCGCAAGCCGCTCTTCGGCTACACCGGCCTCGTCTACGCGACCATCGCCATCGCCGCACTGTCGACCGCGGTGTGGGCGCACCACATGTTCGCCACCGGCGCCGTTCTGCTGCCGTTCTTCTCACTGATGAGCTTCTTCATCGCGATACCCACCGGGGTGAAGTTCTTCAACTGGATCGGCACCATGTGGAAAGGGCAGCTCACCTTCGAAACACCGATGCTGTTCTCGCTCGGTTTCCTGGTGACCTTTCTGTTCGGTGGCCTGTCCGGCGTGTTACTCGCGAGCCCGCCGCTGGACTTCCACGTCACCGACTCCTACTTCCTCGTCGCGCACTTCCACTACGTGCTGTTCGGGACCATCGTGTTCGCCACCTACGCCGGCATCTACTTCTGGTTCCCGAAGATGACCGGAAGGCTGATGGACGAGCGCCTCGGCCGGTGGCACTTCTGGACCACCTTCATCGGTTTCCACACCACCTTCCTGGTCCAACACTGGCTCGGCGCCGAAGGCATGCCCCGCCGCTACGCCGACTACCTCCCCTCGGACGGGTTCACCACCCTCAACACCGTCTCGACGATCGGCTCGTTCATCCTCGGCGGGTCCGTGTTGCCGTTCGTCTGGAATGTCTTCAAGTCCTACCGGTACGGCGAGGTGGTCACGGTCGACGACCCCTGGGGCTACGGGAACTCGCTCGAGTGGGCCACCAGTTGTCCCCCGCCGCGGCACAACTTCACCGAGCTGCCCCGAATCCGTTCCGAGCGCCCCGCGTTCGAACTGCACTACCCCCACATGGTCGAGCGGATGCGCGCCGAAACGTACGTCGGCCGACGGCCCAAGTCGGTGACGGTCACCGCGGGCACAGTCTCCGGACCCGAGCGAGAAACGGGCCGGCGATGAGTGACACCGCCGATCGTTCCCACAGTTCACTCCGGTGTCCCGAAGCCGATGCGGCTGCGGTGCATGCACGGTCGTGGTCCGTGAGCGGCGGCGACCGGCCGACCCCGCGGGACGACTACTGCTGCACCCGACTACCGGGCACCGTCCGTCGAACCCGAGCCCGAACCGGCCTCGCAAGGTGGGTGGCCCATGACTGAGGTGGCGCGCTACACGCAGTTGATCCTGCCGGTGTTCTGGCTCGGGATGGTGGTGGCGATTTCGTTTCTCGAGGCGCCGATCAAATTTCGGGCTCCGGGCGTGACCCTGGCCATCGGGCTCGGGATCGGCCGGAAGGTCTTCTTCGCGCTCAATGCGGTGGAATTGGTTCTGGCACTGGCGTTGTTGGCGTCGTGCGTGGCCGCGCCACCGGACGCGACCGCGTTGACGGTGCTCGCGCTGGTCACGGTGGTGCTGGTGGTGCAGGTCGCGGTGGTGCGCCCGCCCCTGAGTAAACGATCGGACCGGATCCTCGCCGGCGAGAGCCTGCCACGATCGAGGGTGCACCTGGTGTACATCGGACTGGAGGCGGCGAAGGTCGCATTGCTGATCGCGTTGATCTTCCAGCTGTTTCGGGCGGTGGCCTCATGCCTGCACTGACACCGGGCGAACACCCACGCACGGATCTGGCCACTCGCGCCGACATCGAGGACGTGCTCCGCCGGTTCTACGGGCGCGTGCTCGTCGACGACCTCCTCGCCGTCCCGTTCGCCGAGATCCGCGAGAGGGGGCTCGAATCACACCTGCCGATCATGTGCGACTTCTGGGAGACCGTCCTGTTCGGGGCCGGCCGCTACCAGGGCAGCGCCCTGCGGGTGCACCGGAGCGTCCACACCCGACAGCGACTCGAGGCACGGCACTTCCTACGATGGCTCACCCTCTGGTCCACCACGGTCGGGCAGAGGTTTCATGATCCGATCGCCGCACACGCCACCGTCCACGCCACCAGGATCGCCCGGGCGATGCACCGCAACCTGACCGGCACCGACTCCGCCGAACTCGATGCCCTCACCTCCCGACTTCCCCATCGGGTCCGCGATGACCACCCCTCTGATCGCTCCCCCAGCCGTGACCTCGATGACGGAACGGCGTCTCATCGCCGGGCACGTGAGGCCACGGATCTCCCGGAAACCCACCACAATCCGCGCCGAGCAGAGCAGACGGTGGCCGCAGACAACCCCCCGGGGGCACCAGCGTCGACTCGGATGCGTCCGCGGCGCAGAACACGAAAGGGAGTGCATCAACCGTGAACCAGAAGACATGGTCGGTGAACATCGTCATCGACGACCACAAATCGGCGGAGACCGGCGCCCAGACACGAGCGAGCGCCCGTCTGCATACCAGCGGCCGGGCCATATTCGTGGGAACGGGACTCGCCCGGCGCAATCCGCACCATACCGACGTCCCGGAGGTCAGCGACGACATGGCCGCTGCCCGCGCCCTGGCAGACCTGTCGCATCAACTGTACGAAGCAGCCGCGCAGCGGGAAGCGGTCACGCGGACCGCGCTCACCTCCGCACGCGCCGCCGACTTCGGCCGTCCACGTTCCTCGGCCTGAGTCGGCCGCACACGAATTGCCCGTCGACCCGTTGGCGCTCGGCGGCGCGCCCGACACCTGCATTCCCACGGACAATCCTCCACAAGGACATCACGATGAGCGAACAGATCTTTCACATAGCCCTCGCCGACGACTGGGAAGGCGCCGCACGGTTCGGCGAATACGAAGCGTCCACCCGCGCCCACACACTCGATCAGATCGGATTCATCCACGCCGCGACCGCGGAGCAACTCGAGCATGTCCTCGCCACCGTATACGGTGACGTCAATCTTCCCCTGGCGGTGATTGTGATCGACCAGGACGCACTCCGCGATGCCGGTGTCGACATTCGATGGGAGGAGACGGCGGGGCCGTCGGGTACTCCCGGTCGGTGGGTTCCGCGGATCATGGGAGCGGTGCCGCTGGATCCGGACATTGTTGTGGCGACCATCCCGCTCGAGAAACACGGTGAGAATTGGGCCGTCCCCGACCTTTCCGGGTACAGCGTCGGCGAGGCGGCGTCGTAGCAATCCCCCGCCCGTAAACCCGGCCCACCGCTGTCGTCCAACGCCGGCCGGCCCGGAGGCTGGGTCAACTGTGCAGATTCACGCGCGGCCGCACCGGTAACGGTGGCGCACAGTGCGGCTCGGGCGTGCACGAGTGCCTCACATCACCAGAGGCCCGTCGAAAGAAACCTGGGGCCCACAGATTTCGATGTGCCGAAATCATCTACGAGTCGCTCTCGGAGACAGCGTGTCACAGAGCGTTCCGGAGAACGATCGCCACCATCACCCCGACATCGCCGCCATCACCCCGGCCCAGACCCCGGCACCAGCAGCACCGGGTTTCGGGCAACCTGACTCACCCCGCCACCAGCCTGGCCACACACAGTTCGGGTTCCACGAACGGCTCGAGGTGAGCCGAGATGTCCGGTCGATGCGGCTTTCGGTCTCCCTCGGTCGCTGACGTGTCCAGCAGACCCTGCAGCAACCCCCGGTGCACTCCGCACACCACCTCGGGATGCGACCGGGCCAGATCCCGTACCGGGCAGGCGTGCAGGCGAATGATCCGTTCACGTTCGCCCGCGGGGCCGCCGCTGTCCGCCGACGGCGGTGTCGGCGGTCCCGCCGCCGAGACCAGCTCGGGGCCGAACCCCATCCGCGCGAAAGCATCCGTGGTGCGTGCCGCCGCGTGATCGAGCGCATCATCGTCATCCGACTCCGGTGTGTGCCCGCCGTCACCGGTGCCTGCCCTGCGGGAAGCCGCCATCCGCACGGCCCATTCGTGCCCGGCGTGCTGCGCGCGGCGAGCCCGCGTCTGCACCGTCTGGCCCAGCTCCATCGCGAGGACGTCGGCGAGGGTCCGGTAGTCCACGCGTTCCTCGATCGCCAGATAGCCGGTACGGGGCCGGCCGGCGCCCGGCCGGTTCATCCGGGTGCGCGTGATCGCGCCGTCGTCACACAGTGCGTCCAGATGGAACCGCACCGTCGTCACGTGCACACCGATCTGTGATGCCAGCTCGGCGGCGTCCACCGCACCCTCGTGCTCACGCACCATCCGAAGAACACGTTCCCGTTGCCGGTTGCGCGGCAGCAAATTTCGCCGCGGCCCCCGGGTATCGCTTGCCTCGTCCACCTCGTCACCTTTCATTCTACCAATTTAACGGATAGACTTCCGTTAAATACTAGCCGCTTCACAACAGCAGAGGTAGGGGATGACGGTCGACACCATCTGCGATCCCGACTTACCGATGACGACGCAGTTCGAGCTCTTCGGTCCCGAATTCACCCAGTTCGTGTTGCCCTACCAATGCCCAATCTCGACGTTGACCACCAAAATGCACATCCTGCGACAGGGTTTCATGCACCTGGATCGCCACTGCCCGATCGAGCATGTCTCGGCACGGGTGAAATCCCCCGACAGCATCATGGCCAAAGCGCAGCGCCTGCGCTGCCCGCTCACGGCCGCCGACATTCGGCAGAACATCCGCGATATCGCCGGAGTCCGCATCACCTGCGGTCTCATCTCGGACACCTACCGCGTTGCGGACCTGATCGGCGGTCAGCCCGATGTCACCGTGCTCGAGGTCGAAGACTACATCGCAAAGCCGAAATCCAACGGCTACAAAAGTTTGCATGTGGCAGTCGAGATCCCGGTGTTCTTGAGCGACCGGGCCGTCCAGGTACCCGTCGAGCTGCAAATCCGGACGATCGCCATGGACTTCTGGGCCAGCCTCGAGCACAAGATCTACTACAAGTACCAGCGCTCCGTCCCCCGCCGATTGGTGCAGGAGCTGACCGAGGCCGCCGACGTCGCGCACCGACTCGACAGGAAGATGGAGCGGCTGCACAACGAAGTTGCCGGCCTGAAGTCGGCGCTGGACTTCGAGGACGGTCCACTGAGCCTCGGGGCCATCGACCACGATCACGGCGATCGCTCACAGCACCGTTGCCGGAAACCACACAACGCGACCGCCGGGCCGCTCGTGCGATACCCGCCGGCCGGTGGCGTGGATGTCTGCCGAACCACCACACACGTCACCTAACGGAGCGTTGCAGGGCAACACCCGAGAATGACCCAGCACTGCACCCACAGCATGCCGACGAAACCCCCATCCGTAAATCCCACGACACCAGTTTCACCAATCATCAACAGGCGGGAGGCCACTGATGTCCACACCAACCTTGCATGTGGATTCCTCGAAGGCGACACCCTCAACCGGTCGAGGACTGCGATTGCGGCTCAAGCCCGCCCAGTCCCGCGGATTCGTACAGGGCGCCTGGTGGCCACGATCGACTCACCTCACCGATGAACTTCCGGCCCTGCTCACGGCCCTCTCGCGGCGGCTGGGCCACATCGACGAAATCTTCTACGACGAGAACGGCTGGGCGCCAGCACCGTCGTGTATCGACCGCGCAGGCACCACGGTTGCTCTGCGACGCTCCAGCGACAAGTCGAGCAACACACTGGCGATCACCGGCGAGAAGTTCGGGCGGCTGGTCCTGCTGGTGGTCCCTCCCTATACCGACCCGGTCTTCGCCTACGCGACCATAATGACGGCGGCGAGTCCGCGCGACGTCTCCACCGCCGACGAACTGCTGGCGATCGGTGCGCGCGAGGCCGAGGACCGCCGGCTGGCACTGCTCGCCCAACACCGCTGGGAGTCCGAAGGCGGAGCACTACGCCACCGTGGAGACAAGTCCGGACCGCCGCGCCGCACCGGCGACCGCGACAGGGTGCGACGCGGCTGAGTGAGACTCGAGGGGACACACATCTCTTCCGTCTACCCTGCCACCGCCACAGTGATCCTCGACAATCGGCGGTCAGGGTGACAGCACCCAGTGCCCACTTGGACAACGCGTGCGACAGCAGCCCGTCGAGCCACGCGCGAAACGTTGTCCAACGGACGCGAAGTCCCGCATGCGCTCAGAAGTCGTGCGCGTCGCGGCGCGGTCATCGTGTTCCACCATTCACCTGTTGATAAACGACTCCACGGCGCAGAAGCGTCCGTACCGCTGAGCGAATGGGACACCCTCGCAGGATCGCAATACGGTGGGGTAAGTGCCTTTTCCTGTCCGCGGGTAGTTCGGCGGATTACCGACCGCCTCACCGAAGAGGGTGGAACCCAAAGTTCGACATCCACAGGATGACCCACCGTCTGGTGCTGGTGCTGTCCCCTCCAGTGTGCCACTCCCCCTGCCACCACCAGGCGCAGCAGAGGGGCACTGTCGTTCCGGCCCACTCACACTACCGCGCACACACAGGGAGACCGCCGGAGCAGGTGTTGCTTGATACAATTGTCGTGCACACCACGGCACGGATACCAACGTCGTTTGCGTGCCGTGGGACGCGAAAAGTCCTCCTCCGATGGGATTCTCACGTCGAGGTTCTGTCTCAGTGGAAGTATGACGAGTATGCGAAGACGCTGGCCGGCCGCACCCCCACCCTCGTGGCGCGGGGTGGGTATTGTTCACGGGCGTTCCGTTCTCGCTGCAGGCCTCGGGATCACCGTCGAACTCATCGACCTTCTTCGCTACCCGGCCGGGGTGGAACTGCGTCTTGCCCTCACCGCCTACGGCCACGCGGCCCAGCAGGCCCGCTATGAAACACGACCGCTGACCGACCCCGGGGACCCGTCGCCGCGGTGGTCGTTCCTCCGGACACACGTGCGTGCCGGGGATCTCACGGGCGAAGCAGACCCGTACCAGGCCCCGATCCTGTCGACCGGAACGACGCGCTTGAGCGACTTCCGCACCACGCCGCGGTACTGGATAGACGGAATCCCCGCGCCGGTGTCGCTCACGGTGACCGTGGAATGGGCCCGGATCGGCCTGGCGGCAACGTCGTCGACCATCGAGATCGGACCCGTACCCCACGCCCTCCCCTAGCCGGAGTTTCCCCGCTGTCTCGCGCCTGGGTGACGTTTGTGCTGGCCAGTAGGGATTTTGGGGTGGTGTGGCTGTATTACCTAACTGTCGCCTCGGATCATCGGGTGGGGGCGTAGCGGTCGAGTGCGAACACCTCGTAGAGGCGGTGTTGGGTGTCGTTCATGTCGGTGAGCATGCGGCTGGCGCGGGGTCGTCCCTTGCCGCCGTCGTGGTAGAGCAGCACGGTTTCTTCGATGCCGGCGAGTTCGGTGAGCAGGGCGCGCACGGACAGGTGCAGGCCGGCGTGTTCGGCCTGGCGGCGCATCAGGTGTGCCACGGCGAGGGCGAGGACGCAGTAGAAGACGTGGACGCGGATCTTGGAGTCGGTCCAGTGGTGCATCGGGGAGAACGAGACGACGGCGGGATCTTTGAGTTGCCGGAAGCCGGATTCGACTTCGGATTGGGACCGGTAGGCGGCGACGACCTCGGCGGCGGTCCAGTGCTCACGGTTGGTGAACAGGATGCGTTTGCCGAAGATCCGGTGTTCGAGTCGTTTCCGGGACTTGGTGTCGGTGCGCCAGGACAGCCGCAGGCTGCCGGGAGTGTCCCCAGTCAGGGTGGTGGTGAGTACCTCGCGCACCCAGCGGGGCCGGCAGATCCGGTCGATCGCGTCCTGCACGGCGGCCTTCTCGCGGCGGGTGCGTCCGCGCGCGAGGGTGGCCTGCAGTTCGGCGAGTTGTCGGCGGACCTTGGCCAGGGTCTGGTCGAATCCGCGGGATTGTTTGGCGTGCAGGTTCGGCGAATGGGTCACCACGGCCCGCCGGGTGACACCGAGGGCGCGGACTTCGGTGTCGACACAGGTCAGGCCGGGATAGCGGTCCTCGTCGACGCTGATGTAGCGGGATTTGCCCAGGGCCAGCAGCTCGGGATGATCACTCGGGGGCAGCGAGCCCACGAAGCCGATGCCCGAGTCCTCGACGCGGGCGTGGTTGGCGGTCGAGTTCTGGCCGGCGTCGTAGACCACGGTCAGCGAGTCGACCGTGTTGGTCAGGTCCCGGTAGCGGGTCACCAGTGCGTCGAGGAGGTCGGAGAACTGGGTGACGTCAGGTCGATCGCCCGGGTACGGGTGCGAGACGATCGGGACTCCGCCGTCGCGGGTGATCACCAACGCCAGCCCGACCAGCCGCAGGTCCACGCGTTTCTGTTTGGCCCTGCCGCGTTGTGCGATCGGCGCCGCCTCGTTGGCCGAGTCGATGAACGTGGCGAAGTTGGTCATGTCCAGGGCCAGCCCGGACAGGTCCAGCCCGAACTCGGTGACCATGCGGCGGCCGAGTTCGGTCTCGACCCGGCGGAGTTCGTCCTCGCCGAGGCGGTCCATCGCCTTCCAGAAGCGGCGGTGATCGAGCGCGGCGGCGGGCGCCTTGACCCACCGGGAGCCCGCGGTGCCCGCCCACCACTGCGCGAATGCCGCCTTCGATCGCGGTGCCACCACCCGGTTGACGGTGGCCAACGCCAGGTAGGTGCCCACCGACACCGCCGCATCCGAGCGGCGCGGCGCGACCGCGTCGATCACCTCGGCCACTCCGAGCCGGTCGAGGATCGACCATGCCGCCGCCACATCCCCGAACCCCTTGTGCTGGGTGCGGACCGGCTGCCCCTGCTCGGCGCCGGTCAGCTTCGCCATCACCTCGTCCGCGCTGCCCAAATACTGCTGCGAGACGATCCGCGGCTTGCCGTCCACACGGGCCGATTCGACCAGGTAGTAGTACGTCTTCCCACCCTGCCGCTTCCCCACGATCGAAGCCATATCTAGGTAATACAGCCGATGGCACCGAAAGGCAAGCACCACAGTCGAAGACACGCCGACCAATCAGATAGCGGGGAAACTCAAGCTAGTAGGACTGCGCCAAGGGGTGTGGTGGCACAGTCGGCAGGTACCGATCCAACGGGCAAGTGCGCGTTGACGTTCGCGGAGGCAGTCCTGCCCAGCCTATTTTGGAGTCAATCGGGTCAATCGCAGGGCGGTAAGAGATGGGCGGCGGTGACCAGGGTGGCGTGGTGGTGCCTGTCGAGCCAGGAGGGCTCGTCGTAATGGTCCAGTCCGAGCCCGGTTTCCAGTTCCCGGTAGTCGCGCTCGATGCGCCATCGGATCGCACGTGTGACCTTTTCGCACCAGCCGGCCACCACGGGAGCGGGCAGTTCACCGCAAAAGCGAACTGAGCGCCGGTGGTGTCGACGTACCGTCGAGGCACGCGTGTATGCGACGCAAGGTGGCCGCACAATCGGACCGCTCGGTGGGGTCGAGTTGGTCGAGGATGCGACGTAGCTCCCCTTGCCGCCTGGCATTCACCTGCTCGACGACGGCGCGCCCCCGCGCCGTCGATTCCAGGGTGACGACGCTGCGATTCGATCGATCCGCGCCTCGCCTGAGGTGCCCGGAGGCGAGGAGACGATCCGCGAGGCGGGTGACCGTCGATGCGGCAACACCCAGTGCTCGCGCCGCCTGACTCGAACTCACTGTGCCCTCCTCGCTGAGCACCATCAACAACCTCAGCTGCGGCAACGTGACCTCGACGTCGCCTCCCTCGATGCTGCGCAGCGCCACACCCACGAGATCTCGGATGGCGACTTCGAATGCTCGCAGATCCTCGGGACTCGTGCTCACCGACTCGTCGTCACCGCCGCGTTTGTGCATAGCTCAAGTATTGCAGAAGCTAAGCCTTGCATGACGCAAGAAGTTGGGTAGCTTGGTGGGTACTGGACCATCGCGCCGCGCTGAGCCTGTGACCTCATCGGTGATGTTCGAGCGTCGGACCGATGCCGGCGCAGCGAAAACGAGTACCCAGCCAGGTTGAGACGAAATGAGGCCTCAGTGCACACAGATTCCTCGCACACTATGAACCCCGCGTCCGCATGGCAGGCCCTGCGGCAGGGAAACGAGCGATTCGTCAACGGAACCCCACTGCATCCCAACCAGGGGATCGCGGACCGCGCGGCGCTCTCCGACGGGCAGCACCCCACCGCCGTGTTGTTCGGATGCGGAGACTCGCGAGTCGCCGCCGAGATCATCTTCGATCAGGGTCTCGGTGACGTGTTCGTCGTGCGCACCGCAGGCCATGTCCTCGACGACGCCGTTCTCGGCTCGATCGAGTACGCCGTCGACATCGTGAACGTTCCGCTCATTGTCGTGCTCGGCCACGACGGCTGTGGCGCCGTGAAGGCGACGCTCGACGCGCTCGACAACGGCGCGGTGCCGGAGGGATTCATTCGCACCGTCGTCGAACGCGTGGCACCGTCGGTCATGACGGGACGTCGCGAAGGACTCTGCACCGCAGACGAACTCGAAGCCCATCACGTCGTGGAGACCGGCGCACTTCTTGCGCAACGCTCACGCATCATCGCCGGACGCATCGAGGCCGGTACCTGCGCCATCGCCGGCGTCACCTACACGCTGTCCGACGGCCGAATACACCATCAGGGGACGGTGGGAGACATCGGTGAGCCCGGCGACCGACTCCCCAGAACACCACGACTTCCGTCGGATCCGACACCACATCACTTACCACCGGCGGATCCAGGCGCGGGCGGGGCACCGGCGCGGCAGGGCGGCGCAGCCTGACCAGTCGATGCCCGAGAAGAGGGCAGCGTCGCACCGATCGGAGGATCCGCAATGAGCACCGCGCTGTACTTCGCCGGACTCAGCCTCATCGGCATCGGAGGACTGGGCGACGGCTTGGTCCGGGGATTGCGACCGTCCGCTCACCCTGGCACACACAAGATCTCGATGGTCCTGACCCTGGCTGGTGTCCTCTGCTGGACTGTCGGGGCCGGCGTGTCCGATCAGCCGCTATGGTGGAAGATCGTCGCCTCCGTCTTCGTGTTGACGATAGGTTTTCTCCTGACCATGCGATCACGGTTCCTGCCCAGTCACCAGTGGTGCGAACCCGACGAGTGACGGAATCCTTCCCGTGCACCAGTAGTCACCACCGACCGGTTGCCGGCATCGGACAGCGTAGGGGATCGTTGACCAGCGCGGGCCCGGTTCCCCCTCGGTGGCGAGGGACCTGCCGCGACGCGCGGTTCGCGCGAACCAGCTTCGGGATGCCTGGCCGGAACGGGCCCTGCAACACAGATCCAAGCGACTTGCTAAGATTCGCAAGTAGCACACCCTGCGGGAGCTGTAGGTTGCTGGTGGGGCAGCATGCCCGGCGCCGCATCGACAGGCCAAACGCATCTCGCCGGCACCGGATCGACCCGGACGACAGGAGGCGTCATGGCCGCGAACTCGCGCCAACCGCTGTATCAAATGAAGGCGGACTTCTTCAAAACGTTGGGGCACCCGGCACGCATCCGGGTCCTCGAGCTGCTCAGCGAACGCGAACACGCCGTCTCCGAGATGTTGCCCGAGGTGGGCATCGAACCGGCGAACCTGTCCCAGCAGCTGTCGATCCTGCGACGCGCAGGCCTGGTCACCGCCCGGCGGGAAGGCCTGTCGGTGTCCTACGCGCTGACCTCACCCCGCATCGCCGAGCTGCTTCGCGTCGCGCGCGGGATCTTGACGGGGGTGGTCGCCGGGCAGGCCGAGGTGCTCGAGGACCTTCCCGAACCCCCTGCCTTGGTGGCCGAGACCAGGGGCTGACGAGGCCCACTACGGCGGAACCCCACACCACTGAGTATTAGTTGCGAATTTTCTAAAGTACGTATATTGGATGCATGAGCGGCGGAGATTCGTCTCTCGGATCCGGAAAGAGAAGTGGGCGGTGACGAACAATCACGACGATCGCGCCAGCGGACCGTCCGACGGACCCGGGATCGCGTTGACGGGAATCGCGGTCGCGGTGCTCGCCATGTCCGCCACCCGCTCGCCCAGCACGGGGACGATGCGGACGCGGACCCCGTGGGCCGCGATGGAGGACTACGCGGCCCTCATCCGGGAGCAGACTCCGATGCGCGCGCTCAGCCTTCCGGTGACCACGAGCGACCCGCACGTGCTGACCGCGCGCATCCTGGGACTCCCGACGGGGGTGTCCGCGGTGTTCGTGGTCGGGTTGGGGCACCGGGAGTCCGCGGCGGTGGCGCGTGAGGTGACCGAACGCGGCGGGCCCGTGGTCCTCACCGAACTGGACGTGCTGACGGCGGCCGTGGCGGCCGCGACGATCACCACCCTGCGCCGCCGCGGCGTCCCGCCACGCGCGGGCCGGGTCGTCATCACCGGCGCGTCGTGGGCGCCGCTGCTGGCACCGGTGTTGATCGCCTCGGGGGTCGGGGATCTGAGCAGCTGGCACGAGCGTGACGCCGAGGCGTTCCCGCTGCGCCGGTTGATGGACCACAACGACGTCCTGATCGATCTCACCGGCTGCGCCCCCGAGGGTGCGGCGCCCGGGCGCACGGTGGCGGTCCCCGCCGACGGCTTCCCCTACGGCGCGCTGGTGCTGCCCGGGCTGCTCGCCGCGCTGTGTGGACACGAGGTGCGGACCTTGACGGTCGAGGCCGTTGCCGCCTGTGTGCGGGCGCTGGCGCTGATCACCCCCGCCGACCAGCTGCTGCCGTCCATCGATGACCGGCTGCTGGTCTCCGCCATCGCCCGCCACGTGAGCCGTGCCCTCGGCCATCCCGTCCCCTATCGCGATCAACATCGTTGATCCACCCGCCGCAGGCACCACATTGTGTCGAATAGTTTTGAAGGAGAACACCCGTGAGCACCCCCACCGCCCCCACCACACATCCCGCCGTCGTGTCCTGGGTAGAAGACGTCGCCGACCTCACCGCCCCCGACCGTGTGGTGTGGTGCGACGGCAGCGCCGACGAATGGGACCGGCTGACCACACAATTGGTGGACAAGGGCACCTTCGTGCGACTGGAGCGCAAACCGAACTCCTTCTGGTGCGCCTCCGACCCCGAGGACGTGGCCCGGGTCGAGGACCGCACGTTCATCTGCTCCCAGTTCCAGGCCGACGCCGGTCCGACGAACAACTGGATGGACCCGGTCGACATGAAGACGATGATGACCGAGCACTACCGCGGCGCGATGGCCGGCCGCACGATGTACGTCATCGCGTTCTGCATGGGCCCCCTCGATGCGGCCGAGCCGAAGTTCGGGGTCCAGATCACCGACTCCGAGTACGTCGCGGTCTCGATGCAGATCATGACCCGCTCCGGCACCCAGGTCTGGGACACGCTCACCCCGGGCACCGAATTCGTCCGATGCCTGCACTCGGTCGGCGCCCCGCTCCGCGAGGGGCAGACCGACACACCGTGGCCGTGCGACCACACCAAATACATCTCCCACTTCCCGGAAGAGCGCACCATCTGGAGTTACGGATCCGGCTACGGCGGCAACGCCCTGCTCGGCAAGAAGTGCTACGCGCTGCGGATCGCGTCGAAGATGGGCAAGGACGAGGGCTGGCTCGCCGAGCACATGCTCATCCTCAAACTCACCTCCCCGCAGCAGAAGGTGCACTACGTCGCCGCGGCGTTCCCCTCGTCCTGCGGCAAGACCAACCTCGCGATGCTCGACCCCACCCTGGACGGATGGACCGCCGAAACGATCGGCGACGACATCGCCTGGCTGCGGTTCGGTGACGACGGCCGACTGTATGCGGTCAACCCGGAGGCCGGGTTCTTCGGTGTCGCCCCCGGCACCGGCGTCCACACCAACCCGCACGCCATGGCCACCATCGAGCAGGGTAACTCAATCTTCACCAACGTCGCCCTCACCGACGACGGCGACATCTGGTGGGAAGGGCTGACCGACACCCCGCCGGCCCACCTGACGGACTGGAAACGACGGGACTGGACCCCGACCTCCGGGGAGCCGGCCGCGCACCCGAACTCCCGGTACTGCACCCCCATCGCCCAGTGCCCGACCGTCGCCCCCGAATGGGACGATCCGGCCGGGGTGCCGATCTCGGCGATCTTCTTCGGCGGCCGCCGCGCCACCACCATCCCGCTGGTCACCGAATCATTGAGTTGGCGGCACGGGGTGTTCCTGGCCGCCACCCTGTCCTCGGAAACCACCGCCGCCGCCACTGGAAAGGTCGGTGTGGTGCGCCGCGACCCGATGGCGATGCTGCCGTTCGTCGGCTACCACGTCGGCGACTACTTCCAGCACTGGCTCGACATCGGCGCGAAGACCAGCCCGGAGCTGCTGCCGAAGATCTTCTACGTCAACTGGTTCCGCCGCGGCGATGACGACAAATTCCTCTGGCCCGGCTTCGGCGAGAACTCCCGGATCCTCGAGTGGGCGCTGCGGCGCATCGAGGGCACCGCCGAAGCCGAGGCGACCCCACTCGGCCACGTGCCCACCCCGGGCGACCTCGACCTGACCGGCCTGAAGTTCGACCACACCACGATCGCCGCCGCGCTGCGGGTGGACCCCACCGAATGGGTCACCGAACTTCGGCTGATCGACGAGTGGTTCGCCACCATCGGCGGCAACAGACTGCCCCACGTCCTACGCGAGGAACTCGCCGCCCTCCGGCAGCGCCTCGCCGCGTCCGGTTACGCCGCCCCCACCGATCCCCGGCGCGCCCCCGCCGCCTCCGAGAACGGGGAATCCCGGTGGGCGCAGCCCCGCTTCTGACAACGACCGCGCAACGGTGGAGCGCGTCACGGTCGGTGTTCGCGCGACCGGGGTGTCGGCCCGAACCCGGGGCCGCCGGAAACGCGCTGACACCGTTGACCGGTGCCGGCCACAACCAGGCCGCCGCGCAGGGCAATCGAGGTTACCTGCGCCACTGACCGGAAACGCCTCTGGTGAGTGGGCAGGCGACGGCACCCGCCCGAGCTTGGGGAGCCGGGTTCGGTTGTGGCGGTGGGCATGGGGTCAGGCAGCGGGTTCTAGCGTGACGCGGTAGCCACGCGCGGCGAGTTGGGCGATGCGATTGCAGATTGCGTGCGGTGTGGAGCCGGAGGGTGTGGCGGTCGGTCCCGAGGTCACGGAAGCGGGCGCCGGCGTCGGCGAGCAGGTGCCAGACGATGACGAGGATCGAGCGGGCAACCGCGAGGAGCGCTGTGAGCTTGCCCGCGCCGCGGGACGATGCGCCGGTCGCGTTCGCCGAGGAAAGCTTCGGTCGTGGCGGCGGCGTTGGCTGCCTCGCCGAGCACGCCGTTCAGGTAGGGATTTGCCTTTGCCGGACTTGCCGGCGGGCGATGTGGCTGCGGACTGGAGAATTCTTCGACCGGATATACGCGGCCGACGTCACCGACATCCGAGGAGGGCGACGTCCGAGTGAATCCACTGGGCAGCCATGGCCGGAAGTATCGACCTGCTTCAGCGTGGTTTCACCGGACTTGAACCCGTGGTGATCGACTCGTTGTCGGTCCAGCACGGACCAGCCCGCCTGGCGTGCTTGAGGTTTCCGATCGTCTATCGCGGTCACCAACTGCGACCGAGGATAAGCGGGTGAGGCGCTTCGGTCAGCACGGGCGCCGGAAGTCAACGCGCGGTGAAGATCTCCTGCCACGACCGCGTTGTCCGAGTCGAGCAGCGGTGGGTGCACGGTCATTCTGAGCCAGGTATCGTCCGCGCCCCGGTCCACGACCGGCGCACCAGTGTGTCAGCTCACCGGCCAGCCCGGTGTTCGGCCGAAATCCCTCCATGCGCGATCCCACTGGCGGATCCGGCTTCGTCCATTCATCCACCGCACCCCCACGTACAACAGCAGGGAGCAGACCGCCGCCACCGTCCAGAGCAACAGGGCCGCGCTCACCGCGATCGCCGCGTTCTCCACTCCCGACCTGGGCTCGTCGACAACGTTGCCGTTCATGTCTACCCACACAGTGATGGTGTCGCCCCGGTGCGTTCCGGGTCTGATCTCCACATCAGTCGAGCGCAGGACACCGTCCGGCGCAGTCCACTGAACCGTCGCACGGCCCTGCATTTCCGGGGAACGGCTGGGCGCGTCCGCGACCACCACGTGTCGCGGATCATCGATGACAACGGCTGACTGCGCATGCCTGGTCCGGAGTTCGGCGTGGGACCGTTCGTTCAAACTGGTGTACGTCACGGTTCCGAGCGCCGCTGCGAACGGGACCACCATCAGGATGAAGGTGATCAGGACGGCCGCGACGACGGAATCGCAGCGGTCCGTGGCCCGCATGAGGGGATTTCGGCTCCAGGGCGCCAGACGCCACCAGCGCAGTACCTGATCGGTGGTCATCACATTCCTCCTCGGACCGCCGTTCTGCTTCACAGTCTTCCGCACACGAGGCGGGCGGGCTAGGGCACAAGGTCATTGACACCGGTGACCAGGGAAGTCCTTGTCGTTGCTGTGAGACGCTGCACGCACGAGGAACGTTCACATCCGACGCATTGGAGTGGCGGGATGCCGTGCCGTTGATCCCTTCCCCGAACATCGGCGCAGCCACAGCGCCGAGGCCCACCAGACCTCGGATCGGTGGTCGAAGATGACAGTAATCGCGCCGTGGTACCGCGGGGTCCCGAGAAGTGTGACCTTTGGCCCTGGAAAAGCGCTCGCCGCTATCGCACCGTGGGGGAAGAGGCCGACGCACGAGATCGGAGCCACCCGTCGGCAAAGGAGGGAGGACATGATGTTCGAAGGTCATTCCACCGCATCGCGGCCACGCGACGACCGTCACCGGCGCGACGACGTACCCGGGGAGTTCCTGTACCTACGTCCCGCCGGGTTCGCACTTGCCGTGGTGTCGGGAGCAGCGGCCGCAGGCGTCGTCGTCCTGCCCGGCGCCTGGCTCGCAACCCCGCTCGTCGGAGTCGGCGCTGCCGCAACGCTCGTCGCCACCGTCGGTCTGGCGGCGGCGATGTTGATGCCGCACCGGTCACGCTGGCATGGACCGCGCCCGGACCGTCCGGCATCTCGATGAACACCGGAAGCCCGTCGACAGGGAAGCGCCGGACACTTCCTGTCGCCCGCGTAATCTGCGTTTCCGGACGGGGGACGCAGCCAGACCGGAGGTTGCCCCATGATCAGGGTATTTCTGGTGGACGACCACGAGGTCGTCCGACGCGGGATCGCGGATCTCCTGGCCTCCGATCCCGAACTGACGGTGGTCGGTGAAGCTGCCTCCTATGCGCAGGCGCTGGCACGGATCCCGGCCTTCAAACCCGACGTCGCGGTCCTCGACGTGCGCTTGCCCGACGGCAACGGAATCGAACTGTGCAGCGAACTGCACTCGCTGATGCCGGAACTGCATTGCCTCATCCTGACATCGTTCACCGACGAGCAGGCCATGCTCGACGCGATTCTCGCCGGGGCCAGTGGCTACGTCGTGAAGGACATCCGAGGTATGAAACTGACCCAGACGGTCCACGACGTGGCCGGCGGGAAGTCGCTCCTCGACAGCCGCGCCGCCGGCGCTCTACTCACCAAGATTCGCGCGGACGCCAGCGACAAGGAGGGAATTTTCGGGCACCTGACCAATCAGGAGCGGACATTGCTCGCCCTCCTCGGTGAGGGACTGACCAACCGTCAGATCGCTGCGCGGATGTTCCTCGCCGAGAAGACCGTCAAGAATTACGTGTCCCGGCTGCTGACCAGGCTGGGAGTGGAGCGCAGTACTCAGGCAGCGGTGCTCGCCACGAAGATGCAGTCGAAGCAGTCCGGCACCTGACGAGAGTAGTTCCGACACTTAACGATGCCACTACAGGGGAGAATGAGTCGCGTGACCGGTCAATCGGATGAGCGCGACCGAGGGCCGCTACTCGGTGCCCTGTCCGAACTGAGGCTCCGGGAGCTCCTGACCGAGGTGCAGGACCGCATCGAGCAGATCGTCGATGCCCGAGATCACGTCGACGGACTGCTGGAGGCGATGCTCTCCGTCACATCCGAACTCGACCTCGACAAACACCCTCCGCACCATCGTCCATGCCGCGATCAATCTGGTGGATGCTCGCTACGGCGCGCTCGGGGTGCTCGCCCCCGGAAAGGGAGAGGGACTGAGCGAGTTAATCTTTGAGGGCATCGACGAAGCGAGACGCGAACGGATCGGCGACCTCCCCCGAGGCCGCGGGGTCCTCGGTGTCCTCATCACCGATCCGAAGCCGGTCCGGCTGGAGGACCTGTCTCACCACTCCGCCTCGGTAGGATTCCCACCCGACCATCCGCCGATGAAAACCTTCCTGGGAGTTCCCATTCAGATCCGCGACGAGGTGTTCGGGAATCTGTACCTCACCGAAAAGGCCAACGGTGCACACTTCACCGAGGACGACGAGGTCCTTCTCCGTGCGCTCGCGACCGCCGCCGGGATCGCGATCGAGAACGCCCGCCTGTACGAGGAGTCCCGGACGAGGCAAGCCTGGCTCGAGGCGACACGCGACATCGCGACCGAACTGCTCGCGGGCAGCGACACCGCCAAGGTGCTGCAGGTGATCGCCGACGACGCCCTCGCTCTCACCGGCGCCGACAGCGCCTTCCTCGCCGTGCCGGACGATCCCGACATGCCGTCGGACGACGTCACCGAACTCGTGGTCACCGCGTCGGCCGGGACGGTGCCGGATCGCATCATCGGCCGGACCATCCCACTCGAGGGTCGACGTCCGGTGAAGCATTCCGCGAGCGGACACCGCTCCGCGTCATCGCACTATCCTTCGACCCTCTGTGTTCGAGACAGGAACCCGGTTCGGTCCGGCACTGGTATTACCGCTGCGGGCAACGCATTCGGTGACAGAGGTGCTGGTGACGCTCCGTCACATCGACCCGCCGCCGTTCACCGATGACCAGCTGGCGTTGATGTCGGGGTTCGCAGATCAGGCGGCCGTCGCGCTGCAGCTCGCCAACAGTCAACGCCGAATGCGTGAGCTCGACGTCCTCTCCGATCGCGACCGCATCGCCCGCGACCTCCACGACCACGTCATCCAGCGCCTGTTCGCGGTCGGCCTCTCACTGCAGAGCACCTTGCAGCGGACGAAGGCACCGATCGTCAAACAGCGACTCATACAGTCGGTCGACGACCTTCACGACATCGTGCGTGATATTCGTACCGCCATCTTCGACCTTCACGGCGGTTCGGGTGGCATGACCCAGTTCCGGCGGCGGTTGCACGACATCGTCGCCGAGGCCACCGCGGATTCCGGGCTCCGCACGACCGTGCACATGTCCGGGCCGCTGTCCGTCATCGACGCCGCGCTCGCCGAACATGCCGAGGCAGTCCTGCGTGAGGCGTTGAGCAACGCGGTCCGGCACGCATCGGCCGACACCGTCACCGTCAGCATCGCCGTGTACGACGATCTCGCCATCGAGGTCGCGGACAATGGAACCGGCATCCCCGAGAACGTCCCCCGGAGCGGCTTGGACAACCTGGTGGCCCGGGCACGGGAAGTGAACGGGCACTGCGCCGTCGACGCGACCCCCGCCGGCGGAACCACGCTTCGGTGGTCCGCTCCGCTCCCCTGAACCGGGTTCGGTCTCGGCCCCGCCCACCAAGGTGGAACCTTCTTCCCTACGCCCGTGATGGGTGCACCGCGACGATGAGAGGAAGCTCAGACTTTCCGCCCGCACTTTTCCTCGAGGAGACCACCATGACCGCCGCCGCCCCTATTGTTGTCGGAACACAAGTTCTTCGTCACCCCCCCAACGGTCCGTGGGCCGCGCCTATCGGTGATCGCGACCAGTTCGTGCCCCGGCACCTACGGTGTCCCGATCGGCAGGCCGACGAGCTCTTCGACGACGAGGAACGCGTTCACACCAGCCTTTTCACAGGTCGCCCGTGGACCGCAGTGACCGCCAGCCCTGGACAGGTTGGCGGGGTCGGCAGGAAGCCCCGGCCGGTGAACTCCTCGAACATCGAAAACGGCAGCGACCATCGTCGGCTCGAATCAAAGATCTCTACGTCAACTGGTTCCGTCGCGGCGATGACGACAAATTCCTTTGGCCCGGCTTCGGCGAGCTCCCGGATCCTCGAATAGGCGTTGCGGCGCATCGAGGACACCGCCGATCGCCGGCGCGCCCCCGCCCCCGCCGCCTCCGAGGACGGGGAATCCCGTTGGGCGCAGCCCCGCTTCGGGCAACGACCGCGCAACGACTGCACTCGTTGGCGCGCTCTCTCCTTGCTGTGTGTATCGGGTGAGTGGAGCGCGTCACGGTCGGTGTTCGGGCCACCGCGGGTCGGCCCGAACGCGGGACCGGATACGAGCTGACACCGTCGACCGGTGCCGGCGACAACCAGCCGCCGCGCCACCGGCAGGCCCACTATGCGGGTTACCCACATCACTCCACTTTCGATGATGACTACTTGCTAACATTAGCAACTATTGAGCATATGGCCCGCCGACCGCTGACCGCCACTACCGAGGAACGTCGATGACCGAACCATCCACCCCCACCGGCCCGGCCGACGCGACCGAGAGCCCCCTCGTCCGGGCCGCGCGGTCGGTGGCCGCGCTGCTGCCGCGCTGGGGTGAGTGGAAACCCGCGGCCGGTGCCCCGGCCGCGGACCTGCTGGCCGGGCTGATCGTCGCGCTGGTGGCGCTGCCGCTGGCGTTGGGGTTCGGGATCAGCTCCGGCCTCGGCGCCGCCGCGGGCCTGACGACGGCGGTCATCGCCGGGGCGGTGGCGGCCGTCTTCGGCGGGTCCCGCTTTCAGGTGTCGGGCCCGACCGGTGCGATGACCGTGGTGCTGGTGCCCATCGTCGCCCAGCACGGGCCGACCGGGGTCCTCGCGGTCGGGCTGATCGCCGGGGTGGTGCTGGTCGTTCTGGCGTTCGCCGGGGTGGGCCGGGCCGTGCGCTACATGCCGGCCCCGGTGATCGAGGGATTCACCGCCGGGATCGCCGTCGTCATTGCCCTGCAACAGGTCCCCTCCGCGCTGGGCATCACCGGCGCCGCCGGGGAGAAGGTGTGGCAGAGCGCCGCCGACGCCGTCCACCGGTTCGCCCAAGCCCCCTCCGTGCTGACCCCGGCGACCGCACTGGCGGTGGCCGGGGTCATCCTCGTCGGCGGCCGCTACCTCCCCCGCGTCCCGTTCTCCCTGATCGCGGTCGCCGCCGCCACCCTGATGGCGCAACTCTTTCGCCTCGACATCGCCCGGATCGGCGCCATTCCGGCCGGGTTCGCCGCGCCGACCCTGAGTTTCCTGCACCTCGGCGAGCTGACCTCGCTGATCGCCCCCGCCCTGGCCGTCGCCGCGCTGGCGGCACTCGAGTCCCTGCTGTCGGCGACCGCCGCCGACTCGATGGCCGTGGGAGCCCGCCACAACCCGGACCGGGAACTGTTCGGGCAGGGGCTGGCGAACATCGCCGCCCCCCTGTTCGGTGGCGTGCCCGCCACCGGCGCGATCGCCCGCACCGCCGTCAACGTGCGCTCCGGCGCCCGCACCCGGCTCGCGGCGCTGACCCACGCCCTCATCCTCGCGGCGATCGTGTATCTGGCCGCCGGGCTCGTCGCCGACATCCCGCTCGCCGCCCTGGCCGGGGTGCTGCTGGCGACCACGGTGCGGATGGTCGAAACCGCGTCGATCCTGGCCATCACCCGAGCTACCCGCGCCGACACGATCGTCATGGTCGCCACCTTCCTGGTCACCGTCGTCTTCGACCTGGTCACCGCGGTCGCCGTCGGGGTCGGATTCGCCGCGATCCTCGCCCTGCGAGCGGTCGCCCAATCCGCCCGCATCGAACAGGTCCCGCTCGAAACCGACGACCACCTGGTCGAGGAACACGACCTGCTCCGCGAGCACATCGTCGCGTACCGGATCGACGGCCCCCTGTTCTTCGCCGCCGCGCACCGGTTCCTGCTCGAGCTCGCCGACGTCTCCGAAGTGAAGGTGGTGATCCTGCGCATGTCGCGGGTCACCGCGATCGACGCCACCGGCGCGATCGTCCTCAAGGACGTCATCACCAAACTCGAGCACCGGCACATCACCGTCCTGATCTCCGGAGCCAAACCCGAACACCTCCGCCCCCTCAAGGCCCTCGGGGTGTTCACCACCACAGACAGCGACCACCGTCACCTCTTCGACACCACCCCGCGCGCCATCGCCTACGCCCGCCAGCTCGTCCTACCCGAACACCAGTACACCTCCACCACGAACGAGGACCGATCATGACCGAGAACACCGCAGACAACACGACCCCCACCTCCGACCCCACCGCCACACCCGAACCCACTGCGCGGCAACGCCTCGGCTACGTCCTGGGCAGAACTCTGCCCGCCGAGCTGCACCCGTGGGTCATCGAGGACACGACCGGCCCCGGCGCCACCCGCCGCTACGCCACCCGCTGCCTCATCCCGCTGATTCCCATCCTCGCCGGGCTCGTGCTCATTCCCGGCCCCTGGATCATCCGCACCGGCATGGTGCTGCTGCTGTTCCTGCCGTTCGTGTACTTCCTTCTCGCCCTGAAGAACATCTACCTCCGCCACCGCCTTGTCAGCCACGGCCTCGACCCCGCGCTCCTCAACACTCACAAACGACGGCGACTCGACCAGGAGCAGGCCTCCTACGAATCTCGCTACCGGTCGGCCCCCTGAACCAGCAAGACCCCCGGTGCACACCAGATCCTGGGGTGTGCACCCCGTTCACTACCAATCGATTAATTGCTAATCTTCATAAGTAGAAAACTGGAAGTGACGGTGAACTGGGGTGGGGTCATGCGCCTCCCGGATCGAGCGACCGGGAACCGGGACACGGCGAAGCCACTCAGGCTGGGCCGGAGCGCATGTGGTGGTGGCCCCCACATCCGTCCGGCAGTGCGCCCGGTCACCGGCCACGCCCGCGAGGGAAGAACGTCATGCCACATTTCCGATACGTCGGCACCCACGAGAGACTCCATCTCGGCGCTGCGACCCGAATGATCAACTACGGCGACATCGTCGCCGCGCGAACCAATCCCGATCCGCGCTACTTCGAGCTGGTGGAACCGAACCAGATCACGGAACGGTTGAGCCACCGAACAATGGGAGCGCCGAAACGCGAGTAATTCCACACACGCGAAGATCGGGTCGACAGCGTTCTCCCGCGCCTTCCCTCGCCCGACCCCCGTCCTACCGCCGTAGCCCGCGCGGCGACGCCGGAACCACCGCCGAGATCACCGACCGCGGAAACCCGCGCACCAACCCCACAGAAGCCAGGACCCGATGACAACCCGCACCATCCACGCCACCGATCTGCAGTGGCACTCACTCGCCCTAGGATCCTCGAGTGGGAAGACGTCGACAACCCCGAACCGACCCTGAGCGAGTGGAGCACCGAACTCGCCGCCGCGGCCACCGGGATCGACCGCCGAATCAGCTGGAACCCCACACAGAACACCGCCACCGCCCCCGAAGACGTCGACCTGCCCCAGATCGAACACACCCTCCGCGGCGCCGTACGCCGCCTCGCCCGCGGCTGACCCCTCCATCCCGCCCACAGCGGGGTCCGATGTCCATCTCCCGACCGCGTATAGATCACGGACTCACGGCGTCGGGGGTCGGTGCGGATCCGGAACTCGCTGTGGCAGCTCACTCAGCGCCCGGGCGCCGGTGGCGCGGCCCTAATGTGTTCGGGGACCAGGACAACCGGACGGCGGCCGTGATGGATCAGCTGCGAAGACACCGACTCCCCCACGCCCGCTCGAGGACGGACACCAGCCCGCCCCGCGAGCTCCCGATGATGATCATCAGGGCGTCATTCGCATCGGCGATCGTCGCCGACAGGTTCGCCGGGTTGCCCTCATCGCAGTAGTAGCTCCAATTCCCCGGCAGCGAACCAAGCATGGTGCACGCCTCCGTCCGTTCCCCTCGACCGTCTCGACGATGCGACGTTCCCAATCGTCCCGGTCCGGGTGGCCGAGCTGCTGTCCGGGAGCTGCGTCCGGTCACCTTCGCCGCCATCGGGGCGAAGTCGTCATCCCCACCGACGACGAGACGTTCGAACGCTTCGACGGGGAGTTTCTTGCATTCGAAGCGGGGGACAACGATCTGATCACCCGAATCGGATGGAGCGCAGTTGCCATGGGCCACCTACGTGTCCTTCGCGGAAACCATGGCCAGATTCCACGATCGGAGCGCGGTCCCGTGGTCGATCCATCCCGGCGACAACCACCTCATCATCGACATGGAATACGTGAGCGGCCGACGCGTCACGCTGTTACGCCGTCACGGTGACAACCGATGAAGGACTCTGGTGCCCCAGACACCGAACTGGCGTGGCAACTTTTGATCTTCAAATCGGCGAACAGCCGCTCGACAAGGCTCAGCCAGGACCTACTGGTGACATGGATTCAGCGTGAGCGGTGCGCCGCCAGCCATCGCTCGGCCGCCGGCTCCTTGTTCGTGGACGCATTGTCCATCAACAGGTCTAATCCCTACGTCAGTGGACGTTGCAGTCCACACCTACTCCGAAGGCGAACGTCGCACGCTCGAGAAGGGAGTTCGCCAAACGGTCGGGTCGACAACCGGAAACCGGCGGCCGGTCACCAGGGTGGGAACGAGTCGGATGAAGAGATTCTTCGTCCCGGCCTGCCACGGAAAGAGCGGCAAATCCACGGTGTCCATCAACTCATCGATCTCACGGATCCCTTCGGCCCGCCCCTTGATCACCACGCTCCACGCTTCGCGCGATCGGGTCTCGTAGCCGTCGACTTCCAGCGCGACCGGGGCATCCGACACCGCAGCGGACACCTTGGTACCTCGCCCGGATCTAAATACGATGGTTCCGTGATCGACCGCATAATTGAGGGGGAAGATATCCGGGTGGTCGTCCACCCACACGGCAAGGCGGCCAACACTCTCGGTCCGGAGCAGCGCCCAGCATTCGTTGACGGCAAGTTCCGTGACGCTTGGGTCATCGCTTCCCATCGCCTTTGCCTCCTGTTGTGGCATCAGTCCGGTGCCGTCGATCTTCCCGGCGCGGCTATCCGCCTCACCGAGAATGTCGCGTACAGCAGCAGCATGATCGTGGCGTGCTCGTGAACGGCTGGTTGTACTGCTCGTTCAACAGGAACTGTAGACCCCGCACTGTCCGCTCGGCTCGGATCAGCATGGCGATGAGTCCGCCGACCATGAAGAATACGAAGGTGGTGGCCGGATACATCTCACCGAGGGTCGTCGGGGCGGTCGTGGTGATCAGGCGGTAGCGGGTGGATCCCTCGCGGCGATGCCACGCCGGGTAGGGGCTCCCCGCGTAGAGCGGGCGCACCCCGTGGTCGTCGTCGCGACCTCCCGATTCGACATCTGACAAAACTCTTCCGGACACCGGTAGACCTGCGACACTGCGAGCACAGCGGGAAGCGCAGATCGACACCGAGCGTCCCTATCCCCGGCGGCAGCGCACCATCAGCTGGCCCAACGTGCTGACAATGACGGTCTCCGGGTGCCATCATCAAGTATGGGCTATGACACGGATGCGGCAGCCGAGCAACCGATCACCGAGCTGACCTCGGAGGAGAGCTGGCAGTTGCTCGGCTCGGGCGCCTTGGGGCGGCTTGCCTTGAGCGTGTCCGGGAGGGTCGACATCTTTCCCGTCAACTACGTCGTCCACGAGGGCAAGGTGTACTTCCGAACCGCGGAGGGAACCAAGCTCGTCGAACTCACCATCCACCGGGACGTCACCTTCGAGGTGGACGAGATATCCGAGAACACGGGGTGGAGCGTCATCGTCCACGGCACCGCGCGGCGACTTCAGAAGCTCAGCGAGGTCGCCGCAGCCGACGAGTTGCCTTTGCGGTCATGGCTGGCCACACCCAAATTCAATTACGTCGAGATCACGCCCACCGAGATCACCGGCCGCCGCCTCGTCTTCGGCAACGAACCGGACCGCTGAACCGCCAGAGCTGCCTCTCTCCTCCGCGCTGCCACCCCGAACGGTCCTGCAGTGACGACCGTGGTGCCACGGCACGCGGCCGCGAGCGCGGTGAGGCAATGGGCACGGCGCCAGGTACTTTCTGCCTGAGACGCCGGCGAGTCGGGTTGGGATCGGGCCGCGTGTTCCCCTCGCGATACCCGGTCCGAGACCGATGGGCAATGCGACGGCGGAGCCGTGGGCAGGCAGTTCGGTGATGTCTACGGCGTCCAGCAATCGGCGCCGCCTTCCGAGCAAGCGCGACGTCGGGACCCCTGGTGGCGGTGCCGCCCTGGAGCGACTTCGCCCTCGCCACAGTCTTCACGAGGGACCTTGACGACCGCGATCTCGAAAGGCCACGATCGCCACGCGGAGCAGGCGTTCTCTCCGAGCGGCAGGCTGGTGCGACACCAACCCCGGTGTGGCCGTTCGAAGGTCGTGGTCCGGGATCGACCGCTGCACCACCTCGACGAGCAGTCACGGCACGCGCACTTGGTTGTCACGGCAGCCGGGGACGTGGCGGATCGGCCGCCCCCCTGCTTGGCTCCCTGGCAGTGCCGGGCAACACGCCTCCCAATGCCCGGTCATGATCGCCCCAACCCGATGAACCGCCGCTGCCCTGCACCTTCGGGCGCCTCGCTGGCAGCAGACCAGCGCAGTCGACCGTCGAGCACAGGCTCACCGTGTGCGCGGATCGCCGGGAGGCCACCTACGCACCAAGGAGAAGGATCCCGGTCGTGAGGAGCGCGAGGACCTTCACTGTTTCCAACCCGACATAGACGTGATGCGCGCGTGAACGGGAAACATCTTCGCCGGCCAGGACCCGGTTGGACCGACGCGTCAGCCAGGGACGAACACCGGCTACTTGCACGATGAGCACCGTCACCGCGGTCATCGCGGCAGCTACCGCCCCAGCCGGTGGACCGCCAACGATGACTGTGGCGACCAGTACTGCCGCCCAGGCAATCTCGATGCAGTTCAGGGCACGGAAGACGAGGCGTCCGATTCCTCATCCAACCCGCACCGTCACTCCGGGCGCGCGGAATTTGAGCGGCGCCTCCACGAGCGAGATGGCCGACACCATTCCAGCCATACGAAGGCCACAGCGATCGCGACGGCCTGCACGGTTGCCATGTCGGGTCCTTCCCGCTCTGCGCGCCGAGTCGGTGAGGGTGCTCACGAACGCGTTGGCGCGGTCATTTAGGGATGGTTCTCCGTAGCACCCCCGATGCAGACGGCGCCGGGGGTGGTACGCGGCGCGCTGCTTACGCCGGGGCGGCCGCCCAGCTGTCCGGGCCGAAGACCTCGTAGTGGATGTTCTCGGCCGGCACCTGCTTCGCGAGTAGCGCCTCACGCATGCCGAGCATGAACGGCAGCGGACCGCACAGGTAGGCCCGGGTACCCGGTGCGATGGTGACCT
This sequence comes from Rhodococcus pseudokoreensis, assembly GCF_017068395.1. Lineage (NCBI taxonomy): Bacteria > Bacillati > Actinomycetota > Actinomycetes > Mycobacteriales > Nocardiaceae > Rhodococcus > Rhodococcus pseudokoreensis. The sequence goes on along the minus strand of NZ_CP070614.1, from coordinate 93,010 downwards.
CGCCGAGATCGGCGCGGCCTTCCCGAAGGTGGCCTTCGGGGCGGCGGGCGCCGAGGTCTTCGTACCAACGGTGCATGACCGCGAACGGCAGACGTTCCACCAGTTCGGTCAACTCGGCACGGTGCGCGTGGTTGCTGGGCGAGCGGTCGGCATGCAGCACCGAGATCGGACGAGAGTCCTCGGTGTCGGCGAGGTGACTGAGCATCCCCATCATCGGCGTGCAACCGATGCCGGCGGACACAAGGAGCAGCGGAGCGTCGTCGTCCTGGAGTACCAGGTCACCGAACGGCGTGGTCACGTTCAGCATGTCACCTTCGAACACGTTGCGGAACAGGAAGTTCGACACCTCCCCGGCCGGCATGACTCCGTCCGGCAGGCTCTGGGCGTCGACGCGCTTGACGGTGATACGCCAGTCGTCGCTCGACGGTGCAGAGGAGAGGCTGTACTGGCGGATCTGCCGCGCACCGTCCGGGAGATGGACACCCACCGACAGATACTGCCCCGGAGCGAAGGACGGCAACGCCGCGCCGTCCGCCGAGGTGAGCACGAAGGAGACGGTGTCGGCCGACTCGTGGCGCCGGTCGCGAACGCGCACCTGGCGCCACACATCGCCCACCGCGACACCCGCAGCCTGATAGAGACCGGCTTCCATCGAGATCAGCGTCTCGGCCATCAGCCAATACACCTCGTCCCAGGCGGCAGCGACCTCGGCGGTGACGGCGTCACCGAGCACCTCGACGATGGCCGCGAACAGGTGCGTGTGCACGATCGCGTACTGAGCGGGCTCGATCCCCAGTGAGGCGTGCTTGTTCGCGATCCTCGACAGGATGAGATCGACACGGGCCTGATCGGGCTCCAATTGGAGAGCCGCGAACGCGGCGATGGCGCCGGCCAGCGCCTTCTGTTGGCCTCCCTGCTGCTGGTTGCCGCGGTTGAACAGGTCACGTTCCAGTTCGGGGTGCGCAGCGAACATCTTGCGGTAGAACAGCGTCGTGATGTCGTCGATGGCAGCACCGACCGCGGGCAGGGTGGCGCGGATCATCTCGGTCGAGGTGGGCGAAAGCATGTCATTCTCCGATCGTGGAAGAAATTTGGGGGTCGGTGCCGACCGGACGGGGCAGGGCGAGCAGAACCGTTCGGGTGGGAGCCTGGGTGAGGTCTTCGATCGTGAGAGTGTCCAGTGACTCGAAGAAGGCCTCCTGGGCGCGGCGCAGCGCCGACCGCAGCAGGCAACCCGACCGCAACGGACACGGATTGACGCCGTCGCATTCGACGACCTCCGCCTCTCCCTCGAGGCGGCGCGCGAGCCATCCGACCGAGGCGGTGCGGCCCAGTTCGGTGATGGCCAGCCCACCTCCGCGGCCGCGTCGTGCATCGACGATGCCGAGTTCCGCGAGTCGGGTGATCACCTTCGCCGCGTGTGCGTACGACACCGACAATTCATCGGCGATATACCGGCTTCCGGGGCGGTCACCGTCCGCGGCAACGGCGAGTCGCATGACGACCCGCAGTCCGAGGTCGGTGAACCGGGTGAGTTGCATGACCCGACCGTACGTTAATGCGCATCTAACATACCACTTATGTGACCGGTATTACGCGGCCGGGTGTGAACGGAGGTCGGTACGGTCGGGCTCCTCACGTGGCCGAGCCATGGCACGCTTCGCGGGAACCGGCGTCAGGTCGGTCACTGATTCGATCGCTGGCGAGAGCGGCCTGCCGGGCCTTTTCCGCCGGTGCATGCCGTACTGCTCGTCGACGGCCGCAGCGCTCCCGCAACTGGGAGTACTCGCCGCCGCCTCGGATGCGCTCGACGGGTTCCTGGCCAGACGGTGGCACGCCGTCAGCACTGCGGACGGCCAGCTCGATGTGTGCGCAGACCTGGCGATCTTGGTCGGAGGTTACGGCGCCCTCGGACTGAGCGGATTGATCCCCGGCTGGCCGATGCTGCTGCCGGTGGGTTCTTCATCGCCTTCGTGTGCTCCTCCACCCGGACCGGACCGGTCGACGACCCGGTGGGGGGTTCTACGCTCCGCTGGCACTGCTGATCCCGGTCCTCACTGGCGCATTACCGGACGCTGCCCTGATCGCAGTCCTGCTCACAGTTCTTGCCTTCGCCTCCGCCCTCACGGTGGGGTTCGATGGGCGCCAATGCGGTACGGCACTCGATCTAGGAGTGCTCCTACCACCGCTACCGGGCGAGATCCCAGCCATCGGACGCGGACACCGGTATGAGAGCCAACGGCGAATACCCCACTCCGCCAGCACCGTGTGGCACAAAGAGACCGAGAGCCGGACTCGGTAGCGTGGACGGCAGAACCGCGAAGGAAGGAGCTGCATGTGCGCTTCTCAGGTGAGCCGGTTCATCCGATGACGGGGTTTGATCTGAAGACCCACAAGGAAGGCACGCAACATGGAGAAAATGTCACTGACAGCCCTGGCGCGGCAGCAACTCGAGCTCGCGAGCACCGCGTCGAGCGGTCGCAGCGCTCGCACGATCTACGGCGGTCATGAGCACGTTCTGCGCCAAACCTTGATAGCACTCGCTGCGGGGCAAAAGCTCGACGAGCACGAAAACCCAGGCGAGGCGACTGTTCAGGTCCTGCACGGGCGGGTCCGGCTCAGTGCCGGTGAGAACAGCTGGGAGGGCTCGCCCGGAGACCTGTTGATCGTGCCCAACGCACGGCACTCGCTGGAAGCCCTCGACGCTGCCACCGTGTTGCTTACCGTCGCGAAGCTGGGTTAGGACAGGGTTAGGACCAACACCCATCCGGAAGATCTGCAAACGCGACCGTTCAGCGGCAAAGGCAGCCGCACTTCAAACAGCAAACCCGAGGATCAGATCGTTGTCTGGGTCAACTCGCTGTCACGGACGCGCCGGCGACTACGTGAACACACCCCTGCGCGGGTGCACAGGCGAGGAGATCACCCAACAATTGGTCTACCCACTGGGTGTCCCGGTCGACGAGTTCTCCGAGCTCTCCGAGCTCGCTGCGCACACCGCGAAGCGCGTGAGGATGCCCTACAGTGACCTCGTACTTCATGCCACGCCAGGCCGGTGCCGGCCAGATGTCGTACCCGAGGGCGCGGTGAACTTCGCCTTCATCGGTCAGTTCGCCGAGACAACACGTGAGTGCATCTTCACCACCGAGTACGTCGGACGCACCATGAAGGCGGCATATCAACTGCTCGGCAGCGAACGCGGAGTCCCCGCAGTGTTCAACTCCCCCTATGACGTTCACGCACTGCGGGCCACAACGAGCAACAAACTCCCGCGACGGACAGGATCTGGGGCAGCCCGGCCGCGGTTGCTGCGCAAGAAGCTGATGGCGAAGCTGGATGCGACCGAGATCGGAGATCATCTCAGGGAGCCCAAATTGCTTTCCGACTAGCCGTATCGGACCCGATGCATCGAGCCTGATGGGTTGCCCGGACACCGTCACGGGGTCAATCTCACTCTCCCTGAGGCCGGACTCCCCATAGGGACGAGGGCAATTGATAGGAGTGTTATGCCGGCTTCGAGGACGTTCATTCCGGCTTTCGAAGTCCTGGTGGGGTGCCACGTCACCATCCGCGTCGGTGCGGTTGCGATCCGATCAGTTCACCTGTCGCGGCTGTGTCTCTGCTGCGATACACGATGTACGGCCGGAACAGATACGCCACCGGGGCGCTGAACGCGTGCACAAGACGGGTGAATGGCCAGAGCGCAAACAACGCAAGGCCGATCAGGACGTGGATTTGATATTGAATCGACGCTTGCACCATCAGGTCTCCACGCGGGTGCAGAATCCAGATCGACCGGAACCACGGGGAGACCGTTTCACGGTAGTTGCCTGCCTCACCGGCGATCCCGGTGCCCAAGACGGTGGTCGTAAGACCGGCAACGATTGCGGAGAGCAGCACCAGGTACATCAGTTTGTCGTTCCACGTCGTCGCCATGAACACCGGCCCACGCGTGCGTCGGCGGTACACCAGCAATCCGGCACCCACCAGCGTCGCTACGCCCGCAACTCCACCCAGTACCAGGGCCTGCACGTGGTAGTCGTGTTCGCTCAGCCCGATCGCATCGGTCCAGGACTGCGGGATCACCAACCCGATGATATGGCCGACAATGACCACTAGAATGCCGAAGTGGAACAGAGGGCTGCCAATCCTCAAAAGCCGGCTTTCGTAGAGCTGCGAGGATCGCGTGGTCCAGCCGAATTTGTCGTAGCGATACCGCCACCACGTGCCGACCGCCACGATGGCCAGCACCACGTAGGGGACGATGTCCCAGAAGATTTCTCCCGCAGACATTCAGCCAGCTCCTTCACGCCGCGGCGGCACTGTCAGGGTGAAGGTCTGCAACCCGACCGCCTCGACCGGGGGGCCCGCCAGCGCCAGGTCCCGCGCTCGCTTTTCATCGTGGCCGGTGGGCATGGGCAGGGTGTCGCAGACCGCGTCGAGTACGTGTCCGTACGGCGAGCGGGCCGCCGTCAGGGCTTCGTGCAGCAGCCCGATGGGGACGCGGTGCAACCTCATCAGCTCCATCCCGGCTGCGGGGTCGACAGTGGCCGCGAACTCGAGGAGCACCGCCAGATGGTCCGGCGACTCATCGCCTGGTGGTTGCACTCCGGCGGACCGGTAGGTGTGAGCGAACCGCAGGATGTCGTTGCCGCGGTTTCGGGTATCGCCGGAAGTCCAGTAGGTCAGGTACAGCGTGGTCCTGCGGCGCAGATCGAAAGTATCGACATACACTTCCGCCGCCGTGTGGGGGTCCGTATCGCGCAGAAACCGATACGTCGCATCGAGTGTGTCGCGCGCACCCGACGCCATGAGTGCTAGAAGCTGTTCGACGGTATCGAGGCGTCGGGTGTGCCCGTCGTCTGGATAGGCCAGGAGCAGGGACGACGCCTGCCACACCAACCGGTCGCGTACACGGCCCCCTCGACGCCGATCATGTTGCCGACCCAGAAGTTTCATCGTGGGCCCTCACTGCCGGGGAACATGCCGTCCGGTGTGCCCTTGCCGTCCCAGTTCAACAGATTCACCCGCGACGGGTGCCGAGAGTTCGCAGACATCTTCTCGGTGCTTTGCCGCTCCTTCAAGGCGTGGAAGGTTTCGACGGCAACCGGAACCGGTCCACCGCTTGCCTCGCCGAACGGGCCCGACTCGTACATGCCCGGTCCGCCGTCGAAGTCCAGCGAGCACTCCGTTGCCGTTTCTTCGAGCTTGTGCCCCTCCGTGGCGTAGGCCGAAGGAATCACGTACCGGTCGTCGTATTTCGCCAACGCCAACAGCCGATACATCTCGTACATCTGCTCCTCGCTCATCCCGACGGCCTGGGGAATGTGCGGTTGCGGTGCACGACCGAGGTTGATGTCACGCATGTACGAGCGCATCGCAGCCAGACGCTTGAGCACACCGTGGACGACGTCGGTGTCACCGGCGGTGAACAACTCGGCCAGGTACTCGATGGGGATGCGGAGCGATTCCAACGCCCCGAACAGATTCCCCACGTCCTCGCCGTCGTGTCCGTCGCGGGCCACGGCGTCCACGATGGGCGACAACGGTGGCACGTACCACACCATCGGCATCGTCCGGTACTCCGGATGCAGCGGCAGCGCCACCCGGTAGTCCTTGATGAGCGAATGGATCGGGGAACGCTGCGCAGCGTCGATCCACTCATCGGAGATGCCCTCGGCCCGGGCGCCCGCGACCACCTCGGGGTCGTTCGGGTCCAAGATGACGTCGAGATGGGCGTCGTACAGGTCGGTGTCCTTCTCGACAGACGCCGCCGCGAGCACCCGGTCCACGTCGTAGAGGATCAGACCGATATACCGAAGCCGCCCCACACAGGTCTCGGCGCACACCGTCGGAAGCCCGACCTCGACACGCGGATAGCAAAACGTGCATTTTTCGGCCTTGCCGGTCTTGTGATTGAAATACACCTTCTTGTAGGGGCATCCGGACACACACATGCGCCAGCCGCGGCACTTGTCCTGATCGACCAGCACGATTCCGTCTTCGGACCGTTTGTATATTGCGCCGGATGGGCACGACGCCGCACAGGACGGGTTCAGGCAGTGTTCACAGATGCGGGGAAGGTAGAACATGAACGTCTCTTCGAGCTGCAGTGTGATCTTCTCGCTGACCTTCTGCAGGATCGCATCGTCGGGCACGATCTCGGGGGAGCCACCGAGGTCGTCGTCCCAGTTGGCGGACCACTCCACCTTCATCGGTTTGCCGCTGATCAGGCTGCGCGGCGGTGCCACGGGAATATTGTCGCCCTGCGGGGCCGTGGTGAGGTTTTCGTAGTCGTAGGTCCAGGGTTCGTAGTAGTCGTTGATCGAGGGCATTTTCGGGTTGGAGAAGATCCGTGACAGTTTCTTGATCCGCCCGCCGTCCCGCAACCGCAGCCGCCCCTTCTTGTCCCGTACCCACCCCCCGTTCCATTTCTCCTGGTCCTCATACGTGCGCGGATAGCCCTGCCCGGGTCGGGTTTCGACGTTGTTGAACCACACGTACTCGGTGCCGGAGCGGTTGGTCCACGCCTGCTTGCACGTCACCGAGCAGGTATGACAGCCGATGCACTTGTCCAAGTTCATCACCATTGCGAGCTGTGCCATGACACGCATCAGTACGTCACCTCCTGTGAACGCCGCCGCACCACCGTCACTTCGTCGCGCTGGTTACCGGTGGGCCCGAGATAGTTGAAAGCGAAGGACATCTGCGCGTACCCGCCAGCGAGGTGCGACGGTTTGATCAGCAATCGGGTCAATGAGTTGTGGATTCCACCGCGCTTACCGGATTTCTCGGTCAGTGGCACGTCAATGGTGCGTTCTTGTGCGTGATAGACGAAGACGACACCGTCGGGCATGCGATGGGAGACGACAGCGCGGCACACGATGATCCCGTTGCGGTTCTCGGCCTCGACCCAGTCGTTGTCCTTCACCTCGATCTTCGCGGCGTCATTCGGGCTCATCCACATGGTGGGTCCCCCGCGGGAGAGGGACAGCATGAACAGATTGTCCTGGTATTCCGAGTGGATCGACCATTTGGAGTGTGGGGTCAGGTAGCGGACGGCCAGCCCGATGCCGTTCCTGTGGGTGCCCAGCTCGGGCCCTTCGAAGAGCCGTGCCATGTCCAGTGGCGGCCGGTAGATCGGCAACTGCTCCCCCAGTTCCTCGATCCAGTCGTGGTCGAGGAAGAAATGCATGCGGCCGGTCAGGGTGTGAAAGGGCTTGAGTTCTTCGATGTTCACCGTGAACGGCGCGTACCGGCGTCCCCCGGATTCACTGCCGGACCACTCCGGGCTGGTGATCACCGGCACGGGGCGGGACTGGGTGTCGGCGTACGTGATCCGACGTTCTTCGCTGCCTTCGGCGAGGTGCACCAGCGGGCGCCCGGTCCGCTTCTCGAGCTCCTCGAAGCCCTCGACGGCCAGTCGGCCATTGGAGGTACCGGACAGTGCGAGGATCGTGTCGCACATCTTTTCCGCGGTGTTCAATGCTGGCCGACCCGCGGCGGCACCGATATTCATCACTCCGTGTTTGGCCGCGAGTTCAGCCACTTCCTGATGGGGGTGAGTGGTTACGCCCTTGGTGATCAGGCCGACCTCCTCCACCAAGGGCCCCAGCGCCGCCCACTTGTCCGCGATCGCCGGGTAGTCTCGTTCGACGACGATCAACGGTCCCATCGTCCTTCCCGGGACCGGAGTCTCCCCCGCTGCACGCCAATCATGCTCAGTACCACCGGGATAGGCCATCGCGCCGGGGGTGTCGTGTTGCAGCGTCCCCATCACCACATCACGTCGAACACCGAGGTGCTTTGTCGCCATCGCGCTGAACGCCCGCGCCACCGCGCCGAACGCCTCGAAATCGGACCGCGTTTCCCAGGGCGGATCGATCGCCGGCGAGAACGCGTTGATGTACGGGTGCATGTCCGTGGTCGACAGGTCACCCTTCTCGTACCAGGTCGCGGCGGGCAGCACCACATCCGAGAGCAGCGTGGTCGAGGTCATCCGGAAGTCGATCGACATCAACATGTCCAGTTTGCCCTCGGGAATCTCGTCGGTCCACATCACGTCGCCCGGACGAAGGTCTTCCCGTGTCGGCTCGGCCGAAAGATTCGAATCGGTACCGAGTAGATGTTGCAGAAAGTACTCGTTGCCCTTGCTCGACGAGCCCAGCAGATTCGAGCGCCACACACTGAGCACCCGGGGCCAGTTCTGCGGATTGTCCGGGTCTGTGACCGCAAGCCCGAGCTCACCGCTTCCGAGTTGTTCGACGACGTGACCGATCACGTCCCGACCTTGCGCCGCGGCCTCGTCTGCCAGGTCGAGGCTGGACCGGTCGAACTGCGGATAGAACGGCGTCCACCCCATCGCCACCGCCGAGGCCATCACGTCCATGGTGTGCCGTCCGTGGAAACGCCCGCGCCCGGTGGGACTTGCGAGCGCGTCGGCGCGATATCCGTCATAGCGCCACTGATCGGTGTGCGCGTACCAGTAGGAGGTGCCCGCCATCTGCCTGGGCGGACGGGTCCAATCAGTACCCATGGCGACGGTCGTCCACCCGGTCAGCGGGCGGACCTTCTCCTGACCGACGTAGTGCGCCCAGCCGCCGCCGTTGCGACCCATCGCCCCGGTGAGGATCAGCAGGGCGAGCACCGCCCGGTAGGTGGTATCGCCGTGGAACCACTGGCAGATGCCCGCGCCCATGATGATCATCGAACGCCCGCCGGACTCGATGGCGTTGTTCGCGAACTCCCTGGCGATCCGGGTGACCTGCGTGGCGCTGACACCGGTGAGCGGTTCCTGCCACGCCGGGGTGTACGCGGTTCGAGGGTCGTCGTAGCCGGTGGGCCACTCGCCGGGGAGTCCGGACCGTTCGACCCCGTACTGCGCCAACATCAGGTCGAACACCGAGCACACCCGGTGCTCCCCCACCCGGCGCACGGGCACACCGCGCATGATGATCGTACCGTGGCCGTCGGTGGTGTCGAAATTGGGCAGGTGAACCACTGCGGTCTCACCGGTGGCGCCGTCGGCGGCGACGGTCAGGGCCGGGGCGAGGTCGCCGAGGTCGAGGTTCCATTTGCCGATGCCCTCGTCGCCGTAGCGGAAGCCGAGCGAACCATGCGGCACCACCACCGCGTTGGTTGCCCCGTCGACGAGCACCGGTTTGAACGCGGCGTTCTCACTGGTCTCGCCCAGGTCTGCGGCGGTCAGATTCTTCCCCGGCACGATCCGCCCGTCACGTTCTTCGAGTTTGACGAGGAACGGCAGGTCGGTGAACTGTCGGACGTAGTCCACGAAGAAGGGTTCACGCCTGGTGACGAAGAACTCGGACAAGATGACATGCCCCATTGCCATGGCCATCGCCCCGTCCGTACCCGCGGCACAGGGCATCCACTCGTCCGCGAACTTGGTGTTGTCGGCGTAGTCGGGGCTGATCGACACCACCTTGGTGCCCCGGTAGCGGACCTCGGCCATCCAGTGAGCGTCCGGTGTGCGGGTCACGGGAACGTTCGAACCCCACATCAGCAGATACGAGGCATCCCACCAGTCCCCGGACTCGGGAACGTCGGTCTGGTCACCGAACACCTGCGGAGAGGCCACCGGGAGGTCGGCGTACCAGTCATAGAACGAGGTCATGACGCCGCCGAGTAGTTCGATGAAGCGAGAACCGGCGGCGAAGGAGGCCATCGACATCGCGGGGATCGGGGAAAACCCGGTCACCCGGTCGGGACCGTACGTCTTGATGGTGTGCACGTGCGCGGCGGCGATCATCTCGGTGGCCTCGCCCCAGGACACACGCACCAGGCCGCCCTTACCGCGTGCCCGCTGGTAGGTTCGCCGTCGGACCGGGTCGGCTTGAATGTCCGCCCACGCCTCGACCGGATCGCCGACACGCTGTTTGGCCTCGCGGTACATCTCCACCAGCACACCGCGCGCGTACGGATAACGAACCCGAGTCGGCGAGTAGGTGTACCAGGAAAAGGCCGCGCCCCGGGGACATCCGCGGGGCTCGTACTCGGGCCGATCGGCGCCGACCGTCGGGTAGTCGGTCTCCTGGGTTTCCCAGGTGATAATTCCGTCCTTGACATAAATTTTCCACGAACACGAGCCGGTGCAGTTCACCCCGTGCGTCGATCGGACGACCTTGTCGTGACTCCACCGGTCCCGGTAGAAGATGTCGCCCTGGCGACCCCCCTCCCGGCTGACCGTACGCAGATCGTCCGACACCGTTCCCGGCGTGAAGAACCGTCCGCTCTTGAGCAACAGTTCTTCAGCCGCACCGCCGGTGTGATTGACAGCCACGTTTACGCCCTTTCAGTTCCGCTTGGCCGGGGCAGTGGAGTGCGCGGACTCGCGGGCCGGCAGCTTGTACGCGGTGTAGAGCAACGCCGCCAACGCGGTCAGCGCCAGCAGGCCGAGACCGACCGTGTAGTTGTTCTCCTCGGCGTTGTACGTCGCACCCATCACCAACGGCGGGAAATAACCCCCGAGCCCGCCTGCCGCGGCGACGATTCCCGTGACAGCACCCACGCTCTTGGCCGGAGAGCGACGTGCCACCCAGGCGAACACCCCGCCGGTTCCGACACCCAGGAACAGGGCCAACGAGATGAAGGTGGCCGCAGAGAGAACATCAGGTGGCGGCTGGAACGCAGCGACGATCGCCATGGCGGCAGTGCCGGCAAAGGAGAACAAGACCACGAACTTCGGCGGGACCCGATCCGAGAGCGCACCGCCAATCGGCCGGGCGACCACCGCCGCGACCGCGAACGCCGCCGTGCGGGTACCCGCATCCACCGCGGAGAAATGATAGATCGTCTTGATGTATGTAGGCAGGTAGTTGCTGAACGCCACGAATCCACCGAATACCACGGCGTACAGGAACGACATCTCCCACGTCACCCGCAATTTTGCCGCGCCTTTCAGTTTCGGCAAGACCGATTGCGTGTTCGGAGTGAAGTCCGGAGAATTGCGCATCACCAACACACAAACAATCGCGGTGATCGCGAGGGCGCCCGCAATGATTGCGTGGGTGGGGAACAGCCCGAACCAGCGGACGAACCTCGGGGTGAAGAACGCCGACAATGCGGTCCCCACCATGCCGGCACCGAAGACACCGGTTGCGAACCCCCTGCGTTCCGGCCTGAACCAACTGTTCACGAAAGGGATCCCCACGGCGAAGATCGTTCCAGCTATGCCGAGTACGAACCCGAAGGCGAGGAGGAGCACATACGAGTCGATCGCACCGGCGAAACCCACTGCCAGCACGGGAAACATCGAGCTGACCGAGATCGCAATGAACATGGTGCGTCCACCGAACCTGTCCGTGAGCGGCCCGATCACGACCCGCCCGAGCGCACCGACCAAGATCGGTGTCGCGACCAGAATCGATGCCTGAGCACTGCTCAGCGACAGTGCATCTGCATAGGTTGTGGACAGGGGGCCGATCAGGTTCCAAGCCCAGAAGTTGATAGCAGATACCCAGGTAGCCAGAATCAGGTTGAGACTACGTGCCGAGGAGCCGGTTACACCTACCCGCATACCCACATGACCCATATAACCCCATCCAATGGACCGGTGAGACGATTCAAGGTCAATCCCCTCCCCCGGAACTCGACGAAGGGACTGATCGAACCGTGATCGGGGCACTGTGCAACTGCGGGTACGTTGCCCTGACGTCACGCAGCCGGGAGCGACGCGATGTTCGCTGAGTCTCCGATCATGTTCACAGGCTGCGGTTTTCGAGTGGTGCGCCGGCCCAGGTGTTCCGTCGTTGAGCACTGCCGATACGCGGCCGTCGGCCGTTCCACCGATCTGATCACCAGCCACGAGGTCGGTGACGGCCCGTACCCCCAGGTCCCTACCGAGTTCTGGATGCTTGCGCAGAACGTTCTACTCGACCCGACCGAGTGAGGTGCTCGCCGGTCTACCCGGAGGTGGTGGGCTAGGGATGTGCGCAGTTGTCCTGACCGCACGCCCGAAACTCGGGGAGGTGCGCCTGCCCGAAGGGCGGGGTAATCGGCGTGCATGAGTTCGGACGTCCACGGCGGGCGTAGCCGTCAGGCACGGGCTGGCCGGGCACCTGATCACCCTGCTCGGCGACCGGGATGTGGCGCTGTCGGCGGAGCTGCCCCCGCTGGGGCAGGCCACCGAGCCGGCGCGGCGGGCACTGCGGGGATGTCGGCCAGGCAGTCAGGCGCACCCCGACCCGGCGCCGCAGCGGTCACCCCGTGGAAACCGATGTGGTCGGCCTCCTCGTCGATCTCCCCTGGTGGCACGTGCCCCGGCCGATCCCGTTTCGGGGTCAACAGCCAGAGGAACCGTCCCGCCGGCAGAATGGTCATCACACCGCGCAGGGCGCCGACGAGGTTCCCGTCTCCCGTCCGCCACCACAGCGGCACCACGTCGACCCGTCCGCGGTCATTCTCGCCGACCGGCCGGGTGCCGACGACCTCCGACGCGATCCGCCGGAACTCCTCGTCGACGTCGACACCCCCGCCGATCTCCTGCACCACCATCCCGAAGCCGAGGGACAGTTCCTGCGCATGACATGCTCGATCATCCCTACACCGGTCCCGGTTGTTCACCCCATTCACCCATCCAACTTTCCAACAGACGAAATAGTCGGGCGAGTGTGACGTGGGTCGTCAATCTCCGCACAGGCCGACACCTTTGAATATTCACAGATATAGATCGGCGACGGCACCGATCGCCTCCCAGTCCGTGGTGTGGGGGGTGGATGCGCCCGGGGTAGGCGGCGGCGAACGTGCGCGCCAGGGTCACGGTCAGACCGCCGACCCGGTCGCCCGGGTGTGGGGTCGAGTATCCAACTCGGATCGTCGAGACGCAGGACTTGAACCCCGCCTCCTATGAGGAGATCACCACCCGCGACTTCGCCCGGGAGGACGGTGAGCACCCGCTCGATGTGATCGCGGAACTCCCGCATGTTCCCCGCAGGAACTGCGCGGTCGGCTCGTCGGAGACCGCGCCGTCGGCGCCGTAGATCTCCGGATCGAACGTGATATACGCCTCCGGGGCCGTCATCTGCCGGGCGTTGGAAAAGCTCAGCACCGCGCGCAGACTCTGCTGCCCCACCGCCGTACCGATCGCGCCCGGGGAGGCGCCGATGACGGCCGGTCACGGGCCCGGTGGACGCGCCGAACACCCTCAAATCCCGGATTGCCCGCTCAAGATTGAAGAGCCGTGTTGTCGGGTTCGAGCCAGGTGATGGTCAGGTCGGCGCTCTGCTGGCCGGCGTCGTTGCGGGTGCTTGTAAACACGTTCCAGTTCCATGGCGCGGCAAGTTGTCGCCGCAGCGTCGGGCGATGAAAAGTTCAAGGGAATCGTTACGGTCTTCGGGCGAAAAGGCCGAGTTCAAGCACATTCCGGGAAACCATGTCGTATGCGGATCGCTGAGTGAGCGGATTGGGATCCGCAATCGGCGGCCCCCTCGTGACTCCGGTCGTACTGTGAATCCTATGTTGGAGTGGCCCATCGCCGACCGGTGGGAGGAGGGTGTCGGCCGACTCCTCGACTACGTCGACCACCACGGTCACGCCCGCGTCCCGCGGTCCTACACGATCGATGGCTACCGGCTCGGCAAATGGGTCAACAGGCAACGCAGCAGGCGCAGGGCCGGCACCCTGGACCCCGACCGCGAACGCCGGCTCCAGGACGTGCCCGGCTGGACATGGGCCGCCCGGGCCGACAAGTGGGAGGACGGTTTCGGCCGACTCCTCGACTACGTCGAACACCACGGTCACGCCCGCGTCCCGCGGTCCTACACGATCGATGGCTACCGGCTCGGCACATGGATCGACAGGCAACGCCGCCGGCGCATCGCCGGCACCGTGGACCCCGACTGCGAACGCCGGCTTGAAGAACTGCCCGGCTGGACATGGAAGGCATCGTCGTCGACCTAGAGGCCAGCGGCCGAAACACAGCCGCCGCCTACGCCGTACATGTGCACCACCGCCGTCCCGCCCGGCGTGGTGGGCACCCGCCCCGGGCCTCTCCTGGCCTCCGCCGATGCGATCGACGTCACCGTCCGCGTAGTCGGAGGACACGTCGGCAGCCCCGGTCGTTGGTGAGCAGAACTCGCCGCGCCGACGACCCGGCCGTGGTCGGCATCGGGCTCCTACTCTCTGGCACGGCCCGAAATCATTCCCGCCACCGCACGTTTGGAAGCGACGCTCCGCGCCCTCTCCCCAACCGGACGGGACGACATGCGACGGGCGCACCCATCTACGTGTCCGGGGTCACCACCCCCGGCCGCCGGGCGCAGCACACGCGCCCCGGCGGGCGCGCTACCGCGACGCGGAGACCAGCATCGGCTCACGCAGGTCGAAGTAGTCGACCTCGCCCATCAGCGGGCCCTCCTCCTCGAACAGCGAACGCAGGTCGTCGGGGACGGTGATCTTCTCGTGTGCGCGGGCCTCGGACTCGGTGGTGAAATACACCGCCTCGACGTATCCGCCGTCGCCGGCGGAGCCGAACGTGCCGCCGATAATCTCCGGCCGCACCCCGGGCAGCTTGTCGCCGGCCGCGATCATCAACTCCCGCAGCCGCTGCGCGTCGGTGGTGTGGCCCTCCATGATCTGCACGAACCCGGCATCGTCGGAGCCGCCGCCGAGCCAGGTGGTCGCGTCCGGGCAGTCCATGAAGGAGACCGGGCCGTCGAAGCACCGCTCCGTCTCGGCCCACCAGGCGCCCTGCTCGGGACGCTCACTGTTGCGGCGGGCCGCCTCCTCCGAGACGAACCGAACCAGCGCGATGTACTGGTCGAGGCCGTACGAGAATGGGAGCGAGCGGCGCCGACCACACTACGGCGGCAGGCCTTCACCGTCCCCGGCTCGCACCGATGCTCACGTCGACGCGCGGGGCACAGCGGACACGTACTACTCCCGGCGGCGAGGCGTGGCGCGTTCCCACCAGTCGATCGTCTCGCCGTCGGCGGCGAGTCTTTCCAGCGCACGCGCGGTGAACTCGATCTGGGCGCCGGAGCCGGACCAGCAGAACTTCCACAGTTCCTTCGCCGCGAGGTGATAGTGGTGCAGTGCCTCATCGACGGTGTACGCATCCACGTTGCCGGCCCGGAAGCGGTCGACTTCGGCTGCGACACACTCGATCAGCTCACCCAGCCGGGCCTCGTGATACGCGGCGACCAGCGCCCGATCGGCTCGCCGCTGCCCCCTGCTGCCCACGGTCACCGACAGTACCGATGCCGCGAGGCACCCACGACCCGAAGCTACGAGTGATAGGCATCGGCGCGGTGTGCGATCGCGGTGACCTCCACCATGCGGTTTCCGTCGTTGATCAGATACAGCACCCGGTACGTCCCCCGCCGCGCACTGTAGGCCGGCGCCAGCGGCGGATCCAGAGGTTTGCCCACCCGCCGCGGATTGTCCAGAAGTGGACCCGTGACGAACTCGTACACCGCGGTCGCGACCTTCTCCGGCACCGACGTCGCCAACGCCCGCGCCGCCGACCAGGCCATCACCAACCGATAGTGGTCACCGGCCTCGCTCACTCGCCGGACGAGAAAGCGCCGCGCATCAACCGCGCCAGCTCGGCGGCATCGACGACATCCCCACCCTCGACCTCGGCCCGGCCGGCGAGATGCGCCGCCAGCAGATCGGTATCCGACAACACCGCGATCGTCTCCCGCAACGCGTCGTAATCATCGGCACCGAGGAGGACCGCCGCACGGTGCCCGTTGCGGGTGATCTCGAACCGCTCGTGGGTGTGCTCGGCCTCGTCGACCAGCCGCGACAACTGCGCTCGGGCGTCGGCAACAGGAAGAGTCGTCATGTACATAATTACAGCCTAATTAGCGTGCCTACACCTTCCCGGTCACGATCGCGACGACAGAACACCCGGTCCGGGTTCAGAAGCGATGCGACTGTGCCCCCGAGTGTGCCGATCATTGCGTCACCGACTATGCCGACGCTGATCCCATCGTTCGTCGGCGCGGTGACGACGTCGTCGGCACGATGACGGCAACCACGTCGGTTGATTGCTGACGCTCGGCACGGTGACGGACGTGTCGGAACCCTCCCGCGCCGGGGCCGGCGTCGGTCCCGGCGCACCCGCACCGACCCAGGCCAGTGGCGGATGTCTTCAGCCGGCACAGTCGCGGCAGATCATCCGCCCGCCGGTATTCCTGGTCGCGCCGAAACGGTGTCGTCGAGCAGGGCATCGAGAAGGTCTGCTGCCGCAGCGGATTTCGCTGCGGTCTTCGTGTTCCCGCGGCCGGTGGCGGCGCAGCCGAGGTAGCGGACCTCGCAGGTGAACACCGGGGCATGGGGTGGGCCGTCGACGGTCTCCGCCCACCGCGGGGGTGGGTGCCCGTGGTGTTGGGCGTGGCTGAGCACCCAGGCGATCGGGTTCTTGCGGGCCCGCGCCCGCTTCTTCGCCGCCGCCTCCGATGCCTGCGGGGCGTGCGGCGGCGATACCGGGCGGTTCCTGCGCCCGGCCGCGACCTCGCCGGATTCGGTCGAGGGTGGCGCAGCGTCGCCCGGTGCGCCGGACCGTTCCGGGTCTGTCAGCGGGGATTCGGTGGCGGGGTGGCTCTCCCCCGCCGCGATCGCCCTGGTGAGGCCCCACGCTGCGTCCTGCTCGGCGCGTTTCTTACTGCCCGCGGTGGCCCACGGCCCGCACACCGCGCCGGCCCGCAGCCGGGCCGCGAACACCGGTGTGTGCGAGGGCCCCCGGTGATCGCCGTCGATCTCAGGTCTGGGCAAGTCGGGACGCGCCTGAAGCCACATCGACACCACACTCGGCCCGAACTCCGGATGCGACTGCGATGCCCAGTCGAAGACCTCGTCGCGGATCGGCGCCCACGCCTCCCCGGCTTCGAGCAAGGTCACGATGGTGGTCACCGTCACCTCGTCGGCCCGCATCCGGCGGTGCAGCTCGCCGACCACCTCATCGATCGGGTCCCGTGCCGCCGCGGCCGCCAGTACTTTCGCCCACCGCTTCGCGTCGAGCTGCTCGAGTTCGCCGGCGGCGACGACCTGCGCGGTCACCCGCCGGTCGCGGGCCTTGAAGTGCGCCGCCTTCTCGTCCCGGTCCGCGGCGATACGCCGGTTGATATCGGCGGCGAGGTTGCCGAGTTGCTCGCTCGTGTACGGGGCAGGCACGCCGTCGAGGTGGGCGAAGATCACCCGCTGGGTGATCAGGTCCGACACCCTGCGCAGCGGCGAGGTGGCGTGCGTGTACGCCGCCAACCGAAGCCCGTGATGGCCGTGCACCGTCGGGGCGTAGATGGCAGCACGATAGCTCGATTGCAGCCGGGAGCGGAGCTTGTCGAGCAGTACCGGGTCGGTCATCGCCACCGCCACCTCCGCCGCGAGGTCCTCCGTGCTGCCCGCGGTCAGCGCGCTGCGGTGGTTCCGGAACAGGATCGGAAGGTCCTCCCCCGCACACCACAGGGCGATCGCCTCGTTGGCGGCGATCATCAGCTCCTGCACGATCACGTACCCGACGGTGCGCTGCGCCGGCGGTATCGCGGCCAGGCCGCCCTCCTCGGTGCTGACCCAACCGTGGGTGAGGTCGTAGAGCGCGAAGGCACCGGAGCTGCGCCGGGCGGCCAGCAGCACCTGGGCGGCCCGGTGCGCCGCCCGCACCGCCTCGTGCAGCGGATCCGTCTCGGCGGCGAGGATGCGGGCGATCTCGGCGTGATCGGCCGGCACGCAGCGGCCCGCCGGCACCCACCCGCGGTCCACCACCACGTCGGAGATCGTGCCGTCCGCGGACAGGTCCGCGGACACCCGAAGCGTGGAGCGGTCCGCCTCCGGGGTCAGGGTCGCCGCCCGCTCGGTGCCGCGGCCGAGCATCGGCACCGTCCGGGTCGCCAGGTACCTCGATTCGCGGCGCAGGAACGCGGTCGCATCGGCATCCGAGCCGAGGGCCACCACGTCCGCGACCCCGGCGATGTGCACCTCCAGCCGCCACCGGGCACCGTCGGCGACCTCGGTGACCGCGAACGCGTCATCGCGGTCGAGAGCCTCGGTCCGATCCACCATCAACAACGGCCGATCACTCTCGGTCAACGCAGCACCTCACTTCATCCCCGCCACCGGCCCGGACTCCCGGGGGCCGACCATGCCCTTCCCTGTCTACCTGCCGCCACCGACTCGGGCGAGGAGGACACCCCGGTTTGGCCGAAACCCCTCCGTGCTGGCATTCGGGGGGCGGCGCGGCAGCGGGTACGGGTGGGAAAATCCGGTGCGAACGCCCCATCGACGAACCCGGTTGGCCGTGCGCGTTCATCATTTGTGTTGTCCGTGGGCTGTGTGGGGCGGCCCTGGCTTCTTCGACGAAAAGGGGTCCGCTCAGCGCGCGGCGGCGGGGTGTCCGGAAATCGCGAGGTGCGCCACCGGGAAGTCCTCGTACCGCTGCGTCGTGGTGCTCCAGGCGGTCAGTGTGTTCCCGTGCAGCCTGGCGCTGTGGACCAGGTGCGTGCGGCCGTCGTGGGTGAGGTGTGCGGGCTGACCGGCCACCAGTTCCCAGATCGCCTCGGGCTGGCCGCGCCCGCGCAGTGCGGCGAAGGACGGGAACTGTCCGGCGGGTTCGGACGGTGCGGCGGTGGCGGTGGCGGTGAGGTGGCGGGCATGCCGGTCGGGATCGGCGGCGGGGACCCCGATGGCGTCGAGGTCGGGGCGGTCGAGGTCGGCGGGGTCGGTGTTCGGCGGCGCCGAGATCAGCACACTGCCGTCCACCTCACGCACCACCGGCGCATAGCCGGCCGCGCGCAGCGCGGACAGCATGGTGTCGGGTCCGGTGCGGGAGGCCAGCACCGTCGGCGCCAGGGTGGCCAGTCCCAGCCTGCCGAGTTTCCGGTTGCCGACCAGCTCGCGCAGCAGCGTCGGGTCGTCGGCGACGACCGCGCACCCGAGTTCGATCACCCCCAGCTGCCCGTGGGTGCGGGCCACATCGCCGATCAGGTACTCCAACGCCTGCGGCAGGCCCGCCGCCGCGATCGACGCCAGCTCCCCGATCAGATCCGGGGCGGTGCTCCCCCGATCGAACGCGGCCCGGATGCTGGCGGGGGTGAACCGCCACGTCGTGGCCGCCCCGGAGGACTCCCGGTCGGCGACGCTGTCCAGCAGGCGCGACAGGTCGGTCGCCGGCGGGCCGAGGACCACCGCGGTGAGATCGGCACCGATCACCGCGGACGTGTGGGCGCCGGACAACAGCTCCGCCATGACCGAGGTGAGGGTGCCGGCGGGCAGGGCGCGGCCCAGCGCGGTGGCGGCGCCCAGCGCCAGCAGACCGAGCAGCTCGCCCTCACCGGCCGCCGCGGTCAGCGCGTCGCCGATAATGTCCTCCCCGATCAGCGGTGCCCGCCACCCCAGCAGACCGGCCAGTTCCTCGATGTCCGCCACACCCCGCCCGGGCGTCACCACCGTGGCGTACACGTCGATCAGTTCGTGACGCAGGTGCCGATACACGGCGCTCTCGCCCAGCTCGGCGCCCATACCCGCCTCCATCAGCACCGAACGGTCCGACCGCCACCAGCTCTCGATCAGGACGCGTCCCCGGGTCGCGGCGTCGGCGGCTCGCCACCCCGGCGCCGCCAGGCCGGGGATCAGGCCGGGCGAGGGCGGCGGCGGGCGCGTGCGTCCCCGACCCTTCGCCGGCGGCGGGGGTGGTGCCGGGGCGAGCACCCCGGTCGACCGGGCCAGCTCCACGGCGAGCCGCACCTCGTCGACCTCGACGTCCCAGGTCTTCGCGACGGTGCGCAGCGTCCGCACGCCCACCGCACCCGACTTGATCAACGGAATCGGGTCTGTCGCCGCCGTATCCACCAGCTCGGTGACCCGCTCGATCATCCGCAGCAGACGCGCGGCGGCCTCGGCGTCCACGTGCTCGGCCGGCACCGGATGATCCGCGAGCAGCGGCGGTTCCGGATGGAACGGCAGCCGCCACCCCGTCCCGCGCAGCGCCAGCGACACCTCCAACGGCATATACGCGGCGCCGTCGTAACTCGGCCACAGCACGCCGCGCGCGACCGCCCAGTCCCCGGGTTGCTCTCGCCCGCCCGCTCGGTGCGACCCGAAGTGTGGCGGGAAGTATTCGAGTGCGGCATCCTGCTCGGCGCAGGCGATCAGCAGCTCCCGCTCCCGCGGCGGCGCGCCGTCGACGAGGGTGCGCACCGCGGCAGGGTCGCGGAAGACGGCGGCGAGGCGATCGACCAGCACCGTCCTGGCACCGTCACCGCGCAGCTGCAGTGCCGCGGCCACCCCGCGCAGCACCGCAACGGCGGTCTCCTCGAGCAGCACCCGCACCGGCGGGCCCAGACCGACCCCCACCGGCGGGAACTGGGCGGGTGTGCTGATCTCGCCGCCGCCGGTGACCAGCGTCAGGGCGCGCTCATGCAGATCATCGAGGAATGGCTGGACCACCTCCGGGTCGCTGCCCAGCCACGTCGACACCCCGGCGGCGGTGACCGGAAGCCCCAGCTGCTCGACCAGGGTGAGGGCGCCGAGCACCTCGATGTGCGGGCGCGGCAGCCGCATGTAGGCGGCCGCGATCGACTCCCGCCCGCCCAGGCGGACCGCCAACTCCGCCAGGTCCGCGGGCCACGGCAACGACAACGCCCCCGGCCGCCGACGCAGAACCGCGGCAAGCCGCTCCTCGTCCAAGGACCCCAAATGGGTGAGCAACGCGTCGACGTCATGAACCGGCACCGGCCCGACACTAGCGGGTGCCCCACCCCGTCGGGGGCGGCAGGATCATCGACGGCAGAAGGCTACGGTCGAGCACCATCCGAACCGGATTTGCATACGGTGCGGACAGGTTGGCATGCATCCCGACGAGCGAATCGCCTCCCGATCACCCCCACCGGCTGCGAACAGGGCGCGAACCGTTCACCCTCGGTCACCACCACACCTCCTGGCAGTGGCCCGGAACCTGCCTGTGCGCCAGCGGTCCCACCACGGGAGTGGTCATTCCAGGTCGAACGCGGACCGGATCGCCTCGGACAGGGGCCGCCTCCTGCGACGGAAAGAAGAACCCGAGACCGCGCCCCAACGCCGACACCGGAATCGCGACGATGTTGTCGCAACTGACCACCGAATCGTGCTCAACCCGTTGGCCGGCCCACCGGCACCTCGGTCAACAGCCCCCGCACGATGTAGGAATCCAACCCAAGTGTCAATTACGCAACTCCGTGACCTGCGGTTTGACATGTTGGCTCAGCGCGCAAAATTCAAGAATCGGGCCGCGCTCAAGGGGTTCGGAGTCATCGTTGGACTCTTGACCTGCATCTTTGACACGCGGATGAAAATTTTGACACGCCAGTGACACGGTGATGAAAAGTTGACCCACTGCTGAATTCCTACACACGATGCCGGCGATCGGTGCGTACGCGGGCAGACCGGGTGTCTTTCACTTCAACAATTCCCCGAATTTCGTCCTGCTCCCCACCCCAGTGGGGAGCATTTTTCTCCCCTTCACCTGGCCTTTTCCTTGTGCTCCCCACGCTCCCCACTCAGTTGGCGCAAATCTCCCATACCGAGCCTGGTGCGACGCCGTGCCGCTGTCGGTTCTCGGCCGATTTGGCGCGTTTCTCACATAGGTGGCGCGGAGTTGGGGGCAGTTTCTCGCCTGGGTGGCGCATGATGCCTCGGTGCTGGTAGAGATTGCGCAGTTGAGCCGTGCCGATGACTCGAGTACCAGGCGGTGTTCGTCACCGGGTCCAGGGCGGAGCGTGTGGTGGCGAGTTCTCATCGAATGTGGCGAGGATGGCGAGCTACCCAGTTCCCCACGACTTCGAGTGAAGAAACGTTGACCAATGGACACACCCCCGTCCCAACCCACCGCCACACCACAGGAGCGTCCATGTTCAAGTTCTTCCGTCGCCGAGCCCAACCCGCCGTCACACCGACCGGCACTCGACCGCCCCGTATCGGCGGCCGTATGGAGACGACATCACCGGCCGATCTCAAACGCGCCACGCGGTTCGCGGCCGACTTCAAGGTCACGGGCCCGTTTGTCGAGCCGGACAGCGACGAGCACGAGCTGTGGAAGGCCGGCAAACTGGTGCCCCTCTACATCACCCATCTGCTCGATGCCGGCCGTCACGTCGGCCCCGGTGTCGATGCCGCCTGCCACGCGGAGGAACCCGCAGTCGACCGGTGGGAGGCGGGCAGCCAATATCCGAGTTGGGAACAGACCGTAGCCCTTGCCCGTCTGCTCGACGTGCCCGTCCGCGACCTGACTCACCCCGATGCCGGACCTTGTCACCATGAGTTCCGTCCCCGGCTCCGACTTCCGGGCCTTGCGATTCTGTCGTTCGAGCCGACCGCAGTCCAAGCATCCACACAGTCAGCAGGGGACGGCGCCGTTGTTTCCTGTGATGGGTGCGGTGATGCGAGAGCACCCGATCACAGGGACACCTGAACGACTCAACCATTCGTGCGCCACCAGCTACCAATAGCATCCACGCTGCGAACTGTGGTGATGACATGTCCGTACCTGAGCCAGGGCTCGCTCCACTCGAAGTGGCGGAACCGCAGGTCCACGTGATGCACCGCGCCGACGCGGTGCGTCGGTCCCCTCGGAAATCCGCAAGGAGTTGGTGAAGACATGACCGAGACATGTGGCGAACCGCAGCTCGTGGCAGGGCACCACCGCCAGATCCCTTGAGAACCGACAGCAGCCGGGAGGACGTCGCCGGCAAAATGCCGTTGACTCCTGTGGGTTCTCGTTGGAAAGTTCGGATTCTCACGGATCGTTCGGACCTCGTTCGAATCCGAACGATTGTCGAGAAGCCGCAGCGGCCCCCGAACTCGGCGTCGCCTACTTACCAGCTCACATCCGACAGATGGTGGACAGCGCAGCACGCCACGGGCTCAACCGGCCAAGGAATCGAACTGCCAACGCGAAAGAACGTCCGAACGAAGGGCGAGAAGGGCTTTCGAATGCCCAGGACAAAGCCGACCAGAACGAACGAACCAACAACAACCTACAACTCCCCGCCGTCCCTATCTCGGGCGACCCGCCCGGAGGGTGCGGGACCCGATGTGTCCGGGCCGTCGGCCTCCGGCCCTCTCGGTGCCGGGGACTGGCGGCCGAACAGGTCGTAAACCGTCCAGCCGACCGTCAGTTCCCTCTATGCCCGTGCCGGACAGCTCGGCGGCAGACATGGACCTCCCCCTCTCCGCCGGGCTTCTACCCGTCGTCGACGCCCATCGCGTCGGCCGGATGCCTCGGATCGCGGAGGAGATCACCGACGACCATGACGCTCTCGCCGGTGTTCGGTACCGCCGATGGGGGCGTAGTTGATCAGCACATCCGCTGCCCATCGTGCGCGGACACCCCGGCCAACGGTGCCGGCGAGTCCACGTCCGACAGATGGTCCGGCGTGGTGTGGAACTCGGTCACCGTTGCATCGGACATCGCCAACGTCCCTTCCCTTTGGGGTTGCTACACAGCGGGAGTGCGGTGCAGCGCGGTCAGCAGGGCGGTATTGGCGGCGTGCGCGGTCGAGGGTTCGGTGTAGGCGAGTACCTCGGCGCTCGCGTCATCGATGACGACGCTCATGTGGGCGCGGTGGCGGGAGAGCATCACGCAGGCGCGGCCCGGATCGAGGCTGAATGGCTCGGCGGTGCGGTATCCGGCCAGCGGATGCAACACCACCACAGCGGCACGCTCGAGCCCTTGCAGAGAGTTCGCGGTGCCGACCAGCACGTCCGGGTGATCGGACAGGAGGGCGCGGATCGCCGCCGCCTGCGTCACGTGGGGAACCACCACCGCGATATCGGCGGCGCTCATAGGTCGCTGATCCTCGGCGGTGACCAGCTCCGCGCCCGCCAGCTCCCGCGCCCGCTGTGCGCACGCGGTCACCAGCGCCGGATCGGACGGGCCACCGCAGACCGTGACTGCACGGTGCGCCAGCTCGGGCAGCACGACGCCGTCGGCGTCGATCAGGTGCTCCGGTGGTCGGCGGGAGGTAAACGGCAGGTCGGGGTAGAACAACGGCCCGATCAGGGCGGTGGTGCCGGGTCCGAGTCGCCAGGTGTGGCGCAGCCGGACCACGCCCACCGCGTCGCCGTGAGCGGCTTGCAGCGCGATCGGTCCCGGCAGGTTCGGGGCGGTATCGCTGCCGTCCCATCGAGACACGTCGCCGGTCACCACCGGATCGATCTGACCGGGATCGCCCACACAGACCACCTGCCTAGCCATCGCGCCGAGTGCGCCCAGATCGGCATAGGTGCACTGCCACGATTCGTCGACCACGATCACGTCAGCCGCCACCCGGTCGGGGTCCGAGAACAGCCATCGGGCGGTCGTGCCGATCAAGATCGCGCCCACCTCACCGGGCCACCGCACCTTCTGCCCCGACACCGCTGGCGTCTGCCCGCTGTCGGGTTTCGGTGGTTTCGCTGTCCACATCAGAGCAGCCCGGTCGGTGAGGGTGCCGAGGCGCCGCGCAATCTCCACTGCCTGTTCGCGGGTCTGGGCCGCGATGCCGACACGCAGATCGCCGCGGTGTACCAATGCTGCCGCGAGCAGCGCGACCAGTCGGGTCTTGCCCGCACCGGGTGGCGACGGGACCACAACGGCGGGATCACCCGACCACACCGAGAACAGCACACGTGCGGTGATCGGATCGGACATGATCTGTGACCCCGGCCACTGCGTGAGCGACGGCGGGGTCGGCCTGGGTGCCGGTGCGCTCGAGGGGGCCGCGTTGGGGATATCGGGGCGGGGGGCGAGGATGCGCATGACGGTGCGACCTTTCACGAAAGGTGGTGTGAAGCAAGCTGTTTTCGGGTGACGGTGCAGGCTTCCGGGGCTAGTCCTCTGCGCCCGCGATCAGCACGTCGAGGGGAACCTCACGCCGCGCAGCGACCGGTGTTTGGCCGGTGGAGAGCCAGGAACGGCGGGCACGGTAGAGCCGCCAGTATCGGCCCCGACCCGCGCGCATCGTCTGCGGGGACGGCGGCTGCGGCATCAAACACACCCTTGCTCCCGGTGCGGGGGCGTGTGCGCCGACCGAGCCGAGATGAAGGACCAACTTTCCTTCCACGACGTGTGCCGAGGTGACCTCGACACAGAACCGCTCGAAAGGCTTGTCCGCTGGGGTGCCCATCCAGCCGGTGACCTCGGAGCCGACGCGCAACCGTGAATCGAGCCGCTCACAGGTCACCGCCAGCGATGCGTTGCGCCGACGCGACCGGATCGGCGGCGGGGTCACCGATGCCACCCCGACCGCCACATGCCCGGTATGGACTGCGCGTTGCCGCCAGAGCGGATCATCGAGCAGGGCAGCAGCTTTCAAGTCGGCGGCATCGCATCGGGTGCGCAGTCCCATGGCGGCGCTGGCGGTGTTGTCCGGGCGCGACCAGTCATGCCCGGCTGTCGCTGCCGAGAGCGCGCGGTCCCACGAATAACGGTCATCCTCGTGAATCGGCTCCAGTAGTGGCAGCAGCGGTCCGCCACTGATCTTCGCGGCCCACTCATGCAACCCGATGACGCTGTCATCGGAGATGCCCAACCACTGCCGCCACGTGGTCGCCGACCGTTCGGCCTCCGGGGTGGTGCCGAGGACGTACCGCGCCGACGACGCGGCCACCAGATTCACCACCGCCGACGTGCCGGGATGGTCTGCCCGATCCGCCCACCACGCCACCATGGCCGCTGCACCGGCCACCTGCGGGTCCGGGTGGTGTGCGTGCGCCCGCGCCAGCGTCACCAGGGCAGGCAGGGTGCCGGTGTCGTCGGTGAGCAACGGTGCCGGATCGCAGCGCCCCACGATGGTGCCGCCGTGTGCGGCCAGCAGTCCCAGGGCATCCACGTCGCGGGTACGTTCCTCGCGGCCCTCGAAACCGGCCACTGCCACGGTGACGCTGCCACCACGTGCCACCGCACGCACCGCCAGCGCCGCCGTGGACGGCACGAACGTGGTGTGCGTGAGCCGAGCGACCGGCGACCGGGTTTCGGCGGCATAGAGCCGCTGAGCGAGGTCGAACCATTCCACGCTCATGCCGCTCCCCGTCCCTCGTCGCTCCCCACATGCACCGGATTCGCGGCACAGCGCCAACCGGCGCGCAGAGCCGCCGCCGCCGCATCGGTCGCCGTACCTGCCACTACCGCCGCGACCTGGTGGGCGGTGATCCCGGTACCGGCCAACACCCGGTCGGCGTAGCGGACCAGGTCGCCGCTTCCTGCCGCGCTCATGCGCGAACTCCCGCACCGACCGGCACGGACATCGTCGACGCCCACGACGGTGTACGCCCCGCCGCCGCGTCACTGCCGATCACCGCGCACACCAGATGCGACCGCGACGGGCGATCCGGCCACGGCGTATCCCCGTCCGTCAGGACGATCACCACATGCGGCTGCGGACGCGCAGCATTGGCCGCCTCGATACCCACCCGCATGTCGGTGCCGCCGCCGCCGATCAGTTTCACGTCCGCGATGGACCGAACCGGCTGCGCCGTTGTGCTCGACGCATCACAGGCCAGAATCCGCACCCGATCACGTGCCACACCGCCAGCCCGCAGCACCCCGGCAACCTCACTCATCGCCGCATCCAGATCGTCTGCCGACATCGATCCCGACGTGTCGACCACAATCGAGACCGTGATCGACGGGCCGCGCATCGCCGGAGCGACTATGCCCGGGATCCCGCGCCGCGAGGGTCGCGAATACGTGTAGTTCGTCCGTCCCGCCTGATCCGCCAAGACGCGCCGGATCACCGCACGCAACAACCGATCCCATGCCACCGTCGGCGGTGCCAGTACCTCACCTGCCCACCGCGCCAATCCTGCCGGGGCGCTCCCCCGCCCCTTTCCCGAAGACTCACGAACGGCCTGCGCGACATACCGCCGCACCAGGTCGGCCTCCGCGCCGTCGAGACCTTCGGTGACCTCATTCCCGCCCGCACCCAACTCGCCGGGCACGGCAGGGCACCCCGCACCGGACCCGCACCCCGGATCACCATCGCCGTCTGCGTTCGGAGATGAAGGGGCAGACGGATCTACCAGATTCGTGTAGTAGTCCTCCGCGATGCCTCCCGATGCGCACCCGAACGACTCCGGGGTGATCACCCCTTCGGGCAGTCCGACACCGGCCGCGAGAAGGTCATCGTTGATTTCCGCATCGGCGGCGTAGTTCCACGCCACGTGCGCGACCGGCTTCGGCAAGAACTCTGCGCGCGCGGCATGTGCGCGCAGCAAGTGCCCAACCTCGTGCAACAGGACCGCACCCGCCACCGGGACCGGCCACGCGTTCGCACCGACCAGCAGCGCCGGATCGAGATACAACCGCCACTGCGCATCTACCGCGAACGTGCCCAGCCCCGGCGCAGCCACCGGTTGCGCCGCGAACAACGCCCGCATGAAGTACGGCATCTGTTCGGCAGAGACCAACCGGGCCAACCGAAACGCGCGCAACTCGTCCGGGTCGAGTACCCGCACCGCGCTCACGCCGCCTCACCGACCAGACCCGCAGCCACCAACATCGGGGAGAACCGTTTCGCCGCAGCCGGAACCACAGCCTTGGCGGGCCGCGCCTTCGCCAACGTCCGCGCCGCAGCGCCCGCCACATCAGGTGCACCCGCTTCCGCAGCCGCAATCAGCGGCCCCCACGCGCTGCGCCACGCCTCGACAGTGCCCCGCCCCGCAGCCCACGCCGTCACACCCGCCAGAACCGCCCACACCAGGTCCGGACGAGACTGCCAGTCGAACGCCGTTTCCGGATTCTCGATCACCGCCACCGGGTCGGGCAGATCGGCATTCCTGCGCCATTCCAGGAACTCGACACCGGTCCCCTCACCGATCAGCCCGAACACCGCCGCATTGATCGCCGCGTTGTCGTCGTCACGCAGATGCGGCAACACCGCCGCCAACATCGCCCACGTGCGTCGCGACGGCCACGCTCCCCCGGTCTGCGCCGCCGACAACGGGAACGCGTCCAACGCTTCCGGGTTGCGCTGGACATATCCGGTGATCGAACTACGCACCAGCGCCACGCGCTGTTCGTCCGTCGCCACCGCACGCGAGGCGGGCGGCGTGGCCCACCCAGTCGCCATACCGTCCAACCACTCATCAACAGACGGAGTGAACTCCACATGGCAGAACCGATTCGCCAATGGCGCTTCCAGTTCGTACCCACCGGCAGCACAATCGGGAGGATTCGCACCCGCAATCACCCGCGTCCCCTTCGGCAATTGCAGATCACCGACCTTCAGGTCCAACGCGACCGCGAGCATCGCCGCCTGCACCGCAGGCGGACTCGTCGTCAACTCGTCCAGAAACAGATAGCCACCACCCTCGGCGTGAATGCGCTTCGCCCAGTCCGGAGCCTCCAACGTCACCCCGTGCTCACGCACCACCGGCAGGCCAGCGAAGTCGGCCGGTTCCCGCAACGACCCGAGGACCGTCTCGCACAGCACCCCGTCCGACGCCGCCAACCCCCGCACCAGACTCGACTTACCCATACCCGGACCCGAGATCAACAACGACGGAACACCGGCCCGCCCATTCGCATCCAACACCGTCACAGCAGTCGCCACATCAGCCATTCCAAGACTCCGTATTCTTCGGCGCGATGGTGAGTCGCGCTTAACAGGACACCGCAACTATATGCGATTACCTGCGCAAATATGGTGTCCCGAAGGGCATTTGCAGTCCGGTCCCCGGCACCGCGAGAGTCGGGGTCCAGGAATCGAATGGGTCGGTCTGGCTCGCCGAACTGGCAAACTTATTTGGATGAGCGCAATGCACTTCGGTCAGGCGAGGATCAGCACGATCATCTGAGCGCGCCGACGAGCGGCCGCGCAGTGGCCGTCGTGCCATCCATCAGGCCTGGCTGCCAATGTGAGACGGCCTCATCCGGGGCAAAGCCATCTGCGCCCGCTGGCTGCATCGCGCTCCGCGGATGAGAGTGGCCCGTTTTCGGTTGGGCTGACTGGCCTTCTCTCTTTTCCGATTCTCCTTCGATGCAGTAGCCAACTACGTGCTCGGATGATGAGAGGTCGTCTCATACGGAAGGCAGCTGCAGCTCGCCCCAAGGTGCGTGCTCTCGACGGTTTTACTGCCGCGGCAGGTGAAGCGGGCGCTTCCGGAGTGGATGCATGTAGGGCGGGCGTAAGCCGGCGGTGCCGAAGCCGCCGGTCTGTGGAATGTCGATCTTGCTCAGGCACGCGGCGGGTGTGGTGCGGCCGAGGCTGCCGTCCGGATAGAGATGCGCTGCGGCACACCCATCGATGTCGAGTGTGGCGAACTCCCAGCGAAGGACATGGCCTTCACCCTGGCTCCTCTTCTTTCCGATTGCGACGACGGGTTCGAGGATTGAGCGTATGGCGTCGATGTCGCCGATTCCCTGCCAGCACACGCTTGCCGTAGTTGTCGCGAGCAACGGCATGATGCGAGCACGGTATGGGCCCTGCCGTTCTGATATCGACGCGGGAAGGGTCTGGACCAGGTCCCCAAGGGCGGTGTGATCCGGTCTCGCTGTCCAGTAGCGGACGGTGGGCCGATCCACCGGGATGTCAGAATGGGCGCAGGTCGCGGCCCAGTGCCAAGAATCGCTGCCGGCCAATTCACATCGGGCAAGCGGCAAGTCGAGGTCAGGCGGACTGATGGAGGGATCGAGCCTGGGGACCTCCCTGCCACAGGATCGTTCCTGACTTTTGTGCTCGTCCCAGAGCTCCGCGGCCAGGAGACCGTCGAGGCTCGTTGCCCACGGCGACCCATGCGCGAGGCCATGAGCCAAGTGCGCACGCACGAGCAGCGGACGCATCACGTCAGGCCGGCCAACACATCGAGCGCTTCTCCGCGAACGTCACGCACCCGTTCACGCCAATCGCAGTCCAGCGGTGATGGCCCTGCGACGACTTTCCGGTCGGACTCAAGCTTGATCAGGCCGTGTCCGATTGCCTGCCGTCCACCGATCCGACCATCGGCGGCGAAGGTGTCGAGAACGTCCTGGAAGAACGCGACCTCCTGGTCGGTGCCGCGAGTGAGGCGTAGCCAGGACTCGAACTGGGTGCCTGCTGGCAAGGTTTCGATCTCGTACCGCATCAGTTGATTGCCACTGCTGCTGTCCGGTGCGCGGGGGGTGGGGAAGTCGCCACTGTCGGCGTCGTCGAATCTGCTGTACCGCTCGAGTCCGAGGAGATCGAATTGTCCCGGCAGCGGCGCCCCGCCGGGATTGCGGAGAATGTGCGCGGTCTCCCTTACCTTCGGAACGACCTTGCCCACCTGCAGGCGGCCCTTGACCATCGTGCCAGTGGTGTTGCCGCCGAACACCGCGATCTGGGGAATGAGGGTGCGCAGTCGTTCGAGTCGGCGGCCGGAGATCGGCTCTCCGTTGATCTTTCGCAGCGCCCCGCCGCTGCGGAGGGTGTGTGCGGCCGGGAGGGAGAGGATTCCCTCGTAGTCGAGGACGTCGCGGAGCAACTCCTCCCCGGTTCGGCGCAGTGCGCCTCGGAACGAGTTTCCGGAAACGATCGGCACCAACTCCTCTGTGCCGTCCGGCTGGATCACCGGTTCACGACGGAACAGTGCCGTCGTGGTGCTGGTGTCGTCGTCCTTGTGGGAAATCGAGGACAACGCGGTGATGGCCAGATCCCAATGCACGGTGGTGGTCACGAGCTGCCTGCCTTCTCTGCGCGCCGAGCTTTTCGGTACGCGGCGGCGACGATCTGTGTTCTCAGAACAAGGGCTTTGGTGGACAACCTCATCACGGTCAATACCGGCTTGGGCGGTTCACGCAACAAGATGGTGAGCTCACGCCGTTGGTCGAGGTTGGGGACCGATTCGAGTTGTTCGGCAACCAGACCCCACCAGCGGTCCAGGCTGCTTCCGCTGCGATAGGTCGCGATACGGATCCGATCGGGTAGGTGGTGGTCCCAGTAGGTCGAACGGCGGGACGCCACCCAGCTGTTATCCCAGTCGATCCCATAATGCAGCAGGAGTACGAGCCGCTCAGCTGTGGCAGCTGGGCCGTCGAGTGGCGGCAACTCCGGGGCGCTCGCGAGCCACGTGGTCGTCGGAGCCTGCTGTGGTGAGCTCACGCGGACACCTTCGTCGGCACGGAGGCCCGCAGACCGAGTTCCCACCAGGGCGGCTCACTTCGCCAGCGTTTGAGCTGTTCCCAATCATCGAGGACACGTCCCCACTTGTGTGGCGCAACCTTTTGCAGGAAGGCGTAGGGAGGAGCTGCTGCGCTCAGCGCCGTTTGGGAGAAACCTTCAACGCGGAGGCGCTGCATCGCGTGCAGGGTCGCTGCATCCGAGCCAGACCATTCGAAGGTGATGTCGTCGACGGCGACCGCACCCCACCTCGCTGCCGGAAACAAGTGCTTACGCCCTGGTCGCAGAGGCACGACCAGCGCATGATCGTCCGCGATCGGTCCGGCCAGGTGTGCGGCAAGGGCACGCGAGTTGAGAACGCTCAGGGAGGGGGTTGTGGTGACCAGGTGCATCGCCGAGCGCAGGGCGGGTTCGCGGTAGATCCATGCGCAGACGAAGCACAGGCCTGTGCGGGTGGGGTCCTGCCACGAATCGAAGGCGGTGAAGGCCCGGGAAATGATCTTCGAGGCTGGCACACACGCCGATCCAACGCGGGCACAGCGGGCGCAGACGTCCGGGGTGGAAGGAATACTGAGTGTCGTCGGGCGGGCAGCGACATATGCGGCCGTGCAGACGTCGTACCTCGCTTCGTTCCTGTCACATCTCATTGCAGCGGTAGTGGAGGCCATACGCAAAACCCTATTGGCGGGGATGGACACTCAGAAGCGGACAGATAACGTGCAGGGCCGGTCATTTCGTGGCCTGCCCTGCACGTTCAGGTTGGGTCAGGGTGGAGTCTTCAGTTCCGCACGTGCCGCCCGAGTGGCTCCGGAAAGTCGTCCGCGAGGTCAGCCGCCAGCTCGAGGTACGCCCGAGCAGTTTTCTTGTTCAACAACTTCAGATCGATCGTGCCGCCCTCACCGAGATGATCATCGTAAGGCAGTGTGCGCACCGCCCGCACGCCGCGGTCGCGGAAGAGTTGGGTGAGCCGATCGAGGTCGAGGGGCGACGCTCCGGGACGCGTGCTATTGATCACCACCACAGTGCGTTCGACGAGATTCTGATAGCCGTGCTTGCTGAGCCAATTGAGCGTGGCCTCAGCACTCCTGGCCCCATCTCGCGCGGTGGGGCTGACTACGACCAGGGCGTCCGCCTCCGAGAGCACTCCGTGCATGGCCGAGTGCATGATGCCGGTGCCGCAGTCAGTGAGAACCAGGTTGTAGTGTACTTCCAGGATGCGCAGCGTATCGAGGTAGTCCTGTTCGTTGAAGGATTCCGATGTCTCGGGATCTTCCTCGCTCGCCAGGATCTCCAATCTGCTTTCACCCTGTGAGGTATAGGCACGAACGTCGCTGTAGGATCGGATGTTCTCGTCCGCGAGGAGGTCGCGCACGGTGTGGCGGTGCTCGCGCCGATCACGGTCCGCCAACGTCCCGAGGTCAGGATTCGCGTCAATGGCTACCACGCGGTCGCCGCGGTGACAGGCGAACGTTGAACCCAACGTCATCGCCGCGGTGGTCTTTCCCACTCCGCCTTTGAGGGAGACGAACGCAATTTTGTAGACGCCTCGTACCGGGTGATTCACCCGTCGGACGAGTTCCTGGTGCTCGAGTTCCGCCGGGGACTGGCCGGTGTTGATCTTGCCACCGCTGACCTTGTACAGAAGCTTCCCCACGCCCCGCTCGGGTGGCCGTTTGGCGCGCTTGATGATGTCGAGATCTTCGATCGATGAAATCCGCTGCGAGGGTGCGGCGGTGCGGAAATCCGACTGCTGACGCTGAGGTGGAGCTTCCTGGGGCGCCGACGCCGGATGCACGAAACCGGCGGGTGGATCCCCGCCCGCGAGAACGTCAGCAGTCCGCTGTCGGCCGCGCAGCGGTTCCGCCTGGTGCGCGGCCGGATCTGATTCTGCCGCAGCGGCCGGGGGCCTGAAGATCGGACTCACAGGCGGAGTTGGGGCGGGTGCAGGGGTGGTGACTGCGGGGGCCGGTGAGAGCGAGTCGAACGATGTCGGCTGCCGGGGGGTATCGAGGTTCGATGTCGGCCCGGACGGCTGCGGCACCGCCGGAACCGGGTTGCCCGTCCTCGCCGACGTCGTTCCGTTGGCCGGTTGGACCGGCACGTCACTCGTCCCCTTCGCGGCCTCCCGATGGTTGTGTAGCGGAGCGGAGGCGGGAGCAGTGGTACAGCGACTTCCGTTGGTCGCCGGCGTCGTTGTGTCGGCCTGCTCATCTCCGCCGAGAAGCCAAGTCGGTGGTTGAGCGTCCTCGTGATCGCTGGGCACGGAGTCCCCCTCATCTTTTCGCAGGTCGGTTGGGTATTCGTCGGGACGGTATCACCGTAGTGGGACACTGAGCGCGACGCTCGTGCACCCACCAGTCCGACTACCGTGAGACCGTGGGACTGGTTTGTAGCGACACTCAGGAGACCCTGAGGATGTGCGGAAAAGGGGCGCCATGCGAGACTTGCCAGACGGACTCGATCTCGATGTTCTGCGTGCTCATCGCCCTATTGGTCACGATCTCGGGGCGCTTCTTTCACGTATTGAGCAGCACCTCGATGACGCAGACGGGTATTTGGCTTTCTCCGGTGGCAAAGATTCGCTCGTTGCGCTTCACCTGGCTCGGCAAGTCGACTCCAATATTCCGGTGGTGTTCTTCGACTCAGGAGCCGAATATCCGGAAACGTACACGTACATCTCTGACCTGGCCGACCGTTGGGACCTGAACCTCTCCGTCTACCCTTCGGATCCGCCGCTGTTGCAGTACCTCGCTCAATCGGGGGCGTGGGATCTGACTGCACCGAACACCGCGTCGGAGCATCCATTGCACGACGTCCTGATCACCCAGCCGGCCAATCGCGCACACAGCGATCAAGGTCCAGGTGAAATCTGGGGAGTGCGCGCTGACGAGTCCGTGAAGGGCTCGGGTCGTTGGTCGTTGTATCACCGGGCACTCGCTGAGCAGGTCGATCGGAACTGTCGGGGTTGCTGCACAACGAGACAGCAGCAACGGGATCGACATGGCGGGAAGGTGGAACGGGCGGACGGGACGGTAGCGTTCGGCCCGATCTGGAACTGGAGCCGCGACGACGTGTGGGCTTACATTGCACGCACTCGGTTGCCGATGAACCCGGTGTACACCATCCTTCGTGACCTCGGCGTACCCGAACAGCAGCATCGAGTCAGCCACATCATCGACGCGAGCTTCCTCGAGAGGGGGCGGGTGACATGGCTTAAGCGCGGGTGGCCGTCACTCTTCGAGGAACTGACCACAGTACTGCCACGACTATACGAATTCAGTTGAGCGATAGAGGCTTTCTGCTCTCCGTTCCACCGCGGGGCTTCCTGGTGGGGTATAGTCGGGTCACTGAGATTGCACAGCGAGAGTCGGAGGCACACCCTTTGGTGGCCTCCGATTTTTCTGTTCCGCGCTCGCCCGTTTTCGACTCGTATCCGCGTCGGTCGCCGGTCCGTCTGAGGGGCCGGACGCGTCACGGTCGGGTGCAGGCGACGTGATTCTGAACTGCGCCTTGCCGGCCTTTCCGCTCAGGATGTCGGGGTGGACGAAGATTTCTTCACGCCCGTGTTTGTCTTTCCACACCATGTCATCGCTCCCCATCCGCTGGGTCTGGGTCCGGTACTTCTCTCATCTGCACTACCAACCGCTCCCCCATCGAACCTCCATTGCGCTCGTAGGGAGCATAATGCGCCGCGACGACCTCGAGACGGATCCCGCGAGGCAGCAGGTGAGCAGTGTTTCCTCCCGCAGTATCTGACATACCGAGGTACATTCCGCGGGAGGTCTGGATTTCGAGTGCGAGATCGTTGGAACCGCGCTCAGCGTCGAGTTCGTGGAGGTTGTGCCGGGTCATGGTGAACCGATCGAACGAGACAACCGTCCCAGCACTGAGCGAGCCCGGGAGTTGCTCTCGGACTGCAATCGAATCCGGCATCGTTACCTCGGTGTAGACGATGTGCCCTCTACCTGATGTTTTCTCGTACGCTTGGATCGCTCGATCAACACGTTGGACGTGTTGACGATCTTTGTCGTCGAGTTGCACTGCGTCCCCGTTGACTTTGGAA
The DNA here is from genome assembly GCF_017068395.1 of Rhodococcus pseudokoreensis. Lineage (NCBI taxonomy): Bacteria > Bacillati > Actinomycetota > Actinomycetes > Mycobacteriales > Nocardiaceae > Rhodococcus > Rhodococcus pseudokoreensis. Next base: position 57,901 of record NZ_CP070614.1, on the reverse strand, counting down.
AGAGACGCGTTCACCTCGGCCCACCGCTGTGGCTCCTGGACCAACCTGCTCAGCGCACGGTGCTGGGTATTGGGCATCGCTTCCAGCACCTGACGTTTGGTTACCGAGCGCGCCTTTCTCTGCCTCGAACTCATCGATCTCCGCAGTTCGATTTCGCTCGGAAGCCTCCGCTCCATCCGGCGATGAATATCCGCATGGCTCGTCGACCGCGGATACGCGCGATGAAGATCCTTCGCTGCCCGCGTCAGTGACATTCCTTCCACGGCGGCATCGATTTCGCGTGCACCGTCACGTTCCCTCTCGCGATCAATGAACGACGCCTCAGTAACAACGTCGGCCTGCTTCTTCATCGCGTTATCGGAGTCGCCATGATCGATATCGACGACTCCTACACTGCCGTCAGGGCTACTCGAATACGAACGTTTCGCCATTTCAGCTGGCTATCCCCGGAGGACAGCGATCAGTCACTGGCGGCTGGCCGCAGAGAGTCATCGCTGTGTCGACTACATCCGCCAACGATCGACTGACCGTTCCGCATGACACGCAACGTGCGGGGAACTTCTGCGATACCAACTCGAGAAAGTGCTCCTGACAGACGAGGTGCGACTGACGCCGGTATCCACGGCAACAATCCTTGAGGATCACCGCCCACACCGCCGGCCGCACGTAACTCGTAGTCACGCCGGCGCGAATCTCGAGCTCGCAGGATCTGCAGGGCAAAAGTAGCTGCGGGACCGCACTCATGTCGGCGTGCCGGTCGTGGTGCATGTCGTCCTCCCTGCGTGCTCATGACTGTGGTCAGTACTGGTGTGCGGGTTGAAGTTCAGGGTCGGGTGTCGGCTGGGGGTTGGCCGGTTGCGGCGTGGCTTCGTCCTGTTGTGTCGTTGATGCGGGTGAGCGGCGCTGTTTACGCTTCTTTCTGGGCGAATTGATGCCCATGTCTGCCAGGTCCCTCGTAGTCCATCCTCCCGCGACCGCGGTGTCGTAGGCACCGCGTACCCTCTGCTCCGCGTCCGTGATCTTTCCTTCGAGAGCGTCACGCTCTTCCTCGTGTCGGCGCTCGAGTTCCACCTTCTCTTCACCAAGTTCTTCCACGGCAGCCTGCGCTTCCCCGATCGCCCCCACCAGGGCGACCTTGTCCTGAAGCGCCTTCTGGGCAACGGCTTCGGCTGCCTTACGTGCGGAATCGGACTTCTTGCCGGCGGGTGCCATCTGTTATTTGTCCTTTCCTTGGGGGTCCGGGCCTGGTCCGACGATGAGCCACGGAACGTCTGCCGTGACCACACCACCGATCGCGGAAACGGCGAGGAGCCCGGCTACCACTGTGGGACGATCCTGTTCCCTCATGCGGCCTCCTTCCGAGGATCTGTGCGGGCGCACTTGCAATAGCCGGAATCTAGCGGGCATCCTGGACACCGAAAGACACTGCGAACATATTGTTGCTGGTTGAACCGCGAAACTCAGGATTGTGAAGCCGCAGCACGCTCTAGTTGCTATGCCGCGCAGGCGGTCAGCAGGACGCAGGCAGCAACCATGTATGGCCCCGCGGCGATTCCCGAAGATGCACTGCCACGTTCACGAACCATGCGGACAACCGCAACAGGGAACATCAGCAGCAACGGAACGATGAGACCGGCAGCCGCCCACTGCCACGAGAAATATCCGAGAACGGCGCCTAGAGAGAATATGAGCCGCACATCCCCCATCCCGATCCCACCTCCGGTGAGAACCGCGAGAGTGAACAACACCAGCGATGACGCTGCGGCAGCGAGCAAGGTTCGAAGCAGCGCAGACCAGTTCTGTTCCACAGCACTGGCAACGGTGAGCAGCACGAGTGTTCCGCCACCAGCCCAGTACGTCAGCGGAGAGGGAATTCTGCCCGTTCGGAAATCCACCACCGCCGCCCAGAGCGCCAGAGGTATCAAGAACAGCCACGCCGCGAGCGTTGGCTCGATGGGAGCGAAAACGACCGCAGAACTAGAGATGACCGCGGCGGCGGCAACGACGCTTCTCCTCGAGGTGCGAGTATCGAAGTCGATGCCACTGAACGTGCACCAACGCTGCAGTGGGGTGGCGAGGAGAAGCGATGCACCAGCGGTCACGGTTGCAGCAATGAAAGCGCTCATACCTAGACCCAGAGATGCGGTTCCGAGGAGCCATGCGATCACCCACACACCGAGCGAGAGGAACGCAACGGCCAACACCACACGCAAGTCATCGCGTCGATCCGCGTCACGCGGCAGCATCGTCAACCGCCCTGGCCGCTCCACCCTGGGTTCGCATACGGTCACGGTAACGAACCAATCGACGAGCTGCCGCTTCCTCGGAGGTGCCCAGGACGGCCGCGAGCCTGCGGCGCGGCCACTTCTGGCGCTCGGATAGCGCCAGGACGACCTGGACTTCGTCGGGGGCGAGCTCGATGCTTCGGTCACCATCGAGGCAGCGCTTGATCGCAACGTCATCGACACCGAGAACACTCTTGGGCTGGTGCGGCCGCGCCCGAGGATCGTCGATCTCATCGTCATCCCACGCCAACGGAGGCGCCCACCCCATCTCGATGCGTGCCCAGTCCCGAACGTCCGGATCCGGCGCCGAGGCTGTCATCGACAGTTCGTCATAGAGTGCGGAGATCTCGAACCACAGGCGGCGAGTAATCAGCCCGTCTTCAGGGAGATCGTTCAGAACTGCCGGGCTGCGGCGGAGTCGTGCAGCCAGATCATGGCGGGGGAACCCGAGGGCTACCAGCGCCTGAATCCGTCGCTTGGCGCCGACACCGGGGGTTTTGCGGCGATGATCGCCAGTCGGCTGGAACTGGACTGACATAATGCGTCGGGCGACATCTTCTGAGACGTACACAGTGGTCGATCGCAGAACGACGCCGAGGTCACGTGACGGCAGCCCGGTCAGAGAGGTCAGGTCGCGGAGGGCGAAGCCTGCGCGACGGAGCGCCTGCAGGTGGGCGCGAACACCACCGGTGACCGGAACTGTCCCGGGAGGAAGACCAGCGGACCCGCCGCGACGAGCAGTTGTCCTAGACGGCTCGCCGCGACGGGCGGATCGGCGCTGAACGCCGCCCAACCGAACACGCGGATCAGGGGACCAACCCTTCCTCGACGTGTCCAGCTCCGCCCCTACTGTAGCGGTGGAGCGGGACAGTTGGACGACCGCATTGTCTCCGATAGTTCGGGCGTGATGGTTGGCCTCGGCCGGTTGCATAGGGGTATGCGAAACACAGGTATCCAAGGACATTGGATTCTCTCTTCTTTTGTACGGTTGGTGAGACCGCATCTCAATGGACGAACCTGACGGTACCGCAGCATCCTGGGCGACGTCCATTCTTTGACCCCGATCTTGTGGCGTAGTCATTGACGATCTCCGCTCTGCAGACGACGGAAAGCGCGCCGGTGATACGCCGCTCTCACAGCCGTTAAAGATCCGGCAATCAAGATCACGGCAACAGCGATGAGGATGATCAGTCGGCGACCATCGACGCCGGCATCGATGCCGGGAAGGACCCACAACGCATCGGCGGCGGTAACGAGAACTTGATGATCGAGCAGCCATGTGGCTGCCGTGTCCCTCCATTGCGGTACGAGCGCAAGTGCGAAGGGAAGCAGGAATGGGAACAAGAAGATCAGGGCGAGGAGGTCGTTGTCGTTGAGCGCCTTCTGCCCGGACTGGGTGTTGTTCATCGACGTCTCGCTTCTCTCAGGAGCTGAACTCGAGTGGTTTACGGCAGGCGATTTCGGAGTCATAGGGCATGGAAATCACTCCCTCAAGATCGCCATCACCACGCCAAGTGATGGCGATGTGGTCGTCGTCATCGAATTCATCGGGGCCAGGGTCGGTATCGATGACAGCCCATTGGTCGGTCTCCTCGTCGACCAAGATCAAGTCCCCGACTTGTAGGTCTCCTGGCGAGCGAGATTCAGCCTCACTGAACCCTTCCCAGTCGTCGACGTCATCGTCCGACATAGCGGGGACTACTGAGAGTTCTGGCCTGTGCAGCGAATTGACAGCGTCGGCAAGCAGCGAGGCCATTCGTGTCTCGCTGCTGCTCGATGCCTGTCCTTCATCAAGCCCAAGGACCGACATGGGGTTCGCCCCGCGAACCTGCCCGATGTATTTCCTATCCCGTTGCGCGACCGGATCGTGGAGAGGGTGGTCTGCTGCTCTGCCCCAGGGGGCTTGCACGTAGTCACGGAAGCGGATCTCGACCTCTTCCGTCGAGTCGCCGGTATCGATATCGACTGGATCAGGCTCCGGGTCGAGGATCACCAATCGTTCGTGCCGGGTCACCGGGGGATGCAGGATCTCGAAGAGCTCGTATCCCTCATCACCATCACCTACCTTTCGCGGGTCGGGGGTTCGATACGTCTGAATCTCGACATCGCGGTTGGCATCATTGATCGTGGTTGCACGGCCACGGCAGCCCCGTGGAATCGTGGTACCGATGGCGGGCGATTCCCACATCATCATGGCGCCCTGCGGTGAGAGTCGGCCCATCGAGACGCGCATACGGAAGTTGTCGCGCATGTCGCCGCCGAAGTACTCGGCGTCGGGCCGCTGGGTGCCGATAATGAGATGGACGCGGGCGGTGCGACCCTTTCGCCCGATGCTTGCGATCTCCTGCAGGGTCCGGGGTTTGGTCGGGTCACCCTTGCCCTTGATGGTTGAGTACCAGTTCAGCAGATTGCCGCGGATGTCCGCGAACTCGTCGACGAAAAGAACCAGTGGCTCGAAGTCGGTCTCTTTCGCGTTCCCCGAGACGATTGCGTCGTAGCGTTCTTCCATCACTTGCCACGCGCGGTGGATGACGGCGACCTGGTGCTCGATCCTCGACGCGACGATTTGCACGTTGGGCCAGTCCTGATACCCAAGGAACTCGACCCCCTTGCCATCGGCGACCCAGACGATCCATGCCCGGTATGCGATCTCGGTCAGGAGGGTATGCGCGGTGACCGTCTTACCGGTTCCCGGGGCTCCGACGAGCATCACGTTCGGGTCGACGGCCGGCCGCCAGGACATCACATTGCCGTCTTCGTCGATGCCGTACGGGATTCGGACAGCGTCATAGTTGACGAGCGGGTCGAAGTCTTCGTCGAGTGTGATTGCGGGATGCCAGACGTTGGGGTCGAAGGTCGGTCGCACTTCGAATCGGACCCAATCGGTCTCGAGGTTCCAGCGTGTCCGCCACCGGCCGGGCAGGTTGGCTGAGGCCGTGCGTTCGATGCGGGTGCGATACCCGGATGGGGCGAGCTTCACACCTGCCTCATGCGTGGCTTCGAGGGCGACAAGCTCGCCGGTGTTGGGATCGAACTCGGTCTTCGTCACCCGCCCGGTCGGCCCGAGCAACGTCAGGATCGTGCGCTTCGCCCGTGCGGATACCGCTGGCTGCTCCGCGCAGTTATCGGATCGAATCTCCGGCACAAAGACGATCCGGCACTGTTTGCGTTGATGCTTGCTGACCCGGTAGTCCCCCCACATTTGGCCGGAGAGCACCTCGGTGATGCGGGGGATGAAGTTCGGGTCGAGTGCGAGCTTCGCGGACGGGTAGCGCACAACAAGTCGTCCGGGGCGGCCCGGCCACCGGTTCGACCATCGTGATGCGCGCAGACCTTCGCGACTCGGACTACTCAGTCCCATCACGTGGCAAAGCTGTTCGGTTGCGCGGTCGACTTCGAGTTCACGTAGTTGGGTTCGGTAGCCGTGTGCGCCCACACCGACCGACGCTGAGGCGACGGCTACGGCGCCGGGTGCAGCCCAGTCGTCTAGTCCAGCGAACGGAGCGGTGGCGGCGAAAAGAACGCCGCCGGCCGCGGTGATCGTCGCATTGCGCAACCAGGGGTGCTGCCGCGGCTCGAGGGCGAGCGAGCGGCCAGTGTGAGGGGCCCGCATAGTAGCGAGACTCACCGGTCTTCGCCCCGACCGACAATCCTGAACACCGGGTGAAGGCATTTCCGAGGTTTCGGTTCGAGGGCGGGGCGGCTGCGGGTGGGATAGCTCGTCCCACCGGGAAGGACACGGCCAGTGTGCCCGCTTACGACAAAGGACAGGATCGACGTGATCATGTCCTTGGGCTGATTCGCCTCGGTCATGGTGATGCCTCCTTGCCGGCCGCAGTTGGTTTCCGCGGCTTCTGCTTTAGGGAGATGGGGTAGGGCGGGTCCCTGTGACATCTGGCAGCCGAGGAATTTCCGGCGATGGGTTCGGAAGCTCGTTCAGCGCACTCTGGTAGGTGCCCATTCGCCTACCGGGCGCCTACCGCATCCGGTTCAGCGGAAAGTTGCCGAACTCCGGTCCTGACTCGGTGGATCTGATGCCGTGATGCCGTCCCGGTGGTGCGTCAGTTTCGATTGCGCCGCCATGTTCGCTCGCGGCTCGTTGAATCTGATGCGCGTGGCGCTGGAGGGCGTTTTTGTGTCGGACGGCATGGTTGCGCAGTCCACTCGTAGCTCGCCGCCCAACGTCAACCAGTGAAAGGTGGACCGCACTGCCCTACATGGCTGACGAAGCCGAACTCAAAGACGCTGGTAGTCCAGGTGGTCGCACCACCCACCACGCGCAAACCGTCGACGGGTGTATCAGCTCGGACACCAACACCAACGTGGTGGCGATCATGACCGCACCGGCATAAGATCACTGAGCCGGACAACAGATTGACCGCCCTCGGCATCAGTTTCACCGAGTCAACATCAGACTCATTGAGTCCGGACAACAACCAGCACTTTGAGACCCCATCCCCTTGACACGTGCGTTACGCTCCGAACGGCGCAACGAAGTGAGTACGGATCGGAGCGAACCGCACCCTTCGGGGACAGTTTCGTTATCACCGTCCACCGCGCGGGGCGGTCACGGCATCAGCAGGGCATTGCACGAGGGCCGGTCTTCCTCAGGTGGTATCCGAACACTCGCCACCCGGTAGATCACTCATCGTCAGCAGTGGTGGCATGAGGAAGGCCCCGCTCGTCCTGGGCGAGGTTGAGCGGGGCCTGATCGTTTGCAAGGTGGAGCGGGATGGGTCAGTACGCAGTCTTCATCGGCACGCAGCTGGTCACTGTCCATTCCCGCTCGACGTATTCGACGCGGATTCCGACGTTCATGCCGTTGTCGTAGTTGGCAATGAAGTCGACTACCGATGTCCCTGTCGCCTGCTCGGTGATCAGTTCCAACTTCGCTGCCGAGATGCGTGCGGGATTGGTTGTCCGATATGCCTCGGCGAGTGCGGGTGTGGTCCATCGGGTCACGCGATCCCACCATCCAGGCGCTGGATTCGTGAAGTCTTGGGCGAAGCTCCGGGCTATTAGCCTCGGCTGGTCAGGAAGTCCCAGGGGCTCGTGAGAATGCGTGTCGGCGGGCGGGGTGGTGGTCGGCGTGGTCTCGGGCAAGGCCTCGTCACCGGTGACATCGCTCGTTGCCGGCGCCTCCACATCGTGGGTATCTACTGTTTCGGCTCGGTCTATAACGAGCGTGAAGAACAGCCATCCGACGACGATTACGACCCCGAAGGTGACAAACGGGTGGCGGTGTATCCAGCTGGGTACACGCTTCTGCGCCTTTGGATTGTGGTCGCCGGCGTCATCACCATCGCTGGCCGGGCCACGGTTCGCTGATATCGAAGGCATCGTTGTCCCTTCCGTTCTCAAGCATTCACGCCTTGATTTTGTAGGTAGGCCATGGGGTCGGTGCTCTTGCCGTCGACGCGGATCTCGTAGTGCAAGTGGTTGCCGGTGGAGTCACCAGTGGTGCCGACAGCGCCGATTTCCGCACCGGCTTCGACGACATCGCCGGGGCGAACCTTGATTCCGCCGTCGATCTGGTGCCCGTAGAGGTAGGAGGTGTTCCCGTCGGTGATGACAACCTTGTTGCCATATCCATCGCCGGCATTCCCTGCCTCGGTGATCGTCCCGCCATTGGTGGCGTAGATGCGGGTTCCTGCGTCGGCGGAGAAGTCCAGTCCCGCGTGGAACTGTCCTCCGGATCCGGTGGGATTGTCGCGGTAGCCGTATCCGGAGGTGAGTGTGTACTTGCCGGGGTCGATCGGCGACCGCGAATTGCCGTCACCGGCGGCACCCGGCGCTGAACCGGCTGCGGCATTTCCATAGACACTGACGTGTACGTGATCTCTGTGCGCGACGGTGTCGGTACTGTTGCCGCCGAGTGGATAGTCGTAGGGTGCCCACGACCCTGGAGTGCCGACCCCATTTCCGTTTCGGGTCCAGATTTTCTCGTACCAGATGACGTACTTGACGCCGAGTGCGTCGGCGTTCTGGACTACGAACTCGGCGATCTTGTCGCCTTTCCCCTTCCCGCCTGGAGTGCGGTAGTCGTCCTCCCCGTCAGTCATCATCGCGTCGACTGCGCGGCCCTCTTGGTGATCGCGGTCCACTCCTGAGGGGCGCTCGCCAACGTTGGCCCAGGGGCGCGGGCCGAAGTGTTCGGTAATGCACCGCATAACTCGCAGGGCGTCGGGTGTCAGTCCTTCTTCGGCGGGGTTTGCAGTGGGTGCGCAGTCCATTGCCTTGCCATTGCCGCACAACACTTCGGAGGCGGCCATCTCATACGCCTCACCGCTGGCGGCGGCGTGAACGTGCCCTTCTGGTAGCGGAGGAGCGTCAGCGCCAGCCCCGCGAAGCTCCGCATAAAGTTGCCGGGCGATCACTTCGTCGTCCGCGTATGCGTCGGGAAACTGCGACCCTTGGACTGTCTGTGCGGCGACGGCCACCGGCAGCGATTCCCACCCAGCAACCTTCAGCAGCGCCTCGTAGAACTTCACAGCAGCGATCTGTGGGTTCATCAGCTCGTCCACGGTTCCCCACCACGGGTACTGCTGCTGCATGAAGTTGACGCTGCCGTGATCGCGTCCGACCCCGTCGTGTGGGTAGTTCAACGATTCGGCGACGTCACGCTGATCGGGTGCGAGCCGCGGATCGGTGCCATCGTTGGCGAGCATGCGGAGACCGGATTCCTGTGATCCGGTAGCGAGCGCGACGACGATCCCCTGCGGGGGAACTGACATCTGCTCGCCCACAGCGACGATCATTCGTGCATGCCCCCGTTGAGCGTCCGCGAGAACGCCTGGGTCCGTCGGCGCAACGTCGGCGCCAGCGGGCGCGTTCGATCCTTGCCCGAAGCAGCTCGAGCCAGGATCGGTTCCCATGACGGTGACCACCATCAGAGGTACCCAGATGATCGTTGTGGCAGCGGCGATTATGAAGGCAACCGAGATCGTCGCCCACTTCTTCATGCTCACGGTCGCCTACCGATGCGTCCGGACTACCTCAGAGGGGGCCGCCCGCACTGGCCTTCTTGGCGTCGGAACTGGCGATGACGGCCCAGTCGATCCCTCTGCTGAGCCGAACTGGGAGTGACGCAGGCGGCTGGCATCCTCGCGGCGCGGTCTTTCCGGAAGGAGGAGTGCCGCGCCGTTGTCAGTGTGGAAGCTTCGGAACTTCGCACCATCAGGGCCTGCTTGAGACGATCCGCGCACCGCGTGCACCTTGCCCATTGCCGCACCGGTATTCACCTGCGGCGCGGCGTTCAGGGGACGCTTGATACCGGGCTTGGTTACCTCACCAGGTCGCAACATGCCACTGGGAGTGGCCGAGTGTTTCGGTGCAGCTACTCGGTTCGTCACCACTGCACCCGCTGCGCGACTCGCCTTCTCGGCAACTGCGCTGCTCGTGGTGTCTCCGGAACCGGTCTCACCCGCACCAGACTCTTTGTCAGCGGCGGTCGGCTCACCTCTACGGTTCTTGACCTTGTCGACCATCTTCGGAACGACATATGCAGTGGCGACCGCAGCAGCCACCGGGGCCAGGGCTGCCGTGCCGGCCACCTTCCCGCCGACTGCCAGCCCCTTACCGGTCGCGCTGGCTGCTTTACCCGACGTGGCCGCGAGCTTCTTCCCCGTGCGCCATGCTTGCTGCCCCTTCTGCACTCCACGCGCCGCGCTCTGCAGTGGTGACGCTGCAGGGGTTGACCGGGGAATCCCCGATGGTGAGGCCCCGGGCCGGGCCGCCATCTTCGCAGCCAACGCATCGGACACCTTCCGTAGTCGTTTCATGGCCCTGCGGAACATCACGATGCCGATCACCAAGATGATGTCGACGAACACGAACTTCTGGATGAGGTTGTCGCCGTTGCCGTTGAAGAAAGCACGGACCACGATCATGTAGCCGACGACGAAGACCAGTGCGAAGAGCATGATCGTCAGTGACATCAGAACCGTGGCGAGGTCTTTGAGTAGAGATCCGCGGCCTGCACCCGGGAGGATGCCCACCACCAAACCTGGGATCATTTTCAGTGAGCTAACCAATGCCGATGCGACAGCGCCTATCAGCGCCCCGGCAAGTACTGCACCGAATATGAGGACCACGTAACCGGCTGGAACGAGGACTATTCCGGCTAGTACTTGTCCCGGACCTGGGTGGTCGGCGAAGTCTTTCATCTGTTTCGCGCCTTCACCACCGCACCCTTTGACGTTGTCTTTGAGCGTGTCCTTGGTGTTGCCTGGTGCATCCTCGTGGCCGGCGTCCCATGCTTCGATGCAGCGTGCACCGTCAGGTTCGGTGTCGAGAACCCGCCCGAAATTCATGAGTTGAGTCGGTTGCCGCACGAATGTGTCGGCGAGTTCGGCCTGCAGGCTTTGTACGAGTTGGTCCGGGTCCGCGTCGGTGTTCCCTTCATTTGCCAATCCGGCGGCGAGCTGTAGCCCGGTGTCGCGGGTCTGCATGATCAGTCCGTCGGTTCCTGCGATCGTCTCCACCGGATTCGAGAGGACACCGACAGCTACTGCTGCGATCCCGCACGAGACCATGAGCTCATAGATGCCGGTGGAGTACCGTCCCCGCATCACCCACAGGCCCACCACAGCGGCGGTGACGGTGAGGAACGTGGTCGACAAGTTGAGTTGACCAGTCATGGAGGTGAGCGCTTCACCTAGAGTCCGGACAGGAGCCACGAGCATCTGCATCCACTCGAACGACAATGCCCATCCGATGAACCAGATGGCTGCGCCGGTGAGGGCGCGGTACCCCTCGTATTCGATATTGATGATGATCGAGTACACGACGTGAGATCCGTTGCGGGCGCTGCCCTCGTCGATGGACATGAAGTATTTCCACACCGAGATACCGTGTGAATCCTTCACGTCCATCCACCCGAACACGATGTTGTGCGGGATCCCAGAGGAGGTGTCTGCCCGCGCTGGTGCTGCGATGCACAGCATCACAGCGCCGAACAGATGCCATCCAGCCACGACCCGGAGCATCGCTCGGCGCAGCCGAGTCCTCCACATCCAGCCGGCGATCGGTCGTGCTGTGTTGACCACAGCCGCCCGCCATGCGGGGGGAATAGCGAACACGACGACGGCCACGAGCATGGCGCCCGCCGCGCGCCGGAGCGACAGCGGTGCCGAGGGGCCGCCGGCATTGACGGCGGTCATGAGTGCACCTTTTCCTTGGAGGCCGGTGTCGTGAGGACCGCTGCAGCTCGATGCGGGTCAGAGGGCAAAAGCACCTTGATTCGCCCGATGTTGCCGTAGGCATCGCGCATGTATCCCTCACCGCGGCGGTGCGGTTCGACGTACTCCTTTCCGGTCTCAGGGTCTTTGCCCACTACCGGTGAGGTCTGTTCCGTCAGCTCCTTGAGCAGGTCCGGGTCGGCTGGATCCAAATCGAGGAACGCGAGTTCGTTGCGGGCGAGGTTGCGGTCCGTCTGCCGCATTCCGAACCTCGTGGGGATGAGGCCCCGAAGCGTCTCATTACCCATTCCCTCCAACGCATCCTGAGAGGCCAAGCCGATATATGCGCTCTCTTTCCGGCCCTCCTTCAGGAACTCGATTGCGATATCGAGGCCTTCCTCCTGTCGGGTGAGTCGGTGGCACTCGTCGAGTAGGAACAGGGCCGGCTCTGCGGGGTCAGCGAAGCAAATCTCACGGGCGATGAGTCCGATCAGCGTGTAGGCCGCGCGCCCGAATCGCTTCTCCAGACTCATCTGCCGGAACAAGTGGTCGTGCTGGAGTTCGTTCTGTGACGGCAGCTTGACCGACTCGGTGCGGAAGACGATGGCCGGCGCCCCCCGATCGAGCGGAGGAAGATTACGGAACATCGCGGCGGCATACGACTTCTTCGCGTAGACACCGATCTTCCGTGCCAACTCATGGTGCATTTTGAGATGGCAGTCGGTGTTGTCCAGATGTGCAATCAGTTCCGGCAGACCGCCGTCGAGAAGGCCGTGCTCTCGCCGATACTCCGGGTCGAGCGCCATCGCAAGTGTCACGCCGAAGTCGTCATCGGGCTGAATCTGCAGAAGCGGCATCAGCACGGTGGCCGCGACCTCGGCGCCCTTGTAGGCGTCGAAGATCCGTAGCGGGTCGATGCTCCATTGCGGATCGGACAAGCTCGCGATGGTGGCATCGGTGATTGTTCGTGCGAAGACCTCGTATTCGCCGGCCTCTGTGTGATCGACGATCACGGTCTTACCGCCCCGGTCAACGAAGGAACCGGTGATCACCTTGAGGAGAATCGACTTTCCGGATCCGAGGTTCCCGCTCGCCCCGAACGATCCGGATACATCGGCTTCGGACTTCGACGCAAGGTCATGGTGGACAACACCGATCCGCGCGGAGGTGATGTTGAGCGCGAGGAGCGCACCCGCCGAGTCGCCGAGCTCGCTGTGCGTGCACGGAACATAGGCGGAGAAGTCCGTGGCGGTCGTGATCTGGTTGAACTCCCCGACGATCTTCGGTGCCGGCGTTCCAGGGTTGGCTGCGTGCCAGAGGTCTTCCTGAAACCCGAGTGGGGCAACCAGTTTGTAGTTGGAACCCTCGAACAGTTTCGCCAAGCTCCGGGCAAGGGCGAGGGCACCGTCGACGGAATCCGCTCCGACGACGAACAACGTCGTGGACTCGACCTCGACTTCCATTGAGTCCGCTTCCATCTTTGCGGCGTACTCAGCCAGATCATCTGCGGCGGAGTCGAGGACACTGTGGCCGTGTGATAGCTCCCCTTCCCGCTGGTTGTACTGCTCATTGAGGTTCACCAGAGCACGCTGATTCTTCTTGCGCACTTCCTCGGAAGAACGAATACGGAACCGAATGGCCCAATCGATGTCGGCCCCAGGGATCGCGTCGGCAAGGGTGTAGTACTCCGACCCCGGAAACAGCACTCCCCCAGCCGGTAAGTCGGCTAAGGCGAGAACGCACTGGTAGCTCGGAGGCGGTGGTTCCAGTTCCCACGGCTGGTCAAGCTTGAGGACCCTCTGCAGGGTCGGCAATTTCGAACGCACCCCGGTAGAGACACGGTCGGTTTGCGCACCTTCGTCCAGGCGGAACGCGGTGAAGGACGAAGAGGTCTTCACCTCGCCTTCGGTGGGAATTCCGCGGGGAAGGTCGGCGTCGAGGGCAACTCCTCGTTGGAGGGAATGCTGATGCAGCCATGAGATCTGCGCCGGAGTGACAGGGGTCGGGCTGAAGTAGGCAGGGATGTCGTTGGCGATGAGTTGCGCTTGATTCTTGCGAAGCGCAATTTCTTGAGCCGACGGGGACTGTCGCGACAGCCCCACCTGGTCGGTGATGGAGGTGACGGCGGACGACCACGCTGCGTTGGCCCGCTCTTTCCATCCACTGGTGGCCAGGGGTACCGACAGCCAGAAAATGCGACGGCCGGGGTTGTACGCCTCGAGCGTGGGGATGGACGCTTCACACTCTGCCTCCCAGTCGGGATGTGCATCGAGATCTACGCCACGAGTCATCCGCTCGACCACCGCGTATGGATTCAGGCTCGCGCACACGCCCATCAGCAGCGCCTCCCCCGAGAGAGCACGCAGGAGCATTTTGTGCATCGCCCGTGCGAGTTCCTTGTCCGAATCGGGCCGGTAGCCGTATTCAATCCCCGAGAGGATGAAGTCAGCCCAGACGACCCCCGATCGTGTCCAGCGCAGGTTTTCGTGGACGAACAAGTTCTGTTGCAGCATGGGTCAGGCCTTCTCTCGAATCGATCGCGAGGCAATGGCCATCGCGACGAGCCTGTCCGCGTTGGTCGACGCAGACGTAGGTAGGACTGGAGATGGTTGTGCAGTGCGCCGACGACCGGTACGCATGGGAGTGTTCCGCCGCCGCACTTTCTCGAGGTCTGTAACCACATCGGTGTCCGCCGGAGATCGGGCGTCCACTATCTTCGCCGCGGCAAGTTCCGTGTTCACCCATGTTGTGGACGGGATGATTGTCACCTCACCGGTGACCGCTCGAACTCGTGGTCGCCGCGGCGGGGTACCGCTGACTCCCGGCGTCTGAGTTCCGCCCGTGAGAGCCTTTCCGACACCAAGCACCATCGACAGCGGGTTTCGGCCGCCCAACGGCAACCGTCCCAGCCCGTATACGGTGCCGGCCATGGTCATCGCGAACACGGTGACGTTGCGGATCAGCGAGCCGGTCGCCCAGAGTCCAGTTGTCTGCCAGAGGACCAGGCCCACTACGCCCGCACCGATGAACTGTGTGTAGGTATACGGTCCGAATGGCAGGCGCTGACCCTCTGGTGTCGTCCCGATCAACTGAGGGAACTTGCGAGCCCTGGTGTAGTTCTTGGCGACGTCCCGATTCTTCTGCTCAGTCACCGCCGTGCCCCTACCTGATTCGCCGCGTCAGGCGCCGACGTTGGACGGGATGGATGGGGCAATGAGGGCGACCGCCTCAGTTGGTGCCGCGTTGATTTCGTCTCCGATCTTGTCGCTGACGTCAGTGACGTTCCAGACACCCCAGTTGAGAAGACCCGCGACGGCGATGGCCACGAGAATCGCTGCGAGGGCGAATCGGCTCTTGACGGCCACGACACAGATGCCGATGACCGAAATAGCCCCCATCACGATGCGGGTGGTGTTCTGCACCTCGGTTGCTTTCGTATTGACCCACTCGATAACTCCCTGTGCGACTACTGCCGACCCGGGGTCGAAGACCTGCGCTGTGATGGACATGATGGTTCCTTTCGGTCAGTTGGCTGGAGCTGGAGTGCCAGCCGCTGTCGGCGTTACAGCGGAGGTCGGTGAAGTACCCGGGGAGCCGACGGCCGGCGCCGACTTCTGGACGGGAAGCAAGGGGTAGGTATCTAGAGCGGACACTTCCCAGCGGCCCCCGCGGGCAGTCAGCGTCAGCGGGTACTGGGCCGTCGTACTCTGCCGATCGGAAACCGCAAGATCGACCGTGGCGAGGACACGGGTCTTCCTTCCCTCTGACGGTGCGCTTGCCGCGGTGTCTCCGGTGAAGTCACGGTCGGAGACCAAGTCGAGAACCGTCACCCCCGCGTACGGCGGCGGTGTTATCGCCCGCAGGTTCGTTCCCGGGGTGATGTACCTCGACACTTCGCCCTCGCCGGAGGTCACGGCAGCGAGGAACTGCTGCACTGCCGTAGTGACTGGATGGCTCGGCCCCACGCGGTAGCGGTAGCCGAGGCTCACATCCGCACCGATCGATGGCGACGGAACTGGTGAAGGAATCGACGCGGCGCGCGCTCCGCCATCGGTGATCACCACGGGAACGGAGAAGTAGCGGCGTTCCGAGGGTTTCGTCTGTCGAGGATCCGACACGGACGCCGAGACGGTGACGGTGTAGATCCGGCGGTCGTCGCGAACCGGTGCGCCGTCCGCAGCCGGCGCAGAGCCGCTGGTCCTCGCCGGACGGGATTCTTCGATGCTCGCCACCCGTGCATCGGACACAGTGAAGGCCGCCTCATCCGGGAGTCGCAATCCATCGGTCCGCACGAATGAGGCAAGGGTCGATTCTTCCCCCAGCTTGGCCTCGAGCCACGCGATGACGAACTGCTGCGCGAAATCGGATGCCGTCGCTTGACCGCGGATATCCGCCGCGTCATTCGTTCGTTGTGTGGGAGTCTTCTGCGTCGATCCGGTGAATCCGAAGAGGATCAGGAGCAGAGCCAGGGCACCGGCACCGATCGCAGTGAGGAGCCCGTATCGGGTCACACGCGTAAGGAGATCTTGCCGTCCCGTCCACGACTCGATGGGAGACTCTTCCGGCCTAGTCTTCGCTTTTCGCAGGGTGAGTTTTGGTCGCTTCATCACGCACCCACTTCCTCATCCGCGATGGCGGGCACGAGCCGAACTGGACATGCAGCTAGGTCCTGTCGACGAGCGGACTCGAGGCGGCCCAGGGCGGCCCGAGCACGGGTTGACGGTTCCCCGAGCAGTGACCGCACCCGTGCACCTGCGTCGGAGTCGAGTGGGTTCGAGGTCAACTCCCCCAGCGCCGATCGAATGGCCGATTGGATCCCGAATACGTACGCGGCGTCGTTCAAGTGCGCACGGTCGAGTTGGTCGGATTCGGTCATTCGAAGTCCTCCATGGTCGCAGTTCGCTGGTCCTCTACCTGTAGGTAGATCCGCCCGAACAGACCCTGTGACAGGTGGGGCAGAAAAACTTCTCTTCCCGCAGCGGCTTTCGCCGCCTCCCGTCATCACCGGTCAGGACGGCCTTGCCTTGTCACTGCCGAATGGGAGGGGAAAACCGGCCTGGCTGACGCGTCCCGCTTCCGCGATACCGTCGCCCTGTTCGTCCTGCTGAGGGCGCGACTGACCATCGCGCCGAACCCACCTGGAGAGGTGTATCTGATGGGTGAATTCGACCTGTTCTCGCACGCCGAAGAGCGCGACAATCGCGTATCTCACGACACGGCGCACCCAGTCGATTCGTTGTCACCGGTGATAACCGGAGACCACACCGGTGATAAGAACGTGCAGCTCAGAGGTTATAAGGGCTTGATTTCCTACTCAGCAGACCATTCTCATCTGCTCGAGGAGCCCGACGTGGACGCCACCAACGCGACCCTCTCACCCATCCCGGAATCCGCCCCCATCGGCGCCACGGAATCCGTCTTCTCTCAACTCCTCATCGACTGGACGCGAGTCATTGGCCAGCCCGCAGCACAGCGCGAACTCGCCCAGTGGCGCACGATGAAACCCGCACTGAGCCAGGTCTTCGAGTTCCCCCAACTAGCCGCACTGAGCTACACCGACCCGGATGCGCTGTTCGGGGCTCTCCTCGCGCTCTACCAGGACGGCTCACCACTCGCGGGACAAGCGCTCGTAACGTTGATGGTCCCCAAACTTCGACGGCTCACCCGGCACGCCCGCGTCAGCTCAGGAGATCCTGCGACGAGGTACCGCGAGCGGGCCTCAGTCACTGTGTGCGCCTTCATGGAAGTTATCGCCACCTTCCGCGGCACAGGGAAGAGCATCCCGGGCTCGCTGAGCCTCCAGACCTTGGGGGCGCTCGTAAAGGAGTCCCCCTCCATCGAAACGATTCCAGTCGATACGGAGTTCTTCGCCACCCACGAATCCGCAACCCATCCGGCGACCGACGATGACGAGTTCGCGGACCCCAGTGCGACCGGCGTGCTTCAGTGGGCGGTCGCACACAAAATCATTTCCGAACGCGATCACACGCTCATCACCCGCGCCTATCTCCTCGAAGAAAGCGCCGACCTGGTCGCACTTGCAGCAGAGTTCGAACTCACTTACCCGGCCCTACGGCAACGCCTCCATCGCGGCGTGAAGGCTGTACGAAACGCAGTCTGCGACCGCATGGGAATCGCACGCCCTGCTGCCAAGCGGCGATACATACACCACACATCGCGCAAATCAACCCCAGTTCTCGCCCTCGCGAGCTGACACACCGGACCCTTCAAAGCGAGACAGGACACCACTGATGAGGTCGAAAATGATGGCGAAGCGAACCATACTCTCAGCTCTCGCGGCAACTATTGCGATAGGAGTTGCCACAGTTCCAGCGGCAACAGCGAACCAGAATGCGCCCGCCACCCGATGCCCCGAACACCTTCTCCTCGCCATCCCCGGAACCACCGAAACGTCCGAAGGCGCCGACCCAAGTGAACCGCACGGGATACTGTCGAACGTCACGAATCCCCTGATCGACCAATACCCGAGCACTGTGTTGCAGACGTTCTACGTGCCCTACATGTCAGTGATCGTCGACGACAAGGCACAGACATACGGCACCAGCAAGGAGCAGGCGATCCGAAATGCCTCTCAGGAAATCAATGACCGCGCCGCAGAATGCCCCCACACGAAGTTCGGTTTGACGGGCTTCTCTCAAGGCGCCGACGCCGCCGGTGATCTGGCCAGCGAAATCGGGAACGGGCACGGTCCGATCGATCGGGACCGCATGTTCGCAGTCGGCCTTATGGCCGATCCTGGGACGCAGAAGGGTGCCGGCAAAGCACTGGGAGCACCCACCACAGGTGTGGGATTCGCAGGAGCACGACCGGAAGGTTTCGGTGCGCTCAACGACATCGCCGTCAATGTGTGCGCCGAAGAAGACCTGTACTGCAACACCCCCGAGCAGAGCATCGCAACCCAGTTCATGGGCACGCTCGGCTCGCGGATCGACGCACAGGATCCCGTCAAATCCGTAGCCGCGATCATCACCACACTCCTCGGGCTCGATGGTGTTCCGATCACATCCACACTTGATGCACTGAACCAAAGCGTCGTGTCCGGAAACTTTCTGACCGTTCCACGGCTCGCTATGGAGCTCTCCGGTCACGTCTCGAAGCTCACCAACGAGGTGGCCTCCAAAGCGGTACCCGGGTCCGACGTCGAAGCAATCGCAGCCTCGACCACGCGCCTCACAGACGCCGCCAGCCGCGGAGACATCCTCGCGGTGACACAGCTCGTTGGTGAACTGACCCCCCAGTTGATCACCTTCGCTTCACAGTTCGCCAAAACCTTCGGCGATCTGATCGCCAGACTTCCGATCAACGAGTACGTCGCAATTGGGGCTACCGTCACCCGCATCTCGGCGAATGCCGCGATCCAGAACTACGGCGCCATACCACTCGATCTAGGAAAGCTCGTCGGGCAACTGAACAACGCAGTACGCAAAACGCTTCGAGCCCTCCCACTCGACCAGTTCCCGATGCTCAACAAGATGGCCGACGAACTCACGCCCGGACGTGTGCTCGATGAGGTCCTCAACTACGCAACATTCCTTGCAGTCGACTCACATAACTCGTACGCCTCCACGCCGATCAACGCATCCGGACGGACCGGGGCCGAGGAGTTGGTGAACTACTTCCGCACCCAGATCGACAACGGCGGTCAAGGCATAGCTGCCTGAATGGGCACACAACGCGCGAAAGACGGAAGCCGCACCTATTCCGGTGCGGCTTCCGCCTTTGCTGGTGCAGACCACAATCGCCGGAAGGTACTGTCACAGTGACATTGTGGTTGCATGCCTGCTCATGCCCGACTTCAACTTTTCAGTTCTTCCGCGAGGTCAGGCGTTGGCGCCGCCCCGGCAGTTCGAGAACCCAGAACGACCATCGGACGAGCGAACCGCCTTCCCAGGCCCCGCGCAAAGCGCCAAGAACGATCGCGAATGCAACGTAGATTGCGGCGACGTGACGGAACCTCAGCCAACCGATTCCCGTCAACACGAAGCCCTGACTCATCATTCAGTCCACAACTCTGTAGCCCAGGTCCTGGACGACGGACAGACTGCTATCTTTCTCTGCGATGATCTGAGGCCCCTCGCGCTATCGCGTTGCATTTCGCCAGACGCTCGACATGTGCAACATCTCAGGTTGACGTCCTCTCGGCCGTAAACGACCGAGATTCCCCTCGGGACTCGCGTCCCGAGGTTCCTGTTTCACCGACAGTTGCCTCCCCACACGTTATGTGCGGGGCGGTCTCACACCATCTCCGCAGGCTGCCACCGTCAGCCCGACGGCCAAAATGTTCTTCGCCGCGTTCACGTCCCGGTCATGGACGGCGCCGCATCGGCACGCCCACTCCCGCACCGTCAGCGGCATCGTCGACGCGATCGCCCCACACACCGAGCAGGTCTTCGACGACGGATAAAAACGGTCGATCGCCACCACCCGCCGCCCGTACCAGTCGGCCTTGTACTCGAGCATCGACCGGAACTCGGACCAACTCGCATCGGAGATCGCCCGAGACAACGACCGATTCTTGACCATGTTCCGCACACTCAGATCCTCGATGGCGATCACTTGGTTTTCGCGCACCAGCCGAGTGGAGAGTGTGTGCAGATAATCGCGGCGCCGATCGGCGATCCGGCCATGAATCTTCGCGACCTTCAGTCGGGCCTTGGCCCGGTTCCGGGATCCCTTCTCCTTCTTGGCCAGCACCCGCTGCGCCTTCGCCATCCGCTCACGGTCCCTGCCCTCATGACGCGGGTTGGTGATCTTCTCCCCCGTCGAGAGTGTGTAGAGGCTCGTGATCCCGGCGTCGAGCCCGACCACCCGATCCGTCGGCGGGGGTTCGGGGATCGTGTCCTCGACGAGAATCGAGATGTGGTACTGCCCGCGAGCATTACGCGACACCGTCACCTGGGACGGCACGGCCCCCTCCGGTAGCGGCCTCGACCACCGGATATCCAGGGGTTCGGACTGCTTGGCCAACCGGAGCTGCCCGCCGCGGTAGGTGAAGCAGTTCGAGTAGTAGGTCGCCGAATCCTTCGAGTGGTCCTTCTTCTTGAACTGCGGGTAGCGGGACTGCTTGCGCCAGAACCTGTCGAACGCGCCCTGCAACTGCCGCAGCGACTCCTGCAACGGCCCCTTCGACGGCTCCGCCAACCACGCGGTCTCGGTGTCCCGTTTCCATCCGGTGAGCATCTTCGAGGTGTCCGCGTAGGTCACCCGCCGCTGCTCCTGCGACCAGGCACGCGAGCGCTCCGCCAACGCCCGGTTGTAGACATACCGGGTGCACCCGAACGTCCGAGCAAGCTGTTCCGCCTGCATCGCAGTCGGATAGAAACGGTACTTGAACGCCCGCTTCACCACCCTCCCCGCCACAACCCAGACACTAGCCACACCGTCCGACAAAACCAGATCGGCTATCCCGGAACTGAAGGACCGGGTTTGCGCGGAAAGACTCACAGATCAGCTGCCGCCAAGTCTGAGGCGCTCAGTGTGAGTACAGCTTCGTCGCGGTATTCACTGCAGCGATCTCGACTGCCGAAATGCACCTGCGGATCCGGACCAGTCGCACTGACCGCGAGAACAACGAGGTCGCGCCGCGTCATCCCCGCTCCTCGTCGACCGGTGGAGACACTGGCCAGTGGCCGCAACAACGGTGCGACCCAAGCCCGGCACCCTGAGCGCGTCGATAGGGCGGCCATCGAGGTCGTGCTCGGACAATATCGCGAGCATCCTGCTCTCGACTCGTGATTCGTTCAGCATTTCCCCCTTCTCCTGCCTGTCATTGCAACCGCTGGCCTGAACTTTGGCTGGCGTGGTCCCAGCCTGCCGGACAACGGGTTATACGGCTTTCGGGCCGCTGGACAAACGTGACTGACGATACTGTTGTTCGCACTCGATCGGCGAGAGATGGTCCAGATGTCGAATGCAGGTAGCGGTTGTATTTGTGGATCCGGGCGAAGATCGCCCGCCCGCCTCGACGCGGATGGCCCACCTCTGCCGGTGCAGCAGTACACGTTTGATTCTGCACCGCACTGATTCTGTGACCGAGTTGTCCCACACCCCGATCCTTCCCGCCGAGGTCTGCATACGAGGACGGAAGGGCCGACGGGTCGGTGCGCCCAGGTTTCGGTTTGGCCTGGCGGATCTCGCGGTGATCACCCGCCCGGAAAGTAGTTCCGGCACGCCCGACACGCGTCTGGAAATGAGCCACACAGCTCCGAGAGCGCCGTTGCAACACATTTCACCGCTAGGAGACAGTTAGGGGGCGTCACATGCAGTTGAATTGTCCATAATCTGATCCCACACCACCCGCCATCCCGATGGGTCAGGCCATGCCGGATTCTCCATCGACGGCTTTGACAGCTCGGCGTCCAGATGGTCAGGAGGCAGCACACTTACTCCATTGCGATTCTTCCGGTCATACTCCGATCGATCGACACACACCCGCAGTGACGCCGTGGCCGTACCGGGGATCGGGTTCCCGTACTCGTCTTTCGGGGCCTTCACCTCAAGCACCGTCGTCGCGATCACGTCCACAGTGCCCACTGCTACCACGCCGGCGCTCCTGAGTTCGTCGAAGTCGAATCGGAGTTTGCCAGTATTCGGCTGACCCGAAATCCGGTCCAGACGAGCCAGATCCACGGACGGGTCCTTCTCGATCGCTAGGAGTTCCTGAAAGTACGCGGAGACCGCCTTCACTGCTTGATCACCGGCCTGTTGCTCCGGCGAGGGAAGGGTGCCAGGCGGACCCTGCAACGCATTCTCCGTCCCGAACACCAAGGGCGCTGGATCCTTCGTCGGCGAACCCCCGCATGCTGCCACCACGCTCATCACCGCCAGCCCACCGACCACACCAACCCATCGCCCCGACGACATCACACGCTCACCCTCCATATCGAAATCCTGGACGGCAGAGTATCCGCTGCCCTGGACACCCCTACCGGCCGGCCTGCTGAATTCGCTGGTCAACGATGGGGCCGCGCACACGAGAATCCCATTCAGCACACTCCCGCCAGCGTCCGGTGCACGACCCCGCCATCACGGGAGCCATCATTGTCCTTGCCGTGGTCTAGGTTTCTCCCTACATAGCCGTAGACAACGACAGATTCACCAGAGAGGAACCATTACCACGGCACTTCCCACACCCCCGAACAGCGCGCCGCAGCGCTCGAGAAGGGCCTCCATAGGGTGGGATCTACACCGGAAAGTGGCCGAGGGTTGCTGACCAGGTCAGGCGTCGTTGTCGGAAAGTGCCAGGTAGAGAGTCGACGGAGGGATGCTGGCCGGCGTTCTTGCCGGTCTTGATGCTCAGCTTCCTCACGATGTCGGACATCGGGGTGCCCTTCGCGCGTAGCACGCGGGCGAAGAGCACGTCGTCATCGTCGATCACCTTCGGCCGGCCGCCATGGTTGCAGCGGGAGATGGCGGCCTGCTGGCACTTGAGGGTCTTCTCGCGGATGTAGTCGCGGTCGGGCTGGGCGGCAACGGCGAGCACGGCGGAGAGCATGGGGCCCACGCCGTGCGGGTCGTAGATCCCGGTCAGCGGCCCGGCCAGCAGCTCCAGTTGCACTCCGCCGCTCTGCAGCTCGGCGGAGAGGATCATCAGTTCGGCGGCGTTGCGGGCGAGGCGTTTGAGCTCGTGCACGGTCAGGATCACCGGCTGGTCCGGATTTCAGAGGTGGGCGGCACGCGTTCAGAACTCGACTGCACGACTGGTGCAGCTATTCGCTGGGGAACCCATCCGACCTCGCGCGAGGGTCGCGGGTAGCCGTGGTCGGTGAGCCATTCTCGTGCGTGCCCAGAACGTGCTCTCGCGCGGTCCCCCGAAGAGTTCCACTGCCCAGGAAGCTGTACATCCCAACCAACTCGACGCCGCACTGGGCGTGCGCTCGTCGACCGCGGCGACGAGACCCGAGCGCACCCCGCGGGCTATGGGATCCGTGAGATAGCCGCCGCGTGGCGAGCCTGCGGGTGCGGGGGATGAAGCGTTCGAACTGCACCAGAGACCAAAGCACGTTGAAGGTCAGGCTCCCGCCCACTATGTTCGACCTCACCTGATGACGCCATAAGCGAGGGGATTCGGTGTATGAAGCGGATCAGGCCTACCGATGAGAGGGTGATCGGTAAGCGGCTCACCGAGAATGGCCAGACCGCCACGGTGCAGGGTCAGTCCGGTGATCGACGCAACCAGAACAATTGTCTTGTCGTACACCACGAGGACGATCGTCGAGGCAGCGACGTGATCGGCACGCAGCTTCCACACTCCGCGTCCCCGCTCCCACAGTTCCTGCAGCGGCAGATCTGGGGCGTAACCGATGTGCGTTCGACCGAGAGGGTCGTCGGTCGCGGCGGGTGTGGATTCGCCGAGCGTGACCCGGACTGCCGTGACACGCGGTGGGGGCTGCTTCGGTCGGAACCGCCGCAGTTCGGACAATGCCCCTCTCTCGCGGTCCCGGGAAATGTGGGTGAAGGCGGGATAGTGCCTACCTGCGAGGTTGACCGGGGGTAGCTCACCGGTCGCGGAGAAGCGCTGTCGCTCGCAGAATTGCACGCGCCGCTCGATATCGTCCGGTAGGGGTGTATCGACGATGTCGAAGCCGAGCTTCTTCAGCGCCCATCCGAGCTCGACAGTGTGCCGGCCGGGAAGATACGTGGAATGAAAGTGCCCGGCATCTTCCGGCACGGCCGAGTGCATCTCCTCCCGGCAGTCCTGTGGCAGCGCATCGAGGATGCGCAGCATGCACGCCCCGAGCAGACTCGATGTCGGCTCGCTCAGCGTGGGACGATGCTCGACGGCCTGGATAGCGACGTACACGCTGACCATCCGCACGAAATATGCCTCCACCAGCGGGAAGATCTCGTCCCACCACTCGACTGCCTCGGCCGCCGTGCCGCAGAACAGGGCGTAAAACGGGCTGTCATCGAGATGGCGGACCGCGGCCGCGGCCGAATCGTCCAGCGCGTCGAGAATCAGTTGTGCGTGCTGTGTGATCTCACACTTGTCGCACGGGTGGGCCAGCACACGGAAGGTGGATTCACTGCGCCGAAACCTGCGATGACCGCAGCTGTAGACGAGGCAGCCAGGAGCTACGCAGTACAGGCATGCGTGGAGATCCCCCTTCTTCCACGTCGCGTGCGATCGCCGTTGCAACGGTGTCTCTCGCCACTCGTGTCCCACGGAGCATCGCCACCACAGCATCTCGTGGGACGAGTTCGTGATCGAATCAAGATCGACCCCCGTATTGCGGGTCGGATGTAGCTGGCGAAACAGTTCTGGGTGCTCATCTTTGAAACGCACACGCCCCCCTCAAGGCTCACTATCGGTATCAATACTTCTCTGTTCTATCAAGAACTCTCAGTGGCGCACCGATCGAGACGCTTCGCACACATCCGTAAGACAACATCGTTCTTCTCTACCGATCTTCTACTGTCGGTCCTATTTGACGACCGCCGGCCAACCCGACGCGGTCCGGTCCACCAGGTAATCGCTGCACCCGGTCTCCGCACCGGCAATGGGTTTCAGCGATCGATCGGCTGTTCCTATCGAATCGGCTGCGTCCATCAAATCGTTCCTTTCTCGGACACTCCCTGACCCGGGTGGGCAGTCACCGGTGATGGCGCTACCTGGCACGTTTTGCCGACGCTATTTGGCACGGTGCCGATCAGGCGAGACGGCGGTAGACGGTCGAGCGTGCGACGCCGAGCATCCTCGGCACCCGGGTTCGTGCATCGGCTGGGCATGCCGTCCGTTCACGGTCGATGGTTGACTGGTGATCGTGCCGACCTCAGACGACGTACGACGGCTCGCCGAGCAGCTCATCGCCGAGTTACCCCCGGAGCAGCAACAGACGTTCCTGGGTGTGATCGGGGCGGATCGTTCGATGGGATTGCTCGAGAATGTGCTGCGAGTCCCGAAGCCCGTGGTCGGTGATGCGCCGACCCGCATTCGCGGCTTTCGGGTCCGGCTCGACCTGGTGGGCGCCAAACCGCCGGTGTGGCGGCGGCTCGAGCTGCCCGGCGACCTCACCCTCGACCGGCTGCACAGGGTGATCCAGGCCGCGATGGGGTGGCTCGACGGCCATCTGCACCGGTTCCGCACGGGCAGCGATCCCCGGTCGCCGTACTTCATCACACCATTCGACGTCGAGGAGGGCGAGGACGGCGTGCTCGAAAACGGCGTCCGGCTCGATCAGGTGCTGACCGGCACCGGTGACCGGCTCTGGTACCAATACGACTTCGGGGACGGCTGGGACCACGTGCTCGCGGTGGAGGCCGTCCTCGACGAGCCGCCCGCCGCGGTGCGCTGCACCGGTGGTCGGATGGCCTGCCCACCCGAGGATTGCGGCGGGATCTGGGGGTACACGGAGCTGGCGGCGTGGGTGCGGGGCGGGTGCGACCCGGGGTCCGTCCCGGCCCCGTTCGAGGACGCCGGCCACGCCCGCGACTGGCTGCCGCTCGACTGGCACCCCGACCGGTTCGACGTCGACGAGGCGACGACCGCGCTCGCGGCCGCGGTGGCCACGCCGGTCCCGGTGGCCGGGGAGCTGGCCGCGCTGTGCGAGCAACTGGAGCGGGGCGGCAACCAGGCGCTCACGCAGGTGTTGGCACGGACGGCGCCACCCGCCGCGGTCCAGGTGAGCGAGGCAGACGCCGCACGCCTGATCGAGCCGTACGCCTTCCTCCTCGACGTGATCGGCGACGGGGTGCGGCTGACGAGCGCCGGCTACCTTCCGCCGGCGGTGGTCGAGCAGCTCGCCGAGCGGACCGGCGTCACCGGGTGGTGGATCGGCAAGGCGAACCGCGAGGACCTCACGTGGCCGGTCGCGCAGCTCCGCGACAGCGCGCGGGCGCTCGGCCTGGTGAGTGTGCGGAAGGGCCGGTTGGCGCCGACCGCGCTCGCCCGCCGCAGTCGTGACCAACCGCTGGCGCTGTGGCGGCACATTATGTCCCGACTGCCGGTGGGCAGGACCGACTTCGACCGACAGGCAGGCTGGATCGCACTCGCCGTCGTCGGGAGCGGCATCCCGGCCGAGGAATGGACCAGCGAGATCCGAAACCTGCTGGTCGGCCTCGGCTGGCGCGCGAAGGGCAGCCCGACCCTCGGAACCGCTGCCGTCGTCAGCCCCACACTCGACGTCCTCGAGCTTCTATCCGGGAAGACGCACCGCGGCCGGCTCACCGGGATGGATCCTGCCGTCGCCGCCACCGCCCGGGCTGTGATCGGACCCGACCACAGCAGAGCGACCTGACCCGAGTACCCCTCGGCGCAGCCTTGAGCCAAGTGCTTGAACCGCCCGAAAGCCGATCCTCGACCGGAGCAACACTGAGGATTGGTGTCGAGCGATCCAGGTCGCAGGCCCGTGTCCGGTAGCATCATCCGGAAGGTAGCCCGTGCCCGACGGCGTCGCCCGTCGGTCTCCCGACTGCGCGGGCCCGAACATGCACCACCTCACCGAACCGACACCGGTGAATTCGAAAGTTGCCATCATCGATGTTGCCGTCGACGCACTCGACATCGAGGACACCGACGACCCGCCCCAGGCAGTGGGAGTGGGAGTGGCACCGATCCCCGGCTCTGACGCGTTCCGTCGTCTCGCAAAGTCCAAAGTGGTTCCTTCGAGGCGACATGACCTCCGGCGCCGAACACCGCTCGGACACCGGCCTGCTCGTCGAGATGGCAGTCCTCGACACCAGCCAGTCTCGCGATGTCATCGACCAGCGCGCCGGCGACTATCCGGCTTTTACGTGCGCGTCCCCTCGTGGTGAGACCGGGCCGGTCGCGGGTTCCGACGCTAGGTCACCAGTCGTTCGACTGGTTGGCCGGTTATCGCTGCGATCAGATCGAAGTCTTTGTCGAGATGCAGAACGACTCGGTTGCTGATCTCCGCGGTCGCCGCGATCAGCAGATCCGGGATCGACGGTGCACGATGTTGTCCACGTTCGGCCAGTTGCCGTTGCACATCAAGGGCGCGGTCTTCGATCGCGGGTGTCGAATACTCCAGGGGCATGGCCGAAAGCGGTGGGGTGCGTCGTACCCGCGTCAGGTCGTGAGCGGTACGGGCCGAGTAGCCGACTTCGAGCAGCGTCACGGTGCAGATGTGGACCAGACCGCGCTGGATTCGATTGGCCCACTGCTCGGCGTCCGGGCTGGCGCCGAGGCGCACCATCGCGGACTTGTCGATCAGCCACGTCGGGTCACTCATGACCAGGCGCCGCGCATGACTTCGTCGTCGGCCAGGTCGGGGAAGTCTTGGGAGAACCGCACTAGGTCGGCGGCCGACACCGTGGTGATGGTTCGACGTGCCTCCTGCTGCAGCTGACGGCGCAGGTACTCGGTTCGCGAGATCCCGAGGCGGGCAGCGTGCTCGTCGAGCAGCGCCAGGTCCTCCGCGGGAAAGTTGCGGATCAAAACGTCAGACATAACAACCTCCTCTAGATATCAGATGATATCACGTGACAAGTTTCGAGGCTCGCACGCTGACGCCCGCTATGTTGCACAGCATCAGCGGGTGAGCACCAACCTCACGGACATCGGGTGCAGGCATGGACGCGGACCTCGCGTGTGGTGGTCAAAAATGCGTCCCCACGTGGAACAACGACCGGCACGTCCCGAAATCCGCCCGTGACTGGACCGCGCTGAGCCGAATCCTTCCGGTAGGCCCGTCCGGTGAAGCATCCCGGAGCCGACGAACGGGACGCCGGTTGATCCGCCTTGGATAGTCATGCGCTACTTCGCGTCGTCTCATTCGTTCGTTTCTGCGACACGAATGCACTTGGAACAGCCACGATGTTCACCGGGGATCGTCGGGAACCGCCCACAGACCCGCGCCGGACCGTCGGCCGGTGTCGGGGATCAGTGCCCGGAGCCGGGCGGCGTCGTCGCGCAGTGCCTTCTGCAGGTGGGGGCGGACGTCCTCGGCGACGTCGGGTGGTAGTGCGCAGCCGTGGTGTACGAGGTCGGCGGCGTTCTCGATGAGCCGCGCCGCGCGCATGAGGAGCGGCTCCGGCACCCGGACGGTGGGGAGGTCGCCGTCGTGGTCTCGGGTCAGGACGCCGAGGGTGGAGATCATCGCCATCGCCGTTGCCGGGGCGTCGGGATCCTTGTCGGCGCCGGCGAGGGCGGCGACTTCGACGAGAGCGGCGAACGTCGCACCGAGGGTGGGCAGGGGCATGGCGATGGTGCGGGGCAGGGTCAGCAGGTCGGCGCCGGGTGCCTCTTCTTTGACGCTCAGGGCCAGTTCACGGGCGAGGGTGCGCAGGGTGTCGTGGTCAAAGTACTGACGGGCGGTGCGTTCGGTGATGCGCATCTGCTCCGCTACGGCAGCGACTCGGTCGGTGAGCAGGTCCTCGAGTCGGTCGGTGGGGACGGTCAGACCGATGCGTGCCAGCTCCGCACCGAGGGCGGACGCCGTCGTACTCACCCATGATGGTCGCGGCATTCGGCCTCCTACCAGAGCGTTCCACCACACCTGGTCTGTCTACCAGTTCACCCACGGTGTGACGGCGGCAGGCAACCGGAAACGTCACACGGGACCCGAGTGCGGGTCGGCGACGCGGGCCGAATCGGACGCCGACAGTTCCGGTCGCGCTCACCGTAGGAGCGGAAACGTCCACATCGGTGTTCCAACTGGGAACACCGATGCGGGAAAGGGCGAGGATGACCGTCACCGACACCAGAAGCGTTCTTGCCGCCAAGTCTGCCCGGGAACACCTCCTGCGCCTCGACCGTCTCCGGCTGATCGGCAGGGCACAGGGGCGAAGGCCTCACGCTGCGGCAGATCGCCGACCTCCTCGACATTTCCCCGACTCAGGTCCACCGGCTCGCCGCGCACCACGTCCTTCAACAGCCCGAGGAACTCGACGAAACCCGGAAGAGGTGATCTACCAACGCTCGGCCGGTTCGATCACCGACGAAACAATGATGGATACGTTGGTGAACTGGCCCTACACGGACGGCTACGTGCCCACCGTCGGTGACTAGCCAGGGGACGCCTACGCCAAGGGAAGCTGGGAAGACGTCCGGCGGGCGGACCGGCGGTCCTGCTCGGTGACCACGAGTGGGACGTCCTGTTCGACCGCACGAGAAAAGCACGGAATGCGCAGCGCGCCTCGGTCCCGGAGTGAAATCAGAACCTCTGCGCGACTCAGTCTCTCGGCAACTTGCGCGCCTCGGCCTGGCAACCTGACCCTCACGGAAGTATTCGATCGAGTGAGACCAGGGTGCGCACCTTGCTGCGGGCCCACGATCCGTCCAGCTTGGCGGATGCACTCACAAATTCTTCGACCTCGGGCCGCGGAAGCGCTCCGGTCTTCGTGTCGCATTGTCCGTCCAGCTTGGCGGATGCACTCACAAATTCTTCGACCTCGGGCCGCGGAAGCGCTCCGGTCTTCGTGTCGCATTGTCCGTCCAGCTACGAGGCAACAGCCATGCAGGCGGGCTCCATTGGCACGATCTTGCGGACTTCCCTGAGCGTGCCACGGGAAATTCCGGTGCCGAACACCGCCTTGTGCCATGCTTTCGGGGGTGTCGGCAACGTCCCCGGAACGGCGCGATTGCCTTCTGTCTCAGTTACCACTGGGATGGGTTCCTTAGGTGGATAGTCCATTGATGGAGCGGGTCTCCCGCACGTTACCGACTCGGCTGCTGGTTGCGGGAAGAGGCAATCTAGACGCGTGACAGGCCGAAGTCCTCGGGCTCACATCCCGTGTGATACTTCTCGAAAGGTGTCCAGATCGGATCGACCCCTCGACATCCACGGCGAACCCATCCCTCATCGGCACCGAAAAGCGCCTCCCCGCTGACCGAAACTGTCGGGCCCATCCGAAAGAATCAGCACATGCCCGCACGCGCCATCCCCGGCGAGACCGACCTCGCGACGCACTTGCCCCACATCGCCGCAGAATGGCATCCCACACTCAACGGCGAACACACACCGGCCGAGTTCACCAAAGGCAGCAACACTCACGCCTGGTGGCAATGCCCGGCCCACAACCACGCCTACCGCGCAACAATCAAGAAGCGCGGCATCGGGCAGGGATGCCCAATCTGCGCCGGCAAGCGAGTCCTCGCCGGACACAACGACCTCGCCACACACCAGCCGGAGATCGCACGCGAATGGCATCCCACCAAGAACGCTCTGCGTCCCACAGAAGTAACGCCTGCATCGAGATGCCCTATCTGGTGGCAATGCACAGAAGGACACGAGTGGCGAACGGCCGTCCGGAACAGAACAACCAAAGGCAGCGGCTGTCCCATATGCTCTGGCAGAACCTTCCAGACCGGCCAGAACGACCTCGCAACAACCCATCCCCACCTCGCACTAGAGTGGGCCCCTGAGAGGAATCCTCTCCGCCCGACTCAGATACGCGCCACAAGCACCCTCTCTGCATGGTGGAGATGCACCACCGGTCATGAATGGACGATGACCGTCGAAACCCGCGTTCGGTGCGGATCAACTTGTCCGACTTGCCGATTATCAGTTCTGCGCACGGAAACAATTTCATCACAGCACCCCCACCTCGCGCGTGAATGGCATCCCACGCGAAACGATCGGCCATTGGATTCCTATGCACCGCGAAGCGGCCACTCAGCCTGGCGGAACCTGTCAACCTTTCTGAGACAGCGCTTCGGCAGGTTTAGTGTGTCGGGTTCTCCTCCTCGGTGCGTGGTTTGTTGATCCAGCTGGTGGTGGGCAGTGCCGGTGGTTCCGGTGGGTTGCGGACGAATCGTTCGGGGTGCGCGGCGTACGCGGTATCGAGGACGATGCCACGCCGGCGGCGCACCTCCGTGGCTCGGCCGTAGTGCACGTCGGCGGCGGTGTGTAGGCCGATCCCGGAATGGCGATGCTCGAAGTTGTACCAATCGAAGAATTCCTTGCCGTGCATCCGTGCGGCCTCGATGCTGTCGAACTGCCCAGGAAAGTCCGGCCGGTACTTCATCGTGCGAAACTGCGACTCCGAAAACGGGTTGTCATTGGACACGTGCGGGCGTGAATGGGACTTGGTGACCCCGAGGTCGGCGAGCAGCAACGCGACCGGCTTGGACGTCATCGACGACCCTCGATCGGCATGCAGGGTCAGCTGGTTACGGCCGATGTTCTGCTCCCGGATGGTTTCGGCGATCAGGCGTTCGGCCAGCGTCTTCGACTCGCGGGGGGCGATCATCCACCCCACCACGTATCGGGAGTAGATGTCCAAGATCACATACAGGTAGTAGTACGTCCACTTCGCCGGCCCGTGCAACTTGGTGATGTCCCACGACCACACCGAATTCGGTTGATGAGCAACCAGTTCCGGTTTCACCTTCGGCGGGTGTGTGGCCTGCCGGCGACGGTCCCCGGTCTGGTTCTTCTCCCGCAGGATCCGGTACATCGTCGACTCGCTACACAGATACATGCCCTCGTCGAGGAGGGTGGCATACACCTGCGCGGGAGCCATGTCGGCGAACCGCTGCGAGTTCAGTACTTCGAGGACCCGCACGCGTTCCGCGTTCGACAATGCCCGCGGCTGCGCACTCTCCCGCCCGGAAGCGTTCGCCGGCCCGACTTCGGGGATTTTCGGTGAGGTGCCCTGTATGCCAGCGTGTTTCGGGTGTGCACGATAGTAGCTGGCGTGTGCACGACCCGTCGAAGTGCACGCGTGGCGCACCCCGATCAGCGGCGTCAACTCGGCGATCGCGTGATCGATCATCGTCAACGCCTGCTCCCGCGATTCTCCACGCTGCTCGATGAGAGCTTCTCCAAGAGCGCGGACAGTTCCCCCTGGATGCGGATCACGTCCCGGGCCTGCTCGAGCTCCGCGGTCAGCCGCGCGTTTTCCGCAGCCAATCCGCTCTCGGTGGGCCCGGCTGCGGGCTTGGGTCCGCGCGGCACCGACAAGCCGGCGAGGGCACCCCTGTCGCGTTGACGCCGCCATTCGGTGAGCAACGACGAGTACAGGTTCTCCCGCCGCAGGATCGCCCCCCGCTCACCGTGGTCGGCTCGCTCGTATTCCTCGACGACGGCGAGCTTGTACTTCGCGGTGAACGTTCGCCGCACCGCCTTCTCGGCCACTTGGGGGTCGGGCACCTCACCGGGTCGCACACCGACCGGATCCATCCGGTCCGCGGTCTCTTCGCTACTCAATGCTTCCTACTCCGAACTCGCCCTCAAAACCTCACTGATTACAGACACAGATTGTGTCTCAGTGAAGGTTGACAGAGAGGGTGGTGGCTCTGCGAGAAGCATGGACACAGCTGGCAGACGCGAATTGATCACCGCATCACCGCGGGAACAGGGTGCCCTGTGTGCTCGGGCCATCGCGTGGTGGTGGGTTTCAACGACCTCGCCACGACACACCCCTCCCTCGCCGAACAATGGCACCCAACGAAAAACACACTCACTGCCATAGAGATCGGCTTCGGTTCTACGAAGAAGGTGTGGTGGCGTGGCCCAGTAGACCACGAGTGGATGGACACCCCGAATAGCCGCTCGAACATGGGCAATGGATGCGTGTTCTGCTCAGGTCACCGCGTTCTCGTTGGATTCAACGACCTCGCATCACTGCGTCCAGATTTAGCGTCCCAATGGCATCCCGACCGCAACACCCTCACGCCGGCGGACGTCACGCTGGGAGCGAACAAGTTCGTTTGGTGGCAGTGCAACGACGGTCACGAGTGGCGCACCATGGTCGCCAAACGGTCGAGTGGAACCGGATGCCCAGAATGCACTCTTAGCCAGACATCCCGCCGCGAACAGGCCATCTGCTCGATCATCGCCAACCACTTCGGTGTGGACTACGACGGTCCGCATACCGTCCAGGGGTGCCGCAGCAAAGTTGATCTCGCAATTCCAACCCTCAAGACGGCAGTAGAATTCGACAGCTGGTACTGGCACCGCGCGAGCCTGCGGCGCGACGATAAGAAAACAGGCCCTACTGACTCATTCGTGGGTGATTCCTGCCGGGTAGTTGTGGCGGGTGGCCACCAAGTCCGAGCATGGCCAGGGCGATGAGAGCCTCGGGGGTGCGGAAGCCGAACGCGACGCGGGTGATGAGTCTGATCTTGGTGTTGACCGATTCGATCCGCCCATTCGACAGGCCGTGTTCGATCGCGGCGAGGATCGAGTCCTTGTGGGTGACGATGCTGCGTTGCAGGGCGACGAACTCGGGGATTCGGGATCGGCGGGCCCAGCCGATCCACCGATCCAGCGCGACGACAGCGTCCTCGTGCCGCATCTGGAACACCAACCGCAGAGATTCTTTGAGCAGGTACGCGCGGTGAAGGACGGGGTCCTCGAGTTCGATCAGCCGCAGCGTCACCGCCTGCTTGCCGGTCAGGTTCTCCGGGTTCTTCAGCAGCGCCCACCGACTCTTCTTGACCACGATGGCCCGCTCGCGGTGCGGATCGGGAGCGTTGTCGGCCGCGCGACTTCTTGTTCCGAACTGCCTGCGTGGCAGAGCTTTCGCCCGCGCCCGGTTCCAGGAGCCTCTGCGGACCTTGTCGACCGCGGCGGTGGCCCAGGCCACCACATGAAACGGATCCGCGCACCTTACGGCTTCGGCGCAGCGTTCGGTGACGACCTTCGCGATCCAGGGCGCCGCGTCGGCGGTGACATGGGTGATCTGCGCGCACCGTTCGGGTCCGAGCAGATCGAAGAATCCACGCAGCGTATCGGCGTTGCGGCCCTCCGCCGCCCACACCAGCCGGCCCGAATCGTGATCGACGACCACCGTCAGGTACTTGTGGCCCTTCTTGTACGAGATCTCGTCGATCCCGATCCGCCGCAACTCCGCGAAACGATCGAAAGTCTGCTCGGTGTCCGCCCACACCCGATCGACGATCGATCCGACCGTGCGCCACGCGACCTGCATCAACTCGCACACCGCGGACTTCGAGCAGTGCGTGGCCAGCCACGCGATCGTCTCGTCGAACCGCCTCGTGTGTCCGGCCCCGTGCCGGGCCCAGGGCACGTGCGCGACGACCACCCCGTGCTCACGGCACACAACCCGCGGCGCCCACGCCTCGATGACCACCGTGGTCAGGCCGGCATCGAGGGCCCGCCACCGGCGGCGCCCCGCCCCGCCGTCATATCCCGGGCACCGACGCCGGCACACCCCGCACCGTGACCGGGCTCGCAGCGTGGGTCGCACTGAGACCACCACGCACCCCATGTCATCGTCGAACTCGACACCCTCCACGACCGTCTTTTCGACACCGAGGATCCGACCCCATATCCTGTTGTTGCGCACGCCGTTTTCCACATCTGTAGCGACCTGACCTTAGACAAGCCGGAACGCTACGGGGACAACGGCGTGCGCCCTGATATGGCCCTCACATCGCCCACAGATCGATCAGTAGAGCCAGAAAACAAACGTCCTTCATGCCGCCGGCTGGACCGTCGTGCGGATCCGTGAATCGCAGGGGCGGCACGTGCTTCCACCCGTAGCCGGAATCCTTATCGAAGCGACCGTCACCGACTCAGCTGAATCTATTGCAACAAAAACAATCGATGTCATCTTGAGCCACCAGGGCGCGCGATGAGCAGTGACATGTGGTGTCGGAAGACGAACGTGGCCCCTACGTGCGTCAGATTTCGATGCCTAATTGGTGACCAGAACCTGCATTTCCCCTACCCTGATTTCGGTCCGAGATGTCAGGAATATTGGGACAACTCCTCCTTGAACCCCCGTTGGAGAAGCAACAGACCAGGTCACGAGCCAATTTGAGGTCGCACTCGGACGGAACACGCCTCCACCAGGTTCCAGTTCGGAGGACCGTTCAAGGTGGTGGCTGCACGTCGGACTCGGCAGCGCACCAAAGGCGTCCACATATGGAGTGAACGGCACGCCGACACAGAGCTGCGGCACGGAACCGTCACCCCAATTCGCCAAAACGCTCGTGTTCACAGCTGTGGCGTTGACCACCAGAGGAAATCCTGGAACTGCAGCAGTGCGGCTGACCGGGCCGGTATTTGATTCATTAATCTGCTCAGGGCAGAAGAAGAACCAGCTCCATAGCCCGACGAGTCCTGTTCCCGGCGGGGGTGTTCCATTGTGCGGCGTCATGCAGATCGGCGGGGGTGCTAGTTGCATGGCTGCAATTGCCATTTGGACGGCATTCGCAATATCGACAGCCGACGGCGTTGCGGGCACGCCCACATCGGGGCTGAGGGTGATGCACCGCCCGGCACCGCATTGCATGGTCGTGCCGTCCGGTTGGTCGATCAACCACAAGTTGTTGCCGCCAGTTTCCGCGTTCTGTAGTCCGTTCACACTGGGATTACTCGTGGGAACTGATCGCATGGGTGGACCGGAGGGGGCGGATGAGGCGGCCGGCGAGCTACCAGGGCTACCGGGTGATCCGGAGTTGACTGCACCTGACGGGACCTGCGTGTAGTTGCCTTGGACGACGACGTTCGCACCACCATCAGCACCCGGGACGACATCGACGCCTCCGCCGCCCATGCCTGGCTGGGCAAGGGCGAGTCCAACACCGAGTGCAGCAATGACCAGGATCACCGCACTGGCCAGGGCTGCGGCTTGCTCCAATCGCCTCATCTGGTTCTCTTCCCTAGGTGTTGCAGCTGTCGGTCTTCTCGACCGTTTGGCTGGTTACGCGCCATCCGTTGGCGTCTGGCCATTCGGCGTTTCGGACGGTGAACTTCACGCGCTCGTAGGTGCCACGGTTCGGGTCCATCGCGCTCGAGCCGTCAGCATGCACCGAGTTCCAGGTGGTGATGTCGGTACATGCTTCGACGTGAACCCACGCCGGTCCTGCGATGGGACTTCCTTCTGCATCTTTCGGCGCGTCCAGGTCGGTCACTTTCGAGTTGACGACACTGATCTGCCCTGTGCTAGCCACGCCCTGCGAGCGCCGCAGAGTGATGTCGCCGGTGTACTTCCCGAGCACAGGATCGCCGGCAACCGTCGTGAGCCTCTCAACGGGCTGAGCCGGATCCGCATCGAGAGCACCACGCACCGCGTAGAACTCGTTGACCTTGGCGATCGCGGCTTCACTGGCCTGCTGCTCAGGGGCCTTCTGCGAGCCTTCTGGTCCATTGAGGACCGGCTGCGCTGAGGTGGTGATGGCGGGAGTGTCGGTGTCGTCCGTTCCGCATGCCGCGGTGATCGCGGTGGCAGTGAGGATCCCCATCGCGAGTGCCGTGCTCTTACGGAAGGTGTTGCGGGTGTTCATCTGTCCCCCTTCGTCGCCGGTGTGGCGGATGGAATAGGTGGTGTGCGAGAGGTATCGCCGATATGGGACACCTTGAGCGTGTGTGTTGTCGGGCATCAGCTTGCCGCACTGATGCTGTAGGGGCGGTCGCCGGTGGTGTCGTGGAAGTCTGCGAGGAGTTTGAGTAGTGCTGCTGTTTCTTCTTCGGGTTCTTCTTCGAGTTCGGTGAGTGTGGTCAGGAGTTCGTCGATGAGGGCTTGTGTGGTGTTGATGTCGTCGCGAGCGTGGGTGGCGATAATCGCGATGCGCCAGAGTCCTTCGTGGGCGTCGTTGAGGTTGAGGCCGCGGGTGGCGAGTTGGTGGGCTGTGCGGGTGTCGCCGCGGTGGAGCATGCGGGTGGCATGTTCTTCGAGTGCGTCGGTGAGTGCGGCGAGCATTTCGTGTTGGAGATGTTCGGCCCAGGCGTATTTGGTGGGGTCGGTGTGGGTGAAGGGTTGTCCGGTGATGAGGGTTGTTGCGGTGTGGAGGTTGGTGTCGGTGGCATTGGCTGGGTGTCCTTGGAGGAGTTGGTTCCAGGTGTCCCAGTCGGTTGTGACGTCGGGGTGTAGGCGGTAGCCGGAGCGGCCTGTGCGGTCTCCGGATTTGGGGAATGCGAGGTCGCCGTTTGTGGTTTCGCCGAGCCAGGTGCGGAGGCGGGTGAATTGGTTTTGGCGGCGGACTGCTTTCTTTTTTGGTTGTTCGGGGGTGGGTGCCCGGTTGAGGGGGTCGTTGGGCCAGATTTTGGCGTCGAGGTCGTGGTTGAGGATACCGGGGTGGGTGACGAGGAGGGCTCCAATTTCGGTGAGGGATGGTTCGCGGCCGCCGGGTGCGTCTGTTCCGTTGAGGGGGGTGATTTGGGGTGTGCCGAGGAGGCGGATCCAGATGTATGGGAGGTCTGGTGTGGTGTCGGGGGTGGTGTCGTCGACATCGGTGTCACCGGTGTCGGTGGTGGCGGGTGGGTTGACACGGTGCGGGGCTGCGGCAGGCGCCGCGAGGACGTCGTCGATGGTGGCGGCTTCGCTGATGTTGAGGTCGAGTACTTCGGCGGTCCACATGTCGCCGAGGGACGCGATGGTTGGCTTGGGTTCGGTGCGGGCCGTGTCGAGGAGTTCGAGGAGCGCTGCGTAGTCGTTCTTGGTGAGAGTGGCCGGTGTGAGGTCAAACGCTGCGCCGGCGCCACGGGCAAGGCGTGCGGGTGCCGTGCCGGTGGCGGTGAGTGTCCAGTCGGCTGTGCTGTCAGATGCCGTGATCGCGGCGACGGCGATTCGTGGAGCGGCGGCGAGTATTTCGGTGAAGGTGTCGCGCTGCTTGGGTGTGAGGGGTTCGGCGAGGAGGATGATTTCCGGGGTCGTCATCTCGCTGTCGTCATAGGTGGTGCGGGCAGAGGAGATAGAGGGAATGCC
Source organism: Rhodococcus pseudokoreensis (assembly GCF_017068395.1). Lineage (NCBI taxonomy): Bacteria > Bacillati > Actinomycetota > Actinomycetes > Mycobacteriales > Nocardiaceae > Rhodococcus > Rhodococcus pseudokoreensis. The sequence goes on along the minus strand of NZ_CP070614.1, from coordinate 19,836 downwards.
TTCAATTTTGAGGGTTTCGGCGTCAGTGGCGGCGGCGCGGGCGAGGCGGGTAAGGACGTTGTCGGCGGAGTCGGTGTGGCTGAGATGGCCGGTGTCGACGAGCGCCGGTAGATCTTCGCAGAAGCCGACCAGGGTGACCTTGAGGTTGTCGGCGAGGGGTGAGAACGCCAGGAAGACGGCGAGGGCGCGGAGGATGCTCTGGGCGGTGTCGGGATCCGCGTTGATTCCGAGGTGGCCGATTTGTTCGAGGTTGAGCAGGATTCTTGAGTTGTCGGGGAGGTCGCCGAGTTCGACGAGTGAGGGGTATGGGCTGATCGCAGTGGGTGGGGCGTCGATTGTTGCGTCGGCGTTGATGGACCAGGCGTTCGTGTCGCCGGCACGCGCCCATGGTGCGGGGAGTTCGATGGTGTCGAGGAGTGCCAGTTCGATGGTGTTGGGGTGGATGAAGACCCCGAGGACTGCGGGTAAAGGTTGTTTGTTGGTGCGGCAGTGGTCGGCGAGGTGCCGTAGCGCTGCGTCGAGGGTGTTGAGGATTTCGGGGTCGGCAGAGGAGCGGACGGTTTCTTCCACGACGGCCGCAGGCCCGGTGGGTAGTGGGATCCGTTCTCCACGTTGGCGGCGGTGTTGTTGGCGGCGGCGGTAGGTGCGGAGCGCGGCGAGGAGGGCGACGGCGGCCAGGGCGGAGACTCCGACGAGGGTAGAGGAGGAGATGCCGGCGTCTTCGTTGTTGAGGTCGGTGGTGGAGGCGGTGTTATCGGGTGTGGGGACGGGGCTGGTGTCAAGGGGGATGTGGGTGGGTGGAAGGTCTGTGACGGGGGGTGCCGGCGGTGCATTTCCCGGTTCTGGTGCTATTTCCGGTATTGGTGCTGGCGTATTTTCTGGTTGCATTTCCGCCGTGTTGGACTGCGTGTTTGTCGTCTCTGATTCTTGCGCCTGTGTTGGCGGGGGTGTCAGCTTGTTCGTTGTAGGGGCGGGTACTTCCGCGGTCGTTGCGGGGGTGTGCGGCGGCGCGAGCGCTTCGGCGGGTCCCGGGGCGGGGGTTGCGGCTGCAGGTGCCGGCGCAGGGGGTACGGCTGGCGGTACTGGTGCCCGAGCGGGCGAAGGGGTGACGGCCTGCCCACTCGGGTCGAGTGTCATGCCGAAGACCCTCGCGGCGGCTTCGGCGGCGGCTCGGGCCTCCGCTTGGGCCATTTCATCGCCGCCGGGGACCATCTCGGCCTGCTCGGGGATGTTGGGCACCACGAGGCTGGGTTGAGTCGGTTCCGCGGGTACAGGGGGTGAGGCTTCCGCTGGCGGGGCCGCTGAGAGGGTCAGCATTTGCTCGTGCGTTAACGTCGAATCCGGTGCCGGCGCAGGTGCGGTTTCGGGCACCGACGCGGTGGGCGCTTCGGTGCCGAGCACGGCGGTGGGGACGAGAGGTGTGGTTTCAGGTGCTGGCGCGGGAGTTGGTGTCGCCTCGGGTGCCGGGGTGGGGACTGCGTCTGTTTCAGGGGCAGCGTTGGGTGCGGTCGTGGTGTCGGGGCCCACTTCGGACGCCGTTGGGGGTGTCGCAATCTCCGGCGCACTTTCAGGTGCAGCAACTTCCGGCGCAGGTGCCGGCGCGGACGCAGGCACATCAGCAACTTCCGGTGCCGGCGCAGGTGCCGGAGCAGGTTCGGGGCCGCCCTGCGACTGGGGTGAGATCGAAGCCGGAGGCGGTGCCAGCTGGATGTCAGGTTGGATGACGAGTTGTTGACCGATGACGAGGAGGTCGTTGGTGAGGGGGCCGTCGACGCCGCGGATCTCGGTCCAGCGGGTGCCGTCGCGGAGATGTTGTTCGGCGAGGTCCCAGAGGGTGTCGCCGGGTTGGACGGTGTAGGCGCCGGTGACGGGCGGTGTTGGTTCGGCGGGGAGGGTGAGGGCCCATCCGGCGTGGAGCCAGTTGTCGTCGCTGATGATGTGGCGGTTGAGGTCGCGGATTTCGGGGTAGCGGGTGCCGTCTCCGAGGTGATGTTCGGCGAGGCTCCAGAGGGTGTCGCCGGGTTTGGTGGTGATGGTGTCGCCAGTGGGTGTGGTGGCGGGTTCTTTGGTCCAGGTCGGGACGTTGGTTCTGGCTGGGATGCTGGGGTCAACGGGTGCTGCGTGGGCGGGTGCTGTGTGGGCGGGTCCGTTGGTCATTGCCATGTCGGCGATGGGTGATGCGGTGGCGGTGCCGGCTGTGATGAGCATGAGTGCACCGCCGACGAGGGCGGCGGCGGATCGTTGCTGGAGTTGGAGTCCTTTGATTTCTCGGGGTCGGGCTCCGCGTGCGGCAGCGACGATTTCGATGATAGTGGTGTAGGCGAAGGTTGCCCAGGCGCTCCATCCGAGGAGGGTGAGGGCGGTGATGAAAAGGGTGCCGTCGTCTTGGGTGAGGAGGAGTTCTTTGAGTGCGTTGAACGAGGTGAGTTCGGCGAGGGGCGCGAGGGGGTTGCCCTGGAAGAGGTAGAGGGCGGTGGGGATTCCGATCAGGAGTGTGAGGAGGGTGAGGAGGTATCCGAGGCCTTTGAGGCGGTGTGCTGCGGTGTTCATGGGCGGGTCCCTTCGCTCGGCATGGGCCTCGGGATGACGGGGCTGGCGACGAAGATTGCCCACGAGAGCCAGCCGGTGATGGTCAGGGTGCGGAGGAAGAGTGTGCCGTTGTCGGGGATGGTGAGGGTGTTTCGGATGGTGTCGACGGTTGGGATTGTGTGTGGGAGTGGATTTCCGGCGAGCGCCCATAGCGCGTAGGGGATCCCCGCGACGAGTAGTGCGGCGATGATGACGGTGAGGATTTCGCTGATGTGGGCGCGCGTGGTCATGGCAGTCCTACTCCTGGGATGGCGCCTACACCTGGGATTGCACCGCCTGCGCCGTTGTTGGTGCGGTTGAGGCTGACGTGTGAGGTGCCGGTGACGGTTTGGGGTCCGAGTCCGATGAGGCCGAGCACTTTCGGTTGATAGGTCTTGGTGGTGGTGATGAGGAGGGTGTTGGGGCCGGTGGGTACGACGACGCCTTGGACCCCGTCTGCGGTGAGGAGGTATTTCTGGGCTGCGGCTTGGGCGGTGAAGGGGTTGACGAAGGATCCATAGCCGCGGGCGGCGAGTGGTGTGAGGATTTCTTGGCCGGCGGTTCGGGCGGCTTCTTCGGCGACGAGTTGGGCTTGTTGTTTGGCTTGGAGTTTGCCGCCTCCGTCGACGACGAGGCCGAGGCAGATCAAGAGCGCGAAGGTCACGATCACGGTCCACAGGGTGATGGATCCGCGGTCGCTGGTGTGGTCGACTCGCGTTCGGATCCAACGGCGGAGGCTGGTCATCGTAGGCGCTCCCGGTAGGTGTCGAGCGGTGAGGACGCGGTGTGCGTGATGGTGCGGACGCCGGTGATGCCGGTGAGGCCCAGTACATCGAGGCTGACGGTGCAGGTGACGGTGGCGCTGATTTGTGAGTCGACGCCGGGGCGGGTGCGGAATGCGCTGGTGTCGGTGTTCACGTTCAGGGTGACGCAGGTGAGGCCTTTCGCAGCGAGGTCGTCGTGGGCTGCGATCTGCGCTTTGGGTGCTGCTTGGAGTGCGGTGCGGGCAAGGGATGCTGCTCGGGCCGCTTCGGACGCTGCGTGTTGGACTTTCATGTGGGCTTGGGCGACGATTCCGCCGACAATGATGACTCCGATGAGCAGCAGGAATGCTGGCGTGAGGATGACGAGTTCGAGCGTGTTGGCACCTCGGTCGTCTTTAGTCCAGCGGCGTCGAAGTCCGCGGAGTGTGTTCACCATGCCTGCCCTGGTGTGGTGATTCGTTCGACTGGTGCGTTCTGGTTGACGGTGATCGTCAGCTCGAGGAACGGAATCAGTGTGATGGGTTGTCCGGCGATTTGGATGCTGGCGTCGCGAGGTGTGCGGTTGGCGACGACGATGGGCGCTTTGAGGACTGTGGATCCTGTTTGTGCGATGTAGGCATATGCGGCTGCTGTGCCTATCGCGGAGTTCCCGATCTGTGAACGGGTTTGGCGGAGTCCTTCTTCGCCCGCTTTGATGGCGACGTTGCGGGCGTGGAAGTACAGAGCCCCTTGGATCGCTCCGAGGAAGAGGAGTAGGACGATGGGGAAGACGATCACGGTTTCGAGGACGCCACCTCGGTCGTCGCTGCGCCACCGTGTGCGCAGCCGTGTGAGCCAGGATGGTGACGGCAGCGGGGTGGTCACGGTGGTGGGCCCTTTCTCCGTATAGGGGCAGGTGGTCCTTGGGTGTGGGCGGATTCATCGTGGGTGGTAGTGGCCGTGTGGTTGCTTCCTCGTCATGTGGCACACCGAGCCGAGGTTGCGTCCTCTGCTCTAGGTGATTCTCGTGAGGTACTTCATGACAACGGGTCCGATCCACGCGACCACGCTGATGGCGAGGACGGTGACGCCGGCTGCAATGATGACGTACTCGAGCATGCTGCCTTGATCGTTCTTGCTCCGGCGGGTCGCTCGGCTGTGGAGCAGGCTCATCGTGGCCAGCATGGTCAGGACGATGAGGGTCACGGTGTTGGTGAGACGGTTGCGGATGTAGGACATGGTTGGCTCCGTTCTTCGTTCTATCTGAGGTAGATCAGTTTGTGTGGTCCCTGTGACAGGCGGTCGCGGGTTTTCTCAGTTTGCGGTCGTTGCGGTCCGGTTTTGTTACGTGCGTTGTACCTTGGCGGAAAGCTCCTTCGAAGGTTTGCTGGGTGATAGTTGGTGCAGTATTTCAGGGCTCGCTGGCTGCTGCTGGCTGGGATGTGTGCTCGGTCATGGGTTTGCGGACTAGACGCCGCCGGCGAGGAAGATGTTGCCGATCGCGGCGACGGTGAGCAGTGCCATGAAGATGATGCCGAGCGTGGCGAGGGGGGCATGGAGCTTCTCGGTTGCTGAACCTGCTTTGCCGAGTTCTTTGGAGAGGATCGCGTTGCGTAGGGAGGATGCGTTTGCGGAGAGGGTTTCGGAGACGCTTGCTCCGTGTTCGCCGGTCAGTGTCATGATGTCGACGAGGTCGGCGAGGTCTGGGAGATTGAGGTCTGTTGCGAGTCGTTCGAGTTGTCCCCAGGGGGCGCGGCCTGTTCGCTGTGCTTTTTGGAGTTCCTCGTCGATGCGGCGGAATACCCAGCTGTCGCCTACTGCGGCTGCTCGTTCGAGGCTTTGGACTGCTCCGACTCCGCCGGTGCGGTTGAGTACGACGAATTCGATGTAGGCGCCGAGGGATCTGGCGAACTCTTCCCGGGCTGCGTTGGCTTTGTTCTTGATTTCGAGGTCGGGGGCGAAGAAGAGTGCGGCAGCGAGGGCGAGTGATCCGATGACGGGCAGGGACCATGGAAGGTTGATCCCCGCTGTGATCAGCAGGGTGTGAGCGATCGGTGGGAGGGCGAGGCCGATGAGGGCTGTTAGTGCTTTCTCGCCGAGGAATCTGGGGACACTCATCCGAAGGACTGCCAGGTCGGTGGTGGGGATCTTGATCCAGTCGATGTCGATGGTGTGCGGGTAGAGGCGGGTGCCGACGCGGCTGCGGAAGTCACTGTAGTCGGTGGTGGGGGTGTTGATTTGGAGGTGTGCGCCTTCTCCGGTGAGGTGGGTCATCGCCTCTTTCAGTGAGGCTCGGGCGGGTGCGAATCGAAGGACTAGGCAGATCAGGCCAAGGCACAGGATCAGGCCGAGGAGCGCGGCTTGTGTGGTGATGCTCATGCTTGGGCCCCTTCTGCTACGGGCACGGAAGTGTCGAGGTGGGCGGGCTTGCCGATGAAGCGTGGGAGCTTGATTGGGCGGGTGAGGATTTTCATCCACCACAGGACGAGCGCGAAGGCGGTCATGAATCCGAGGAAGAGGAGTTGTCCGCCAGCGGTTTTGTAGAAGTTCATGAAGTCTGTGAGGACGAACAGTCCGGTGATGAAGCCGAGCGCGATGATGGTGACCCAACGCGCTGTCGTGCGGGCTCCCTTTCGCGATGCCTCGACGGCGCGGCGGTTGCGGACGTCTTCGGCGACGGATCGGGCGAGTCGTTCGAGGGCGGCGGCGAGTCCGGATCCGCGGAGGGCGGCAGCTTGGATGAGTGCGCCGGCGATCAGGTCTCCGGTGGCGTCGTCGAGGTCCGCTGCGTAGCGGCGAAGCGCGTCGTTGATGGGGGTGTTGGAGCGGAGGCGTTGGATGAGGTGGCTGATCTCGGAGTCGAGCGCCGCGGGAATTGATCTGTGGGTGGCGATGATGGCTTGCTCGATGCCGGCGCCTGCGGAGAGAACTCCGGAGAGGTTGCGTACCCATTCTTCCATTGCGTTCAGGCGTGCAATTTCGCTTTCGGCTGGGGGTTTGCCTAGGAGCTTGGGTAGCCCGGCGAATGCGGCGGGTAGGAGGACGAGGGCGAGGAACCATCCGGTGACCAGCCAGGCCGTAGCTCCTGCGATCAGGCCGAGGATGAGTAGGGCTCGTGTCTTTTGGTCCACTTTGCGAGCGCGGCGACGTTTTTGGGGGGTGGTCGGGTTGCGGCGGTCGTCCCAGCCTTGGTAGATCAGGGCGAGGCCGGCGATGAGGGTGAGTGACAGTGCGACTGCTAGTAGTGAGTACATGGTCAGCTCGCTTCGTCCCACTCGAGGGTGTTGGGGGGAATTTCGGTGTCGGTGAATCCGCCGGCGCGTAGTTGTTTGAGCATTGCTGGGGGGAAGCTGCCGAACTGTCCGATACCGCCTGCTTTTCCCTTGTAGATGGTGGTGGTGGCGGGTTCGCCGTTTTCACCGGGTTCGAGGTAGATGACTTCGTCGACGTAGCGCTGTTTGGTCTGGTTGCCGTTTTCGTCGTGGGAGATGTCGATTTCGAGGTGGAAGATGAGGTTGATGTGGAAGGCAACCTGGCGGGTGGCGTATCCCTCGGTGACGGTGTGGTCCTCGGTGGCGCAAGTGACGAGGCGGTCGATGGCACCGCGGGCGGTTCGCGCGTGCGTGGTGGAGAGGGATCCCTTGGTGAACTGCATTGCTTTGAGCATGTGGATGATTTCCAGGCCGGCGACTTCGCCGACCATGAGGCGATCGAGTCGATGGCGCACGGCCGAGTACATCATTGCCCCGAGGCCTACGGAGCCGAGTTGCTTCCCTGATTTGGCGTCGATTTCGCCGCCGCCTGTGAGGATTTCGTAGGAGACGACGTCGTCTGTTCTGCCGTCGAGTTCGTGGAGGAAGAGCTCGCGCTCGGTCTCGACGGTGCCGATTCTGGTTCCGAGGGGCAGGGAGTTCGCGATTGCACGGATATGCATGGTTTTGCCTGATCCCATGTCTCCGGCTGCGACCATGGACATGCCACCCCGCTCCCCCGTTGCGAAGATTCGCGCGAGAAGCGGTGGCATCGTCTTCATCTTGACGCAGTCGTCGAGGGTGACATTCTTGTGTCGGTGCATGCGGATCGCTACCGCGGGGCGGGGTACGGTCCAGGCGTCCGCGGTGAAGCGGATTCCGCCTTCCAGGTTGAGACGAACATGTGGGTGCATCTGCGAGAACAGGCGGCCGCCGCCGGATGCGCGCTGCGCCAGGTTGGTGATCCACTCGATGACCTCTTCGTCGGTGTCGGCGATCTCCGAGTGGTAGGTTTTGACGCCTTCCGGGTCGACGCTGTGGCAGCGTGTTCCATGGATGAAGATGTCTTCGACGTCGGGTAGTTCGACGATCGCTTGGATAGGCCCGAGGCCGCAGATCGTGTCGAAAATCGATTTCTCGATTGAGTGCTGTTCGTCTACGGGGAAGGCTTGCTGGCCTGCGGTGATGGTCGCGTTGATGTAGCGCTGCATCTGGTCGACGATGAAGCGGCGGACGAGTTCGCGTTCCTCGTCGTCTGTATAGGGTGCGAGGTCTTTGTTGGGGTTTTTGGGATCGTCGATCTGGCTGCGCCGATCTGACATTGCAGCGGTGAGGTCGTCGGTTACCGCGCCGACGAGGGTACGTACAAGCCGTCTACGTTCCTGTGCAGTGAGCACACCCGCGACGTGCGTCGATGGAGGGGCGGCAGTCGGCGGCGCCGCCGAGGTGGCGACGTTGGTGTGGCCGGCTGCTGAAAGCAGGCCCGCGGCGGTGTGATTGTTGCGGTGCTGTGCGGGAGCGGCGGAGGTGTGGGAGTCGGCATCAGAGGGTGTGGTGCCGTCATCGGAGGGGGTGTCGATTGTGGTGGGCTCGTTGAACTGCGGCAGCAGCCACAACGGCATCCGGTCAGGTGCATCGTTGTTGTTGTCAGGCATGAATCCCTCCTGGTAGGGGTGACGCAGAGATCGTGGTCAGTGCGGGTGTGTAGCGGGGTGCGTTGACCCATTCCGGTCGGTGGCCGTCGATGTAGCTTCCGAGTCGTGGCCAGGAGTTGCGCAGTGCCCGTAGGTAGGTGGATCGGGTGCGTCGGAAGGCGGTGAGTTCTGCGCCTTCGGAGAACACTTTCGCGTGCAGGGGTGAATCAGGAATCGTGGTGATGACGTCGAGGTTCACGGTCTTGCTGACCTCGGCGGCGGTGTAGGGGCTGTTTCCGATGAGGATCAGCCCGATGGCGGCGGGTGCCTTTGTCGCTTCGAGTCGAGCGCGTAGCACCTCCAAGCTGCCGTGCAATGCGCTCAGTGCGGTAAGGGTGGGGCGAGTGACGATCGCGATGAGGTCTGCTTGGCGGATCAGGTCGTCAGGACCGGACCGGTGTCCGAGTCTGCCGGCGTCGACGATGACGGTCGCTCCCCGGCGGGACAGTCCGCTGAGGTGGGCTCCGAGAGGGGCCCAGGTGCTCGTCATGGCGTCGGCTTGGATGGTCCGCTTCAGTCCGGGGATGACCCACACGTCAGATCCGGGCAGCGGTACGGCTTGTTCGGCGAATGCGCTCGAAATTTGGCCGCGCCGTGTTGGGTCGACGAGGTTGATCAGTGATCGGTCTGCGCGGCGGTCGAATGCCTCGCGGGCGGATTGCAGGTAGCCGGCGTGGACCGGTGAGGAACCCACCGGGTCGGCTTCAACGAATAGGACGCGGTCGGATGGGGAGCTGAGTGCGAGTCCGAGTGCGGTGGTCGAGACGCCGGGTGCTCCGCTTGCTGAGGTCAGGGCGAAGAACATGGTGTGCGCCTTACTTCTCGCTGGAGTCGAGGACGATGGAGACGCGGCCGGTGGCGGCGCGCGCGGAAACCCAGCTGCCTTCGGCATCGGGAACGATCACGTCGACGGTGATCTCGCCCGTTTCCGGAATCTCTTTGGTGGAGACGACCTGAGCTTTCGTCGCGATGGGGCCCTGGACGGGTGCGTCGTCCTGATCGCGTGGGGTGTCGACGACGCGGACCATGTCGCCGGGTTGAAGGGGCTGCGCGGGGAGCTTGGCGTAGGAGGCGGTGATTCCGACTACGGTCAGGCCTTTGCCGGGGATGACCGCTTCGGTGATGGCATTGGGGTTGAGGACTGTGCCGGCGGGCAGGGTCACTGCGGCGGACTTACCGATGACGGCGTTCTTCTGCTCGATAGGGATGCTGGATACATTTGCGTCTGAGTTGATCTGGACGGTGGTCAGGTCGTCGGAGGTGATCTTCTCGCCTTGGCTGATTCCGTTCGAGACGACCAGGACCTCGGTGACGTGGCGGAGGCCGTTGACGAGGACGACAGCACCGACGACGAAGACGACGCACAGTGCGATGCCGGCAGCAAGGAAGGCGGGGCGGCGGCGCACTTTGGTTCGGGAGGTGGCGGTGAAATCGGCATCTGGCTTCGCGGTCCCGTTGCGGGTGGTGTCTTGTTCTTCGCCGATGGCTTTGGAGAGTGCACGATCCTTGATCTTGGTGGTGATCCCCATGGTCAGTCGTCTTCCTTGATCTGTAGATGCGCGTCGAGCGCGGCGGTGAGAAGTTGCGAGCGTGAGCGGGCCGAGACTTCAACTTTGAGTCGGTCGATGACCTCGAAATCTGAGCTGAGCAACGAGTAGGCGACCTGCTTGGTCGATGTCTTCTGCTTCGGTGTCGATCCGATTCCCCTGGCCTTGAACAGGGTTCCACCGACTGTTCCGCCTGGGTGGATCAAGTCATTGAGGCGGTCGTACGTGGCCTCGAGTGCTTCGATGAACAGTTCGCCGGTAGTCATCGATCGGCTCTCGCATTCCTTCGCGATTCGCTCCGATGTCTGAATCGGTAGGTGAACGTTCGAGGCGACGACGGGATCGTCGTCTGCCGGCACCTCGGGCACGAGCTGCGTCACTGGTGGCTCCTTCTGCTTCTCTGTCGGCGGAGTATGGCGAGCAGGAGGAGCGAAGGTGTGCTCGAGGGATCCGGGGCGGGCGTGACCGGACTCAGGCCGTGAAGGTGACGCGCTCACGTCGCAGAACCTCTCCCTGTAACTGTATGCACCGTCCCGTCGTGCAGGGCATTAAATCCCCTGCTGGACAAACGGTTCGGTGTGCTGGTCTCATTACGTGCTGTCCCTCCTTACGTCGAAAAGGACACCATCTGTGTCGCCCCGACATATACCGGTCGATAGGGACACTCGGCGCGGCTCACAGGACACGGTTCGTCGACGTACCCCTCCCCTATCTGTGTCAAACTCCCCCGTCATGTGGGTGCTGAGCTGCACAGACAGTTCACCCCCGGGCCTCATTCGGTCACATACCGTACTTCATCGATTGTTTTTCCGCCGTGCACATATCGTCGCCCCAGCACGTGAGACGTCGTCAACGACCACTCGCATGCCGTACTCGTCGCATTTCGGTCGCGCTTAGTGCGCTTGCGGCCAACTGGGCGCGAGCTCCTGATAGTTGATGTCGATATCTCGGCCATATGGACGGGTAGGGGTGAGCGACTGTTTCGCACCTGGTCGCCGATCGGTAGGTATCTGGTAGGACCTTGTTAGCATGTCGCATCGTCGTTGTTGCCCGTGTCGTATATCTAGTTCGGCTGTTATTCGCCTACCGGTTCTCTGACGCTGCACTGTAGTTCGATGTTTGTTTGAGTTCTGAGTGATCGTCGTTCACTGGATGCTGCTTCATTGCTGTTGCTCCAGTGGAGTTGCGCCATCGTGATGAGGGACTCGTGACACGATGGCGTGGACCTGCGACCATGGGTCTATGACGCGGCCAGCCGGATTTCCTGACTCTGATCAGGCTTCGCACTGGATCGAGGATCTCGTATGGCATCGCCAGACGTACAAGCAGTCGAAGTACCGCTGGTGGGACAACGAACCAATTCTGGTGGCGTCAGAGTTCACGGGCGGCCGGCACAGCTTCACGACGATCGGCGAGCTCCGCGAGCTCGAAACCTATCGTCTCGCCCTCAGTGAGTACGCGCTCACCTGTCAGCGGGCGATGGGGGTGGCGCTGAAACAGGCCCGTACAGGGCTCCGTTTGCAGGGATGGAATCACCTGTCACGGCTGCTGGACCTTGAGGTGCAGGAGTGCGCTGAGAGCGCCTACTTGGCTACGTGGGCCGACCCCTATGACGATCGCGAGATCAGCAATCCGCAAGTGCAGCGGATCGAGAAAATGTGTGCTGGTTTCTTGTTCGCCAGTCCCCTGCTCCTTGCGTGGGAATTGCGTCAACTTTGGGCGCTCTATCAGGCCGCCGAGAACGTCCTCGAGGACACGCTCGTCGACCTCCTTGTTGAGCTGTCGGAGCGGTGCTGGCCCGGCGATCTCGCACGTGCCGTCGGGCTGGTCGGTGAGCATGGATTGCAGGACCGGATCGAGCGCCAAAGATCACATCGGGGAGCCGTCGGAGATCCTCGCCGGTGTGAGCATCAGGTCTTCCGTCCGATTCCCCCCATTGCCGACATATCAGCTGGTTGAGCGGATTTGTGGTGAAGTTTCCGTTGCCAGTTATGGCGTAGTGGGACAGCAGCTTCCGGATGAAGTTTCGGTCGCGCCCGCTGTCGGCCCGGCGAGTTCCTTCTTCCGTTCTACTGCGCGTTCTGTGAGCATTTCACTCCGATCACTGGTACGGACACTCCCAGGCTCTCTGGCAGCGAGTAACGCACCCCTTATCTTGGCCCTTCCCGTGCGAGTTCCGTCTGCACTCCTGGCGGCTGATGCGGTACATCTTCTGGTGACTGTTCCAATGCGATGACTACCGATCTCTCCCTTGCAAATTCCGGTATCACGCCTCCTGCGAATTGTCCCCTCTGTTCTGGTACAAGTTCCTCTGGCGTTCCTACTGTTCAACCTGGCTTTAGTTCCATCACCAGTTCCGCCCTCATTTCGGCCCAGTAATCCGGTGAGTGATCCGGTGAGTAGTCCGGCTGTGTTTGCCGTGCCTCTTCTGGTGGGATCTCCACCTCTCTAACGCGCGGCTTTTATGGCTCAGGTTCTCGTAGGAACTCCCGCTGACTTTCCAACTAAGATTCCGGTTATCTCACTGGCGGTAGTAATACCGATGTTTGCGGTTGCCCTTCCACTGTTCTAACCACCGGTACTTCTGGCGTGGTTTCCACTTGGTTTACCAGCGTGTTTACACGTAGGACTTGCAGCGCTACATCAAGTATGTTTTGCTACGTGCATGAACACGGGTGTTGCAGCCGGATTGACCACCGGACGTAACGCCTTGTTACAGGCCGTATTTCCCATGGGAAATACGGCTGGGTCTCAACCGTGTTTACCCGTCCTGTTTCCACGATGAAAACCCACGTTGCTTCCCGGCCTGATTTTCGCATCAGATACCGCCGGCGGAACGCAGCGACGCGCTTAGGAGAGCGAATTCCATGACGAACTTCGTTGAGCACACCCTCGCGTTCGCGAACGGCAAAGGCGGTGTCGGCAAGACATCCATGTCGTCAAACTGCGGCGGTCTCGCCGCTGCCGCCGGATGGCGTGTCCTCGTCGCTGATTTCGACCCCCAGGGGAACCTGTCCGAAGACCTCGGACTCGAACAGGACAACGGCAACGCCCTCCTGACATCCCTCATGACCGGCACGCCGGTCCCGATCATCAAGAATGTCCGCACCAACCTTGACGTCGTACCCGGCGGTCGCGCACTCGCAGACATCACGAACGTCCTCGCCGGACGCGCTGCACGCATGGAGGACCCCTCACAACGTCCCGATACCTTCGGTGACCTGCTCCATGCGTCGTTGAGCCCCATTGCGTCGGACTATGACCTCATCGTCTTCGACCTGCCGCCGGGCTATCCCGCGATCATCAACGGCACCCTCGAGTGCACCCGCGCGCTCGTCATCCCCACACGCGCCGATTCAGCCAGCATCGGCGGCCTGCAGGCTGTCGCCGAGGCGTTCACCGTCGCTCGCAAAACCAACCCGTCGTTGCGTCTCGCCGGTGTCGCACTGTTTCAGATCGGGTCCCGCTCGAAGCGCCTCGAGGAGGCGGTCCGGGACCGTGTCACCGAGATGATCGGCGCCGCAGCGCCCGTCTTCGCCACCAGAATCCGTCATCTGGAGACTGCGGCGTACGACCTCCGGGACAAGGGATTGCTGGCCCACGAACTCGAGTCCGAAGCCGCGAATGCGCAGGTCAGTCGCCTTGCGGCGCTCCGGGCAGGGAAGAAGCCCGTCGACGAATACCTTGCGAGAAGCGCCTCCGGTCTGGCTGAGGACTACGAGCAGCTCACGATGGAGATTTTCGCGCGGATGAGCGAGTTCGATGCCGAACAAGAGGTCGTCGCATGACGAGTAAGTCTCGGAACCGACGGCCGGCGAGCCTCGAAGGGGCATTCGCGGCGCCGCCCGCCCCGAAGCGAGGGGAGGGCCTGGCCACTTTCCTACAGGCCCGACCGGACGCCCCAAAACCCGCGACTGAGCCTCCAGCACCGATCGAGCGACCCGCCACGACGGTGCCCGCACCGTCCGATGTCGAGAGCAGGACGTCCTCTCTTGCCACGACCGAGCAGGTAAGCGATGCAGTCACAGGTGATTCCGATGTTCATGCCCGACTCGTAGCAGACGGACTGACCACGGCGACGATCACAGAACCGCACTCCGTCGGCTCCAGCATCGCCCAGACGGCGCGCGCGAACGCTGCTGTGGACACCGTCGCCGCAGAGACTTCAGACACCATCAAGACGAGCACGGAGCCTGATGACGCCCTGAATGACACCGATACGCCAACGGAGGCTCAGGGTGACGAGAGCATCGAGAACATGCCCGTGTATCTCGATGCACCCACTTTGAAGGCACTCAAGGCTGAAAAGGGCCGAATCGGCGGCACTTACGCAGATGTCGCCGAAGAAGCACTCGAGGAGCGCATCGACGAGGTTGCCCTCATTCTCCGGCAGCCCAGCAAGCCGGTCGGAACCGTTCCGCGGCGACGAAAGAAGCAGAAGGTACGGGGCGGGATCCAGGTCCAGTTGCGGTTCAGCAAGGAACAGCGCGACTGGCTCGATCGCAAGAAGGACGAACTCGGTGCGCCGAACCGCAGCATCGTTGTCGCCTTGGCGTTGCAGTTGAAACTTGGCACGTTGCCCGATTCTTCTACTCGCTGAAAACTGCTCCGCGCGCACATTCGAGCGTCTTGCTCCCGCGCTCCCCACCGTGCTCCCCACCATGCTCCCCACCATGGTGGGGAGCATTTTTTATGTCCTGACCATGATCTTTGAAACGCTCCCCATGCTCCCCACTCATTTCGCGGCAGATCGCGCGTAAAAGCAGGACACAACACGTTGCGTCGTGCGTCTTCGGAGCTCACGAAGAAAGTTTGCGCGGGAATGTCACAGGGCCGGTCGAGGCCGATCTACCTCAGATAGAGGTGTAGCCAGGCGCGAGGAGGACATATGCCGTCGATACTGAGTAAGCAGAACTTTGGCGACACGCCGACGCAACCCCAATTCCTAAAGCTGATTCAGATTCGCTCTAGTGTTGCCTCATGGCAATGCGACACAAAGGACCACGCGGGCAGATCTCCCTCCGTGCGCCCCTTCCGCAGCATCGCTTATATGAGCAGCGGGCGGAGGAATTGGGGATCCCTGCTGGCGACTATTCGGCGCTCATTCTTGCGCTCGTTCATGGGCTTGACGTGCCCGAATACATTTCGAAGAAGCTCAACCCGGATCAACTGCGCCTGCTCGAAGTCGAGGTTCAGAACGCTTCTCAGCGGACTGCTCAGCTCGCCAAGGGCGCGTGATGGGTCCGTAGACAGCGAAAAGCCCCCCATGCTTGGCGGCGGAGGGGGGCAATTCACTCGCACTTCCACGGGAACCTGGCAGTTCCCCGACCAAACCAACTCGTAGGTGGCCGCACCGACAAATCGGAAGGTGGTCAATTCCAATGATAGCCCACAACATGGGCACACCCATACCTTGCGACGTATACCACGTCGTGTCGGTGGTGAGGTGATGTGACTTCCCCGTCCGTCTCGGTCGGCGAAGACCGAGTCCAATCAATGTCGGCCCGCCGGCGCATGCGGTCGATCCCGTCGTCTCGTGGGCGCATGTGGTCGATCGAAAATCTGCGTAACCTGCTGGAACCTGCCGGCGGAATGAAGATCCGCAGCGATACGCAGTTCTCGGCGCGGTGTCCGGTTCACGACGATGCACACGCTTCTCTTTCGGTGACGTGGACCGACGACGGTCATGGCGGCAAGGTTCTGTTGCACTGCCACGGCTGCGGGGCGAGTGGGAAAGACCTTGCCGGTGCGTTGGGGATTTCGCTTGGCGACCTGTTCGACGTGCCGTTGCCGTCTCGGCCTGCTGGTAAGCGCGTCGGACGGTCCCCGCTGCAGCGCATTGGCGGGCAGCGCCGGGGAAGGTTGGGGGCGCTCCCGAAGGCCATCGTGCAGAAAAGCGCGGCAGCCGAGGTCGAGCACACCTGGGAACAGGTCGAGGTCTATCCCTATACCGATGCCGACGGCAGTCTGGTGCAGGAAGTGGTGCGAGAAGAGTGCACGACCTGCGAGTTCGGGCGACACAAGCAATTTCGGCAGGTGTTCATCAATGCGCTCGGGCGGCGGGTGAAGCAGAAGCCTCGTGGGTTCGCGCGGGTGCTGTATCGCATGCCGGCAGTGATCGCTGCCGTTGCTGCTGGTCAACCGATATGGCTGGTCGAGGGGGAGAAGGACGTTGCCACCGCCGAGCGGCTCGGCCTGGTTGCCACTACCAATGCTCAGGGTGGGCGGGCGTTCCCGTCCGAGTGTGCAGAGCTGCTCGCTGGGGCGACGGTGCGTGTTGTGCTCGATCGCGACGACGCTGGTTGGGACCGGGGCGTTGACCTTGTTTCGCTCCTGGGAGGAGTCGGCGCAAAGGTTGACCTGCTACTTCCGGGCACGGTCGTTGCGAAGTCGGATTTCACGGATCATGTCGAGGCTGGCCTGTGGGCTCATGACGTTGAGTTCGGGGGTCTGATCCCTGTCACTGCCAGCGAGGTCGCTGCTCATTCGATCGCCGGGATGGCCCGCGCGAAGGCCGTGTTGGTCGAAAAGGCCGCGGCCGAGGCGCAGGCCAGGGCAGAACTTGCCGACGCCCAGGGGAACGATGAGCTCGAATTCAAGCGAGCAAAACGGTGGGCTGCTGAGGCTGAGATCCGGTTCGAAGCCTTGCGTGACGTCGTTGATCACACGCGGCGGCAGGCAGCTGAGGCCGGGACAGAGTGGGCGGGCACCGCGGCCGATGAGGCGGTGGCGATGTGGCGGCTCGCCCGTAGCGCTGCCCGTCTCGCCCATGACGTGGCGAAAGTTCCGGTGCCGCCGTCGCTGCAGCATGAGCAGTCGCTCGAAGAGGACGTTGTTCACGCTAATGGTGAGGTTGCTGACAGCGGTTCGGGGGGTTCACCTCGCGAGCACGGACACACCGGGGTGTTCGAGGCGGGAGCATCGGCGCCAGTCGGGGAGAAGCAGTCTCGTCGGGGTGTCGCGATTTCTGCTCCCATGTTCCGGATCGTCGATCGTCAGCTCGTCGAGATCACCACCAACAAAGATGGTGACGAGCAGGCCAAACTCGTTCTCGGGATCGATGCCCGAATCGTGGAAATGGAGTATCTCGAAGCCCACGATGACTCCGTCGATGTCGATGCACCGAAGTTAATGGGCCGCGAAGGGATGCTGGGGCAGAAGGAGGCCAATCCGCCTGCTCCTGAGCAGCTTTCTGCCGTGATCATCGGATACACGCATCCAGATTCCGGCGAATTCATGCGTCTGCGGATCGATGCGATTGACTATCGGGACTGCGGTTGGGTGGAGTCTCTGCCTGGACCGCCCGCCTACGATTCCAAACCCTCGGGTGTGGCGAAGTTGCGGGACGCTCTCAAGGTCGCCGGTGGCACCATTACCCGGACAGTGCGTTTCCGATCGACCGGGTGGCGACGTGATGCGGCGGGGGAGTGGTTCTTCGTCCATGCCGGCGGGGCGATCAGCGCTGAGGGGGCGCGCAACGCTCCGGTCTTGCTCAGCGGTCCGCTTGCGCGCTACGACCTGCCCGCGCCGAGCCAAGAGTCCGGGAGGCTGCGACATGCGTTCCTAACGGACTCCGCGGCGATGCTGACGACTTTGCCCACACGGATTTCCTCGGCCCTGCTCGGCCATGTCTACCGGTCGGCATTGGGCCCGAATCCGTGGGTGTTGCTGCTGGTGGGATCGCCTGGGTCGTACAAGACGTCGACGGCGTCGATTGGGATGCATCACTGGGGTGAGCTGTGGGACCGGCGGCGACCTGCGTCGTCGATGTCGGGCAATGGTGACACCCTCAACGCGCTTCGTATCAAGCTGCATTCAGCGAAGGACGCACTGTACTGGGCAGATGACGTCGCGCCTACCCGGGACTGGGGTGCGGCACAGAAGAGCCTCGAAGAGTTCGCCCGGATGGTGCACAACGGGGAGCAGCGTTCGCGTTCGTCTCGTGACGGTCTCAGCATCCTGGACGGAACACCACCGCGCGCCTCCGCGATCGTGACCTCCGAGGTCATGCCGCGGCCCGGGTCCGGTGCACAGCGCATGCTGGCAGTTCCGCTGCAAAAGGATGAGATCAGCCTCGAAGTGCTCACGGACCTCGACCGGGACGAGAGTCGTCACGGTCGAGCGCTGCTGATGGCGAGTTTCTTGCAGTACTTGGCCGCGAATCTCGAGCAGGTGCGCGTTGATGCCTTCGCCGAGGCTGCGGCATATGCGAAGGTCCTGCGCGATTCGGGAGAGAGTGTCCGCCAAGCGGAGGCGGTCGGTGAGATGTGGGGTGGCTGGGTTGCGATGACCCGTTTCCTCCTCGACGCCGGCGCCCTGTCACAGGATGAGGTCGAACAGATCCTGCAGATCGTTCGCGGTGGGCTTACTGATGCCCTTGCCGCAGCCTCGGATCCGGATCTGCCATCGCGTACGGGGGCACGGGTGCGGGAGCTGCTTGCTCACGCTCTCCGTACCGGACTGGCGTATGTCGACGACGTACGGACAGGGCAGGCGCCTGAGTCGCCTTTGGCGGGACGTCTGGGGTGGCGGCGCACCAACGTTGGCGAGTATCAGGGGATTACCAAGTGGCGTGATGATGCACGTGGGATTCGTCTGGGATATGTGTTGTCGGATCCGGGGCCTCGTGATGGTGGGGAAGCGCAGCTGCTGATCGAGTCGACAGCGCTCGAGCAGGTACTCAAGGCGGTTGCGGGGACCATGTCGGATGCCCCGCAAATCGACCGTGGCACTGCGCTTCGGGCCCTATACGACGAGGGCATTTTGATCGCGGAGGAGCGGGCAGGGAAGACGCCGCGGTACACGGTCCAGCGCACTATCCATTGTGAGGGGCGGCGCCAACGCCTGACCTCGCTTCGGTTGTGGGCAGTGATCGGTGACGATCCTGATGGCGGGCACACTCCTGCAGTTACCGGCGACAGCAGCCCGGATCCGACAGGGCGTAATGACGTCGATGCGGATCGGCCCGCTGACCTGCTGGGACTACTCGAGTCCAGCGCTGGGCGTCGTGATTCGGACATAGAGTCCATGACGCTCACCGAAGATGTTGAGGAGGCTGAGGCTGTGGAGTCGTCAGATGCCGAGGGGCATCGCGCAAAGCTCGAGACTTTCATGGGCGCAGTGCCGTGTCTGATGTGTGGCACTCCTGCCGGTGTGGGATACGAGGGTTTGCCCGTCCACATCACCTGCTGGACGCGGAGCACCGCGGCGACGCGGAGTGCAGCGGTCGCTGCCCGCGCGAACAGTCAGGCGCCGTCCATTCCTTCTACGCCGGCGGAAGAACCGGTGCAGAAGCCGGTGTCGGCACCGGTTCCGGAGCCGACGGAAGAACCCCGCGAACAACCGGCCCACGGTCGAGCTCCGGCCGAAGTCCAGACGACACAACCGCGGAAGACCGCACGCACGCGCGCGTCCTTCACCGCGACCGCTGCGATCGTCGATGTCGATGGCATTTGGTTGCCGGACGGCACTCGCCGCGACCTTCCCGAAGAGTTCAGCCATGTGGGCCATGTCGCCGAGCTGGCGCACACCCTCAATCTGGGGACCGCGGTCAATGATCGATGGAGTGAGCCAGGCCAGGTGTGGATCACCGATGCGCTGGCTCGCCGGTTCGGGCTCGATCCTGACCAGCTCGGCGACGACCCGCGTAAGCGTGCGGACGAGATGCGGAAGTTGACCGGCGGACTGCCTTTCGTGACCGAGGCACTCGCTCAAGGCTGGAGCTCGGCGTAAGACCGGTACGCGCTAGGTACCTGGACACGGTATGGCGTGGTGAACGACGTGGTGGTGTGGTGGCGTTCATTTCGGCGATGAGCCGCGATGAACTCGAGATGCCGGTCCTCGCTGATGATCCGTCACCGCGTTGCTGGCGCATCGCCTCTCACTGTTCGCGTCTGCCTTGCGGTTCCCGTGGGCGATGTCGGCCGCCTCCACTGGTTTCGATCTGATGAGCAGCACGCGGCGAAGGACCGCAAGGAATGTTCGCACCGTCGGACCCCGTGCCGCCTGCACAGATGAGCAACACCGAAACCGA